>LJNT01000178.1:0-1576 GCA_001314685.1 Rhodobacteraceae bacterium HLUCCA09
TCGACGGTCGAGGCGATCGAGCTCGCCATGCAGCCGCTCGAGGAGGCGCTGCAGGGCGACGATGCCGGCAAGATCAAGTCTGGCATCCAGAACCTGACCGAGGCTGCGATGAAGCTCGGCGAGGCCATCTACAAGGCCGAGCAGGAGAAGTCGGGCGGCGGCGACGCAGGCGGTGGCGATGACGGCCCGTCGAGCGTCGACGAGGACATCGTGGACGCCGACTTCGAGGATCTCGGCGAGGACGACAACAAGCGGGCCGGCTGAGCCCCGATCGGTGCCTCGCGCGCGGCCGGTCCGGATGATCCCGGGCCGGCTGCGTCGTTCGAGGGGAGGGACGACACCCCATGGCAAAACGTGATTTCTACGAGGTGCTCGGTGTCGGCCGCGGCGCGTCGGACGACGAGATCAAGAAGGCCTATCGCAAGAAGGCGAAAGAGCTTCACCCCGACCGCAACGCGGACAACCCCGATGCCGAGGCCCAGTTCAAGGAAGTGAACGAGGCCTACGAGGCCCTCAAGGACCCCGACAAGAAAGCCGCCTACGATCGGTTCGGCCATGCCGCCTTCGACGGCGGGATGGGCGGCGCGGGGCGGCGCCCCGGCGGCGCGGGCGGCTTCGGTGCCGGCGGTCAGGGCGACTTTGCCTCCGCCTTTTCCGACGTGTTCGACGACCTGTTCGGCGACTTCATGGGCGGGCGCCCCGGCGCCGGCGGCCGAAGCCGCGCCTCGCGCGGGGCCGACCTGCGCTACAACCTGCGGATCACGCTGGAAGAGGCGTATTCCGGCCTGCAGAAGACGATCAAGGTGCCCTCGTCGGTCACCTGCGCCGAGTGTTCCGGCACCGGGGCGGAGGGCGGGGCCGAGCCCGTCGCGTGCCCGACCTGCGCCGGCATGGGTAAGGTGCGTGCGCAGCAGGGCTTCTTCACCGTCGAGCGCACCTGCCCGACCTGCTCGGGCCTCGGCCAGATCATCAAGAACCCCTGCACCGCCTGCGGCGGCGCCGGCCGCGTGGAGAAGGAACGCGCGCTGTCGGTCAACATCCCCGCCGGGGTGGAGACGGGCACGCGCATCCGCCTCGCCGGAGAGGGAGATGCGGGCCTGCGCGGCGGGCCGCCGGGCGACCTCTACATATTCATCGAGGTGGTCGAGCACGAGATCTTCCAGCGCGACGGCGTCAACCTCTACTGCCGCGTGCCGGTGACGATCGCCGCCGCCGCGCTGGGCGGCGACATCGAGGTGCCCACGATCGACGGCGGCAGGGCGCGGGTGAAGGTGCCGGCCGGCAGCCAGACGGGCAAGCAGCTGCGCCTGCGGGGCAAGGGCATGCCGGCGCTGCGTGGGCAGGCGCTGGGCGACATGTTCATCGAGCTCGCCGTCGAGACGCCGGTGAACCTGACCGCGCGGCAGAAGGAGCTTCTGCGCGAGTTCGAGAAGCTGAGCGAGGACAACAACCCCCACCGCTCGAGCTTCTTCGACCAGGTCAAGAGTTTCTGGGACGGGATGAAGGGGTAGGCAGGCGCGCCCGGAGCGGCCTCCAGCCGGGCCGTCTCGGGCACGAGCGTCGAGGCTGCCGGGCG
>LJNT01000178.1:1599-16711 GCA_001314685.1 Rhodobacteraceae bacterium HLUCCA09
CGCGGCCGATCCGGCCGCTCTCCAGCCCCTTCCTTAACCGCCCGTTCACCAGAATCGAGGGAAGGTCGCGGCATGCGCACCGACCCTTCGTTCTCCGAGGCCCCGATGCCGCTCTTCGGCGGCGACGAGGCCACGCCCCTTCCGCTGCCCGTCGCACCCCGCCGGAACGGCCGCGCGGCCGAGCCGCCGTCCTACATCCGCGACCACCGGCAGCGGCTGCGCGCCCGCTTCCTCGACGGCGGCGCCGACGCGCTGCCGGATTACGAGATGCTTGAGCTGGTGCTGTTCCGCGCCATCCCGCGGGCCGACGTCAAGCCGCTCGCCCGCCGCCTGCTCGACACGTTCGGCGACTTCGCCCGCGTGCTCTCGGCGGCGCCCGCCCGCCTGCGGGCCGTCGAAGGCGTCGGCGAGGCGGTGATCTGCGAGTTGAAGGTCGTCGAGGCCGCCGCCCACCGGCTGGCCCGCGCCCGCGTCATCCGGCGCCCCGTCATCTCGAGCTGGGACGCGGTGATCGACTACGTGCGCACCGCCATGTCGCATCTGGAGACCGAGCGGTTCCGCGTGCTCTACCTCGACCGCAAGAACGTGCTGATCGCCGACGAGGCGCAGGGCGAGGGGACCGTCGATCACGTGCCGGTCTATCCCCGCGAGGTGATGAAGCGCGCGCTGGAACTGGGCGCCTCGGCGCTGATCCTCGTGCACAACCATCCGTCGGGCGACCCCACGCCCAGCCAGGCCGACATCGACATGACGCTTCAGATCGAGGCGGCGGGGCAGGTGCTGGGCGTCACGCTGCACGACCACATCGTGGTGGGCAAGGGCCGCGAGGTCAGCCTGCGGGGCGCAGGCTACATCTGAGCCCGGACGGCCCGCGATCGCCGCCGGCGGGCGCACCACCGGAGCGGCGGCGGCGGCGCCAGGGCCGGGCGGACCTCAGAGGCTGCCGTGGCAGTGCTTGAACTTCTTGCCGGAGCCGCAGGGGCAGGGCTCGTTGCGGCCGGGATTGCCCCAGGTCGACGGGTCGGACTCGACGAAACCGGGGCGCGGGGCCTCTGCGACGGCGGCACCGCCGCCGTTGGCGCCTGCGGGCTCGGGCTGGCGGGCGGCCTGCGGGGCCTGGGCCGGCGCCTGCATCTGCCGCTGCTGGGCCAGAAGCTGCTCCATCATCTGCCGCTGCTCGTCCTCGGTCAGCGGGCGGATCTGCGAGAGCTTCTGCACCACGTCGCCCCGCAGCCCGTCGAGCAGGCCCGAGAAGAGCTGGAACGCCTCGGTCTTGTACTCGTTCAGCGGATCGCGCTGGGCATAGCCGCGGAAGCCGATGACCGAGCGCAGGTGCTCGAGCCGCAGAAGGTGGTCGCGCCATTTCTGGTCGATCGTCTGCAGCAGGATCTGCTTTTCGATGTTGCGCATGTTGTCGGTGCCGAAGGCCACCGTCTTTTGCGCCATGAACTCGTCGGACGCCTTGTAGAGCCGTTCGCGGATGTCGTCGTCGTCGACGCCTTCCTCGGCGGCCCACTCCTCCACCGGCACGTCGAGACCGAGCTTGTCGCGCGCCTCCTGCCGGAGCGCCTCGGTCTCCCACTGGTCGGCATAGGCCTTCTTGGGCATGTGGGTGTCGACGAGGTCGTCGATGACCTGGTGGCGCATGTCGCGGACGATCTCGCCGACCTCTTCCGCCTCCATGATCTCGCGCCGCTGGCCAAAGATCACCTTGCGCTGGTCGTTCATCACGTCGTCGAACTTCAACAGCTGCTTGCGGATGTCGAAGTTGCGCCCCTCGACCTTCGCCTGCGCCTTTTCGAGCGACTTGTTGACCCAGGGGTGAATGATGGCCTCGCCCTCCTTCATCCCCAGCCGGGTCAGCATCTTGTCGAGCCGTTCCGACCCGAAGATGCGCATCAGGTCGTCCTCGAGCGAGAGGTAGAACTGCGAGCGCCCCGGGTCGCCCTGCCGGCCCGAGCGGCCGCGCAGCTGGTTGTCGATGCGGCGGCTCTCGTGGCGCTCGGTGGCCAGCACGAAGAGGCCGCCGGCCTCTTTCACCTTCTGCTCCTCGGCCGCGTGCTGGGCCTCGACGCGCTTGCGGATCTCTTCGGGGTCGGTCTCGGGCTCGGCGGCGATGGCCTCCATCACCTTGAACTCGACATTGCCGCCCAGTTTGATGTCGGTCCCCCGGCCGGCCATGTTGGTGGCGATCGTCACCGCGCCGACCTTGCCGGCATCGGCGATGATCTGCGCTTCCTGCTCGTGGTGGCGGGCGTTGAGCACGTTGTGCGGGATCTGCCCCCGCTCGAGAAACTTCGACAGCATCTCCGACTTCTCGATGCTGGTCGTGCCGACGAGCACCGGCTGGCCGCGCCCGTGCGCCTCGCGGATCGACTCGACGATGGCGTCGAACTTCTCGTTCGCGGTGCGGTAGACGGCATCGTCCTCGTCGGCACGGGCGATGGGCAGGTTGGTCGGCACCTCGACCACACCGAGTCCGTAGATCGTCATGAATTCCTCGGCCTCGGTCGAGGCAGTCCCGGTCATGCCCGACAGCTTGGAATACAGGCGGAAGTAGTTCTGGAACGTCACCGAGGCGAGCGTCACGTTTTCGGGCTGGATCTTGCAGCCCTCCTTCGCCTCTATTGCCTGGTGCAGCCCGTCCGACAGGCGGCGGCCCGCCATCATGCGCCCGGTGAACTCGTCGATCAGCACAACCTCGCCGTTGCGCACGATGTAGTCCTTGTCCTTGTTGAACATCACGTGCGCCTTGAGGGCCTGGTTCACGTGGTGGACGATCGTGGTGCTCTCGGGGTCGTAGAGCGACTGATCCTCGGGCAGCAGGCCGATCTCGTGCAGCCGCTGTTCGAGAAACTCGTTACCCTCATCGGTGAAGGTGACGTTGCGTTGCTTCTCGTCGAGCGAATAGTGCTCTTCCGTCAGCTCGGGGGCGAGCTTGTCGATGGCCTGGTAGAGTTCCGAGCGGTTCTGGCTGGGGCCCGAGATGATGAGCGGCGTGCGCGCCTCGTCGATCAGGATCGAGTCGACCTCGTCGACGATGGCGAAGCCATGGCCCCGCTGGCTCATCTCCGACAGCTCCGACTTCATGTTGTCGCGCAGGTAGTCGAAGCCGAGCTCGTTGTTGGTGGCGTAGGTGATGTCGGCCTTGTAGGCTGCCTTCTTTTCGGCGTCGGGCTGCTGGGGCACGACCACGCCGGTCGTCATGCCGAGCGCGGCAAAGACCTTGCCCATCCACTCGGCGTCGCGGCGGGCGAGGTAGTCGTTGACCGTCACGATGTGCACCGGCGCCCCCGACAGCGCGTTGAGATAGGCGGGGAAGGTGGCGACCAGCGTCTTGCCCTCGCCGGTCTTCATCTCGGCGATGTTGCCCTGGTGCAGGAAGATCCCGCCCATCAGCTGCACGTCGAAGGCCCGCAGGCCAAGCGCCCGGCGCGCCGCCTCGCGGCAATTGGCGAATGCCTCGGGCAGCACCTCGTCGAGGCTCTCGCCCTCGGCCACGCGCTTGCGCAGCTCTTCGGTCCTGGCGATCAGCCCCTCGTCCGAGAGCTTGTGGAAGTCGGGCTCGAGCGCGTTGATCCGCTCCACCGTCGGACGGGTGGCCTTGATCTTGCGGTCGTTCGGCGTGCCGAAGACCTTTCGTGCGACGGTCTTGAAACCCAGCATGTATCTCGCTTTCGTGCGCGCGTTCTGAGGCGAAGGCGGTTGCCGACCCTCCCTCGCGGCGTTACGAAGCGCGTGACGCGAGCGGCCCGGCCCTCGGACCTGAGGCGATGTAAGAGGCCGCTCTTTCGGAGTCAACGCCGCCGCCCGTGCGGCACGAAAGGAGCATCGCGCATGCAGCCCCGCCTCGCCGCGCTCGCCGGGGGATTCGCCCTCGGCCTCGCCGCCGCGCCCTTGGCCGCGCAGGACGCCGATACCGTGATCGCCACGGTGGGCGACACCGAGATCACGATCGGTCACATGATCGTCGCCCGGCAGACACTGCCGGGCCAGTACCAGCAGCTGCCCGACGAGGTGCTGTTCCCGGGCCTGCTCGACCAGCTGATCCAGCAGAACGCGCTGGCGCAATCGCTCGAGACCCCGACGAAGGCGACGCTGCTCACCATCGAGAACCAGCGCACCGGCCTGCTCGCGGGCGAGGCGCTGGGTATGGCCGGGCAGGACGCGGTGACCGACGAGGCGATCGAGACCGCCTACGAGGAACGCTACGCCGCGGCCGAGCCGTCGACCGAATACAACGCCTCGCACATTCTCGTGGAGACCGAGGAAGAGGCGCAGGGGCTGATCGGCCAGCTCGACGAGGGCGCCGATTTCGGCGAGCTCGCGCGCGAACATTCCACCGACCCCTCGGGCCCCGACGGCGGCGCGCTCGGCTGGTTCGGCCCGGGCATGATGGTGCCCGAGTTCGAGGAGGCGGTGATGGCGCTCGAGGCGGGCGAGGTCTCTCCGCCCGTCCAGACGCAGTTCGGCTGGCACGTCGTCAGGCTGAACGAGACGCGCATGGCCGAGGCGCCCCCGCTCGAGGAGGTGCGCGGCGAGATCGCCGACGAGTTGCAGCAGCAGGCCGTCGAGGCCCGCATCGCCGAAGTGGTGGAGCAGGCAGACATCACGCGGGAAGAGATCGAGGTCGATCCCTCGATCCTCTCCGACCTTTCGCTCGTCGCCGAGTAAGCGGTGGGCGGCCCCCTGCCCGTCTCGCCGCTCGCGCCCGAGCGGTTCCCCGACCTGCCCGAGATCCGTGGCGCGCGCTTCGCTTCCGCCGAAGCGGGTGTGCGTCACGCCGGGCGGGTCGACGTGACGCTCGCCCTGCTCGACCCCGGCACGACGGTCGCCGGCGTCTTCACCCGCTCGTCGACCCGCTCCGCTCCCGTGCGCGATTGCGAGGCCAAGCTGGGGGCGGGCACGACGGGGGGCGCGGCCTTCCTCGTCAACTCCGGCAATTCCAACGCCTTCACCGGCCGGGCCGGCGATGCGTCGGTCGCCGCCCTCTGCGCCGCCGTGGCGCAGGCCGCAGGCGTGCCCGCGGGACGCGTCTTCACCGCCTCGACGGGTGTGATCGGCGAGCGCCTCCCGCATGACCGGATCGCCGCGGTCGTCGAGGGGCTCGTGGCCGACGCAACGCCCCGCGGGCTGGAGGGCGCCGCCCGCGCCATCATGACGACCGACACCTTCCCCAAGGGCGCGGTGCGGGTCGTCGAGACGCCGCAGGGCCCGGTCACCGTCGCCGGCATCGCCAAGGGCTCCGGCATGATCGCGCCCGACATGGCCACGATGCTCGCCTTCCTCTACACCGACGCCGCCTGCCCCTTCGACGCGCTGCAGCAGATGACCGGGCGCGCGGCCCAGGCCAGTTTCAACCGTGTCACGGTCGACGGCGACACCTCGACCTCCGACACCGTGCTCGTGGCCGCCACCGCCGCCTCGTGCGTCGACGTCAGCGAGAGCGCCGCCTTCGCCGCCGCGCTCGAGGCGGTCATGGCCGACCTCGCACGGCAGATCGCGCGTGATGGCGAGGGGGCGAGCAAGTTCGTAGAGGTCCGCGTCACCGGCGCCGCCTCGGCCGAGGATGCGGCCCGCACGGCCCGCGCGATCGCCGAGTCGCCCCTCGTCAAGACAGCCGTCGCGGGCGAAGATCCCAACTGGGGGCGCGTCGTCATGGCCGTGGGCAAATCCGGCGCCGAGGCCGACCGCGACCGTCTGACGATCCGCTTCGGCGACATTCTCGTGGCCGAAAAAGGCTGGGTCGCCGAGAGCTACCGCGAGGACGACGGGGCCGCCTACATGAAGAACGCCGAGCTGGTCATCGCCGTCGACCTCGGTCTTGGCCTCCACGAGAGCTGGATGTGGACCTGCGACCTAACCGAGCAATACATCCGCATCAACGCCGATTATCGCTCGTGAGCCGTCCCATACCCCCCGTCCCGACCCTGGCCTCTGCTTCTTCTTGCTTGAAATATCCCCGCCGGAGGCTCCCGCCCCCTCCGCCCGCGCAGGCGTCCGGCGGGGAGTGCGTCGGGTGAAGGTCGTCCTGGTCGCGGCGGTGGCGCTGGTCGACGCCGACGGGCGGGTGCTGCTCGCCCAGCGGCCCGAGGGAAAGAGCATGGCCGGGCTGTGGGAGTTCCCCGGGGGCAAGGTCGAGCCGGGCGAGACTCCGGAGGCCGCGCTCATGCGCGAGCTGCACGAAGAGCTCGGCATCGAGACGTGGGAGAGCTGCCTCGCGCCGCTCACATTCGCGAGCCATTCCTACGACGAGTTCCACCTGCTGATGCCGCTCTTCGCCTGCCGCAAGTGGCAGGGCACCCCTGAGCCTCGCGAGGGCCAGCGCCTTGCCTGGGCGGTGCCGGCGCGGCTGCGCGACTACCCGATGCCGCCGGCCGATCTGCCCCTCATCCCGCACCTGCGCGACTGGCTCTGAGCCGACACTTCTTCGCTAAATGCCGAATATTTGTGCGCAATTGCCGTGCTTGCGACAGATTTATCGGTGAAAGGTGAACGATCGGTGACTATAGTCAGTCGAGTTTCGCTTGAAGGGAGAGGGGTCATGCTCCGCACCATCGTCATGGGCAGCTGCGTCTCGGTGCAGGGCCTGTTCGTCAAGAGCCTGCCGGGCGGGCGGATCATCGTGCGCGTGGGCGAGCGGCTCTATGCCGGCACGCCGGTCGGCGTCAACGCTGTCTGACACATCCACCCGCATGACAAGACGCAGAAAGGGCGCCCGCGGGCGCCCTTTTCGCTGTGCAGAGGCGGCAGGGGTCAGGCGAGCGTGCGCTCGACCTCCTCGCGCTCGAAGATCTCGATGACGTCGCCCTCGCGGATGTCTTCGTAGTTCTCGAAGGCCATGCCGCATTCCTGGCCCGACTGGACCTCGGGCACCTCGTCCTTGAAGCGCTTGAGCGTCTTCAGCGTGCCCTCGTGGATCACCACGTTGTCACGCAGCAGGCGCACGCCGGCCGAGCGGCGGGCGACGCCCTCGGTGACGAGGCAGCCGGCGACTTTGCCGACGTTCGACACCTTGAAGACCTGCTTGATCTCGGCGTAGCCGATGAACTTCTCGCGCACTTCGGCGCCGAGCAGGCCCGAGGCGGCGGCCTTCACGTCGTCCACCAGGTCGTAGATCACCGAGTAGTAGCGGATCTCCACTCCCTTCTGGTTGGCGGCGTTGCGCGCCGGCGCGTTGGCCCGCACGTTGAAGCCGATCACCGGCGCGCCAGAGGCCTCCGCGAGGCCCACATCGGTCTCGGTGATGGCGCCCACGCCGGAATGGAGCAGGCGCACCCGCACCTCCTCGTTGCCGATCTTCTCGAGCGCCTGCGCGATCGCCTCGGAAGAGCCCTGAACATCGGCCTTCACCAGAACGGGCAGTTCCTTGACGTTCTCGTCGGCCTTGGCATTGGCCAGCAGCTGCTCGAGCGAGGTGGCGGCACCGGCGGCGGCGCGCTTTTCCTTCGATTTCTGCTCGCGGTACTCGGCGATCTCGCGGGCCTGCGCCTCGGTCTCGACGACGTTGAGCACGTCGCCCGCCTCGGGCGTGCCATTCAGGCCCAGCACCTCGACCGGCACCGAGGGGCCGGCCTCGTCGACACGCTCGCCCTTGTCGTTGATGAGCGCGCGGACCTTGCCCCACTGCTCGCCCACCACGAAGATGTCGCCCCGCCGCAGCGTGCCCTTCTGCACCAGCACCGTCGCGACAGGACCGCGGCCGACGTCGAGCTGCGCCTCGATCACGGCGCCCTCGGCCTTGCGGTCGGGGTTGGCCTTGAGCTCGAGGAGTTCGGACTGGAGCGCGATCGCCTCGAGCAGCTCGTCAAGGCCCTGGCCCGAGATGGCCGACACCTCGACGTCCTGCACCTCGCCCGACATCTTCTCGACGATGACCTCGTGCTGCAGCAGGCCGGTGCGCACCTTGTCGGGGTCGGCCTCGGGCTTGTCGATCTTGTTGATCGCCACGATCATCGGTACCCCGGCGGCGCGGGCGTGGTTGATGGCCTCGACCGTCTGCGGCATCACCGCGTCGTCTGCGGCCACCACCAGCACCACGATGTCGGTCACCTGAGCGCCCCGGGCGCGCATCGAGGTAAAGGCCGCGTGGCCGGGCGTGTCGAGGAATGTCAGCGTGCTGCCCGAGTCGGTCTGCACCTGGTAGGCGCCGATATGCTGGGTGATGCCGCCGGCCTCGCCAGCGACGACCTTGGCGTCGCGGATCGCGTCGAGCAGCGATGTCTTGCCGTGGTCGACGTGGCCCATGATCGTGACGACGGGCGCGCGCGGCTTGAGATCGCCCGACTTGTCCTCGACCCCGGTGATGACGTCTTCGACGTCGGCGTCGGAGACGCGGACGACTCGGTGGCCGAATTCCTCGATGATCAGCTCGGCGGTGTCGGCGTCGATCGACTGGTTCTGCGTGACCATCATGCCGTTCTGCATGAGGGCCTTGACCACGTCGCCGACGCGCTCGGCCATCCGGTTGGCCAGCTCGGAGACCTGGATCGCCTCCGGCAACTGCACGTCGCGCACGACCTTCTCGCGCTGCTCGCGGCCGCCCATCGCTTTTTGCCGCGCGCGCTCCTGCTGTCGCTTCATCGCGGCCATGGAGCGCTGCCGCCCGCCCTCGCCGCCGGCGAGCGCCTGGTTGAGCGTCAGCTTGCCCGAGCGGCGGCCTCCGTCGCCCTTGCTCTTGCTGCGGGTGTCCTTGTCGCGGCGAGGCTCTTCGCGCTCCTTCTTGGGCGCGGTCGAGGGCTTGCCGCCGGGACGGGCGCCGGCATCGGGGGCGGGCTGCGCGGCGGCGGCGGCGGCGGCGGCGGGCGCCTCCTTTTCGCGGCGTGCGGCCTCGTCGGCCTCGCGCTTCTTGCGCTCCTCCTCCTCGGCCCTGGCCTTGAGCGCCTCCTCGCGTTCGCGCTCCTCGCGCTCCTTCGCCTCGATCTCGTCGCGGCGGCGCTGACGCTCTTCCTCGCGGCGCTTTTCCTCGACCTCGCGGGCCTTCGCATCGTCGGCCTCGCGCGCCTTGGCAGCGGCGAGCGCCTTCATGCGGCGCTCCATCTCAGCATCGGAGATGCCCTGCGGCCGGCGCGAGGGATCGCCGCCCGCGGGCGCGGCACCGCCAGCCTTTCCGGCCGCGCCGGTCTGCGGCTTGACGACCCGCTTGCGCTTGGTCTCGACCACGACGTTCTTCGTTCGCCCGTGGGAGAAGCTCTGCTTCACCTGGCCGGAGCGCGGGCCGGATTTCAGGCCGAGAGTCTTCTTGCCGTCACTGTCGCTCATGCGAGTTCTTCGTCCTTTCCGGGGCCGGTGCCCCGATGCTGCTGGCGCGCAGGCCGGCAAGCCGGCTCGCGTCTTCTACTATACGTGTCGTGAGTCCGCCACCGCCGAGCGCCGCGTGTATTGCACGCACCCGACCGAAGGACAAACCCAATTCCCCGCTCGTGAGACAGCCGATCGTCGGCCCCTCGTCGGGCGGAAGGTTGATCTTCGTCTTGCCCCGCTCCGAGCCGTCGGCGGCCTGGATCAGGGCAGCGGCGCGTCCGGTATCGACCCACGCCTTGACCTTTTCGTAGCCGGTCACCGCGTCGCCGGCCTTTCGTGCCAGCGAAACCAGCTCCACGACACGGCCGGCGAGACCCGCCTCGACCTGATCGGCGAGCCCTTCGGGCACCGTGACGGCCTGCCTGGCGGAGCGCGCGAAGAGATTCTTCTTCGCCGCCTTCTGCAGCGCCGCCCGGTCGGCCGACACCCAGATGCCGCGGCCGGGCAGCTTGCCGGCGAGGTCGGGCACGACCTGGCCCGCGGGCCCCACCACGAAGCGGATCAGCCGCTCCTTCGGCAGTTCCGCTCCGGTGGCGATGCAGCGGCGGATCGGCTCGTCGCGCTCGCCTTTGCGGCCGCCTCGCGTCATGGCGCCCTCCGCCCCGTCGCTCAGGCCTGCACTTCCTCCGCGGTCTCGCCCGACCCGGCACCTTCCGCACCCTGGGCGACCAGATCTTCGGGATCGACCCAGCCGAGCGCGACGCGGGCGGTCATGACCATGTCCTGCGCTTCGGCGAGCGAGACGTCGAACTTCTCGAGAAGGCCCTCGTCCTTGACGCGCTCGCCGTCGACGGTCGTCCAGCCGCCGGCAAGCTCCCAGTCGGCGCAGGTGGCGAAATCCTCGAGCGACTTGATGCCGTCTTCGGCCAACGCCTCGATCATCTGGGGCGTCAGGCCCTCGAAATCAATGAGGCTCTGCTCGACGCCGAGCTCCTTGGCCCGTTCGAGCGCCTTGCGGTTCTGCTCGTCGAGGTGGTCGCGGGCGCGCGCCTGAAGCTCCTGCGCGGTATCCTCGTCGACGCCCTCGATCACCATCAATTCATCGAGCTCGACATAGGCCACTTCCTCGAGGCTGGTGAAGCCCTCGGAGACCAGGAGCTGGGCGAAGAACTCGTCGAGATCGAGCGTGTCGACGAAGAGTTTCGTGCGCTCCTCGAACTCGGCCTGGCGGCGGGCGCTCTCCTCCTCCTCGGTCATGATGTCGATGTCGAGGCCGGTGAGCTGCGAGGCCAGCCGCACGTTCTGGCCGCGGCGGCCGATGGCGAGCGACAGCTGCTCCTCCGGCACGACCACCTCGATGCGCTCGGCCTCTTCATCGAGCACGACCTTGCTGACTTCGGCGGGCTGCAGCGCGTTGACGAGGAAGGTCGGCTGGTCCTCGTTCCACGGGATGATGTCGATCTTCTCGCCCTGCAGTTCGTTGACCACGGCCTGCACGCGGGAGCCGCGCATGCCGACGCAGGCGCCCACCGGGTCGATCGACGAATCGTAGGAGATCACGGCGATCTTGGCCCGGCTGCCGGGGTCGCGCGCCACAGCCTTGATCTCGATGATGCCGTCGTAGATCTCGGGCACCTCCATGCGGAAAAGCTCGACCATGAATTGCGGGTCGGTGCGGCTGAGGAAGATCTGCGGCCCGCGCGCCTCGCGGCGGACATCCTTGATGTAGCAGCGGATGCGGTCGCCGGTGCGATAGCTCTCGCGGCCGATCTTCTCGTTGCGGCGCAGGATGCCCTCGCCCCGGCCGATGTCGACGATGACGTTGCCGTATTCCTCGCGCTTGACGACGCCGTTGATGATCGTGCCGGCGCGATCCTTGAACTCTTCGTATTGCCGGTCGCGCTCGGCCTCGCGGACCTTTTGCAGAATGACCTGCTTGGCCGACTGCGCGGCGATGCGCCCCATCTCGACGGGCGGCACCTCGTCGCGGATCTCGTCGCCCACCTTCGGGTCGTCGAGAAACTCCCTGGCCTGCTCGACGGTGAGCTGGGCGTGGTAGTTCTCGAGCTCCTCGTCCTCGACCACGGTGCGGACGCGGGTAAAGGTGGCCCGGCCGGTCTTGCGGTCGATCGAGACGCGGATGTCGAGATCGGTGCCGTAGCGGCTCTTGGCGGCGCGCGCGAGGCTCTCCTCCATGGCTTCGACCACGAGGCCCGGGTCGATCATCTTCTCGCGGGCGACGGCCTCGGCCGTCTGCAGAAGCTCCAGCTGGTTGGCGGAGGTGATGGCCATGCTTATCGGTCCTCTTGCGGCGCGGCGCCGTCGATGCCCGGCCCGCTCTGTTGGTCTGTGTCATCGTCTTCGAGGTAGGTCTGCACCTCGTCGAACTGGCTCTCGTCGATCACGCCCGCATCCTTCCGGGCCTTGAGCACGTCGCGGATCAAATCGTCGGTCAGCATCAGCTTGGCGTCGGTCAGCCAGTCGAACGGCAGGCCGATGGTGACGCGGCCCTGCCCCTCGGCCTCGACCTCGATCAGCACCTCGCCATCCTCGACGCCCTGGAGGGTGCCGCGAAAGCGGCGGCGGCCGTCGATCAGCTCGGTCGTCTCGATCTTGGCCTCGTAGCCCTCCCACGCCTCGAAATCCTTGAGCCGGGTCAGGGGGCGGTCGATGCCGGGGCTCGACACCTCGAGCGTGTAGGCGTCGTCGATCGGGTCTTCCACGTCCAGGGTGGCGGAGATGGCGGTCGAGATCTCGCCGCACTCGTCGACGCCGATGCCGCCCTCGGGGCGGTCGGCCATGATCTGAAGCGTCTTGTGCCTGCCCGACATCAGCCGGACGCGCACCAGCTCGAAGCCCATCCCCTCGACCACGGGGGTGAGGATGGCGGCGAGCCGCTGGTCGATGCTGGTCTTGGCGACGAGGTCTGTCACAGCGATGGGTCTCGGGGAGCCTTGGATGCAAAAAACGGGCCGAGCGGCCCGTCGATCATCCGGTGGATCGTCTGGCCGGGGCCCGACGGTCCGCTGTTGGAGGGCATATAGCGGGCGCGGGCGGCGGCTGCAAGCCTACTTGTATTCGATGATCTCCGGCGTCCGGCCGCGGGCGCGGTCGAGGGCGAATCCGGCGGCGCCCAGCGCCTCGGGGATCTTCGCGAGCACGGTGAAAGCGGCGTGGGCCGCGTCGCCGTCGCGCGCCGCGAGCCGGGCGGCCTGCGCGGGGTAGACGGCCAGCAGCAGGAGCGCCCAAGGCGAGACGACGAGCGCGAGCGCGAGCGCCAGCAGCGGCAGGACGGCGCCCCAGAGGATCGCGCGGCGCAGCTGGGGCACGTAATGGCGCTCGGGCGGAGCGCCGTGGAGCGACGCGCCGAGGGCGTAGGCGTAGCCCGCCCGCCGCGCCCGCCGCCACCACTGCGAGAACCGGGTCATCGCGGCGTCGTGCCCCGTCATCTCGGCATCGAGGCGCATCAGGCGCCAGCCGGCCCGGCGCAGGCGCACGCACATCTCGGGCTCTTCCCCGGCGATCACGCGGGGATCGAATCCGCCGACCTGCGCGAACGCCTCCGACCGGATCAGGAAGTCGCCACCGCAGGCGCGGGTCTCGCCCGGGGGCCTGTCCCACTCGCGGTCGATCAGGCGGTTCCAGAGGCTCGCCTCGGGGTGCCTCTCGCGCCGCCTTCCGCAGACCAGCGCGAGGCCGGGATCCGCGATCAACGCCGGGCGCGCGGCGTCGATCCAGCCGGGAGCGAGGGTGCAGTCGCCATCGAGGAACTGGATGAAGGGCGGCATGCCCCCCTGCCCCAGCCGCGCGGCCCCCTCGTTGCGGGCGCGGGCGGCGGTGAAGGGCCGGGACAGGTCGAGCGCGACCACCTCGGCGCCGCGTACTGCCGCCGCCTCGGCCGAACCGTCGCTCGAACCCGAATCGACGTAGACGATCCGCGCGACCCGGCCCGCGAGGCTGTCGAGGCACGCGATCAGCCGCGCCCCCTCGTTGCGCCCGATGACGATTGCGGCGACGTCGTCGCCCGCGCTCATTCGGCGGCGTCGGTGCGGGCAGCGTCGGCCCCCGTCTCGGCCGCGCCCACGCCGCGGCGGGGGCGGATGCGGGCAGGCACGCCGACCGCCATGTGGTGCGGCGGTACGTCGGTCAGCACAACGGCGTTGGCGCCCACCACCGCGTCGGGCCCGATTGTGATGTCGCCCACGATGACGGCGCCGGCGCCGATGTCGCACCTGTCCATGATCCGCGGCTTGGCGTTCAGGTCGGCCGGAGAGGCGATGCCGAGCGTCGTGTTCTGCCGCAGGATCACGTCGGACCCGATCGAGCGGGCGCCGAGGACCATGCCGCCGAAATGGTCGATCCGCACGCGCCGGCCCACGGGCACGTTGTAGGAGAGCTTGCATCCGCAGAACCACTCGCACGCCTTGAACATCGTGCGGTAGATCAGCGTCAGCGGTAGCCTCAGCAGGCGCGGGCGCACCGACATGCGCCAGTTGCCGAAGCGGTGCCAGAACAGCACCCAGAAGCCCTGCGCGAAGAACAGGCCGTCATGGGTGCGGTAATCCTCGGCGATCAGCGCGAAGAGGCCGATATCCTTTGGGTTCATGTCGCGGTCGCCCTTCGGCAAGGGCGGCGCGTTCGGGCGGGGCGATCCCGGGAGGGCGGCGTCAGGCATCGCGGTCGACCCTCGGCAGCGGCGCGAAGAGACAGAAGCGCGCGAAGTCGGTGAGGTAGCGCGCGGGCAGGGCGCGGCGCCGGCCCCGGAGCGCGGCGACCGGGTAGGACAGCAGCAGCCCCGAGAGGCGCGCGGCGGCGGCGGCGCGGGCATAGGCCGGCCCGTGCGCCTTGGCGAAGTAGCGCAGCCACGAGGCGAACCAGTAGGCCGGCATCCGCCCGGACTGCACGCTCTTGTGCTGCACCTTCGTCGCCTGCCCGGCGTCGTGCAACAGCGTGGCCTCGGGGCAGTGCCACACCTCCCACCCGGCGGCACGGAGGCGGCGCATGAAATCGACCTCTTCGTAGTAGAGGAAGAATCCCTCGTCCATCGGGCCGACCTGCTCCCACGCCTCGGTGCGGATCATCGCGGCCGCGCCCGTCACCCAGTCGGCGCGGTGCCGCGCGGCGCGCAGGGGATGCGTAGAGGGAAAGCGGCGGGCGAGCGGGCCGATGCCGCTTGCGCCGGCGAACTCGCCCAGCGCCGATGGAAAGTGGAACGCGCCCGACCAGACCTCGCCCCCCGGCCGCTCGAGCCGGGCGCCGACGGCGCCGGCGCGCGGCTCGGCCTCGAGCACGCCGGCAAGCGCGGGAACGGCGCCGGGGCGCACCCGCGCGTCCGGGTTGTGCAGGAAGATGCCCAAGGGGCGATGCTCCCACCGCGCGATCTCGGCGGCGGCGAGGTTGTTGCCCGCCGCGAAGCCGCCGTTGACGGGCGAGCGGACGAGGCGCACCCGCGACCAGCCGTTCGCGGCGATGGCGCGCTCGATCATGTCGGCGTCGCCGTCGCCCGAGGCATTGTCGACCACGACGACCAGCGCGTGCTCGAACCCGGCAAGATCCTCGAGCAGGGCGGGCAGGGCCGCCACGACCAGGCGGGCGGTGCGGTAGTTGACGATGGAGACTGCAATGGCAGGCATCGGGGGGTTCCCATGCGGCACCGGCCGGGCTGTGGCACGATCCGGCACGGCGGGCAAGACCGCGCGGGGGCCGTGGCCGCCCCTCAGAAGCCGAAGCGCTCGGCCTGGCGGGCGACGGCCCGGGTGGTGCGCACCAGCTCGGCCGAGATGCCGGGCTCGGACAGGGCGTGGCCGGCCATGCCGATCAGCTTGAGCTCGCCGCGCGACCAGCGTTCCGACAGGGCCCAGGCCGAGGC
>LJNT01000219.1:0-1191 GCA_001314685.1 Rhodobacteraceae bacterium HLUCCA09
GGTGCCGGCGGCCGCGCCCGAGCGCGTGCGGCGGGGGCCAAAGAGGCAGGCAAGGGCGAGGATCGCGCCCGAGACGGCGGCGATCATGCCTGCCGCGCTCACCGCATGGGGATGGCCGAGCAAGAGCGGCCCGTAGCCCGCCAGCATGTAGCCGAGCACGGCCGAAAGCGTGGCGAAGACGACCGACCAGGCCACCTGCACCTCCAGCCGGTCGGTCATCAGGCGCGCGGCGGCGGGCGGGCAGATGAACATGGCGATCACGATGATCGAGCCCACCGCGTCGAACGCCGCCACCGCCGCGAGCGCAGCCGCAGCCACGAGGCCGAGGCCGATGGCGCCCACCGGCAGGCCGAGCCCGCGGGCGAAGCCCTCGTCGAAGGTCGAGATCCTGAGCCACCGCCAGAACAGCGCCGTCAGCGCCACCACCACCGCGCAGGCCACCGCGATGCGCGGCAGTTCGGGCGGAAGGCCCGCCAGCGCAGCGGGGTCGGCGAGCGAGGCCCAGCCCGTCGCGTCGAGCCAGACGAGCGACTCGAGGTTGCCCATCAGCGCGTGCTCGACGTCGAGGTGGACGGCCGACGTATCCGACCGTTCGAGCAGCAGCACGCCAGCGGCGAAGAGCGTGGTGAACGTGACGCCCATCGCCGCGCCCGGCTCGATCCGCCCCAGTCGGCGGATGACCTCGATCAGCACGACGGCGACCAGCGCCGCGCCGCCCGCGCCGACCAGCATGGGCAGCGCGGAGACGGTGCCGGTGACGAGGAAGGCCACGACGATGCCGGGCAGCACGACATGGCTGATCGCGTCGCCGATCAGCGCCTGCCGGCGCAGGATCAGGAAGTTGCCCGGCAGCGCGCAGGCGATGGCGGCGAACGTGCCGATCAGGATCGGCGTCAGCGAGAACTGGACGAACTCCGCGCCCATCATGCGCGTCCTCCGGCGAGCGTGGGCGGGCCGAGCCGTCGATCGAACTCGGCGATCTCGTCGGTGGTGAAGACCGCCTCGATGGGGGTCAACCCGTCGTAGCGGCCGGTCAGCGCCGCGTCGCGGTGGATCTCGCGCGCCACTGCCCAACGCTTTTCGTCGCGGGCGATGCGCGCGGCCTCTGCCCGGCCCGCCCCGGTCGCCACCCCGTCGCGGCGCACCAGCCCCTCGGCGCCCAGCACGCGAATGGTGTAGGGCTCGAGGATC
>LJNT01000219.1:1199-16229 GCA_001314685.1 Rhodobacteraceae bacterium HLUCCA09
GCCGCGGGCGAGCGCCAGGAGGCCCTGCCGCCGGTGCACCCGCGCCTGGAAACGGCGGTGGCGGAGCATCGCGGCGAGCACGCCGCGTGCGGGGGCGAAGAGCAGCGACAGGGCGAAGAGGGCGGCGGCCACCAGCACGATGATCGGGCCCGTGGGCAGGGCCGGCGCCGAGGCCGAGATCGCCGCGCCGAGATAGCCCGATGCCCCCCCGAGCGCCGCCGCGCCCCAGACCATGCGGTCGGCGCGTTCCGTCCAGAAGCGGGCGGTGACGGGGGGGATGATCAGCAGCGCGACGATCAGCACGAGGCCCACGAGCTTGAGCCCGATCACCGTGACGCCCATCACGAGCGCCATCATTGCGAGGTCGACGCGGCGCACGTCCGTTCCGGTGGCGGCGGCGTATTCGGCGTCGAAGGCCACGAGCGTCATCGGCCGGCGCAGTGCCCAGACGAGGGCCACCGCCGCAGCGCCGCCCACGGCGATGGTCGCCGCGTCGGAAAAGAGCATGCCCGCGGTCGCGCCCAGCAGGAAATCCTCGAGCCCCGCCTGCCGGCCGGCCGACAGTGTCTGGATCAGGGTCAGGATCACGATGCCGAGACCGAAGAAGACCGACAGCACCGCGCCGATGGCGGCATCCTCGGACAGGCGGGTGCGGCGGGTCATCCACTCCACCGCGAGCAGCCCGACCCACGCGCTGACCGCCGAGCCCGCGAGCAGGCCCGCCAGCGCCCGCCCGTCGCCGCCCGTCGCCACCATCACGATAAAGGCGAGGCCGACGCCCGGCAGGGTGGCGTGGGCCACGGCATCGGACACCAGCGCGCGCTTGCGCAGCACGAGGAACGTGCCCGCCGCGCCGGCGGCGACGCCGAGCAGGCCCGCGCCGATGCCGACAAGGGCCGCGTTGTAGCCCGCCTGGAGAAGCAGGGCGGAGAGCAGGGTATCCATCGGGCGGGCCTCGCGTCAGGCGGTGGCGAGGGTCAGGCTGTCCATGTGCGTGGCGGCGAGGCGGCCGCCATAGGTCGCATCGAGCGCCTCGGCTGTGAACGCCGTCTCGACCGGCCCCTCGGCCACGGGGCGGACATTGAGCATCAGCACGTGCTCGAAATAGCGCGTGACCGTCGACAGGTCGTGGTGGACGGCCACGACCGCGCGCCCCTCGTCGCGCAGGCCCTTGAGCACGTCGATGATGGCCCGCTCGGTGGCGGCGTCGACGCCCGCGAAGGGCTCGTCGAGCAGGTAGAGGTCGGCGCCCTGCGCGAGCGCCCGCGCGAGAAACACCCGCTGCTGCTGCCCGCCCGAGAGCTTGCCGATCTGCCGGCCTTCGAAATCGGCCATGCCGACCCGGTCGAGGCACTCGCGCACCGTGCGTCGGTGCGCGTCCGTGATCCGGCCGAGCAGGCCCATGCGGCGATAGAGCCCCATCAGCACGACGTCGCCCGCCGTCGCGGGGAAATCCCAGTCGACGCTCGCGCGCTGGGGAACATAGGCGATGCGGTCGCGCGCCTCCGCTACCGGCCGGCCGAAGGTCGTCACCTCGCCGGAGACGCGCGGGATCACCCCGAGCGCCGCCTTGAGCAGTGTCGACTTGCCCGCGCCGTTGGGGCCGACGATGGCGCTCATCGTGCGCGCCGGAAAGGTCGCGTCGGCCGAGAACACTGCGGGCGTCTGCCCGTAGGACACGGTAAGCCCCCGTATCGCGAGGGCGGCCTCGGGGCCGGGGGCGGCCCTTGGGGCGCGCCCCTCCTGGCTGGCGAGCGTCAGGCTGGCCGGTGGGGTCAAGCGGGTCTCCTTCAGTTGAGCATGTCCTGCATGCCGCGGGCGGGTGCCTCGCCGCCGAGAGCGCGGGCGACGGTGGTGGCGTTGTGGTCGATCATGCCGAGATAGGTCCCCTCGTAGGTGCCGGGTTCCCCCATCGCGTCGGAAAAGAGCTCGCCGCCAATCTCGACCTCGTGGCCTGCGGCGGCCGCCCCCTCGACCAGCGCGCGGATGTTGCGGTCGCTGACCGAGGTCTCGACGAAGACGGCGCGCACGTTGCGCTCGACCAGCAGGTCGACGAGTTCGGAGATGCGCTGCAGGCCCGCCTCGCTCTCGGTCGAGATGCCCTGGATGCCGATCACCTCGAAGCCGTAGGCCGAGCCGAAATAGTTGAAGGCGTCGTGCGAGGTGAGCAGCACGCGGGCGTCGGCGGGCACGGAGGCGAGCACCTGCGTGGTGTAGGAGGCGAGTTGTTCCAGCTCTTCGAGGTGGGCGTCGGCGTTGGCGGCGAAGGCGGCCTCGTGCTCGGGCGCGACCTCGATCATCGCGTCGCGGACGCGGGTGACGACACGGGCCCAGAGATCGGGGTTCATCCAGACGTGAGGGTCGAACTTGTCGTCGTAATCGTCGTTCCCGATCAGCAGGTCGCGCGGCAGGTCGTCGGCCACGGCGACCACGGGCCGACGCTCGGCGAGATCGAGCAGGAAGCCCTCGAGCTGCGCCTCGAGGTAGAGGCCGTGCCACAGCACGAGATCGGCCTGCGCCATGGCGACGATGTCGCTGCGGGTCTGGCGGTAGGAATGGGGGTCGATCCCCGGCCCCATCAGCGCCTGCACCTCGACAAGCTCGCCCCCCACCTCGCGGGTGGCGTCGGCGATCATGCCGGTGGTGGCGACGACGCTCAGCCGCTCCTGGGCGAACGCGGCGTGGGCGGGCAGGACCACCGCCGCAAGGGCGGCGAGGAAGCAACGCTTGGTGAGTGTCATGCGGGATCGCTCCTGGGAAAGGGGTGGCCGCGGTGCGCTCGCGTCTCTCCTGATATTGAGAAGCGTTCGCAGGAAGTCAAGGGCCTTGAGAACCGTTCGCAAATTGCTCGGCGCCGGCGCAGTCGGCACCGGCGGGATTTGCGTATTTGGAACAGAAAGAAGCAGGGCGCGGGCGGCCGGAAGGGCGGCTCAGGGATATGTGGTGCGGTTGTGGCGGCGCCGGTCGGCCTCCTGCAGCAGGTCGCGCACCTCGTCGTCGTCGAGCTGGTGGAAGTCGCGGAAATGGGCGCCGACGCCGTGGAAGGGCTCGGGCGTGGCGAGGGCGAGGGCGCGGTCGACCTCGCCGCGGATCGCCGCGAGCGCATCGGACGCGGCCACCGGCACGGCGAGGGTGAGGCTGCGCGGCCCCTGGCGGCGGAGCGCGCGCAGGGCGGTGCGCATCGTGGCGCCGGTGGCGATGCCGTCGTCGACCGCGATGACATCGCGGCCCGTGACGGGGACGGGGGAGCGATCATCGAGCCAGGCGGCGCGCCGGCGGGCGATCTCGCGCAGCTGCTCTTCCCGCGCCGCTGCGAGCTCGGACGTGCTCATGCCCGTGGCGCGCACGATCTCGTCGTTGACCACCATCTGGGGGGTATCGCCGTCGACCACGGCTGCGGCGGCGAGCTCGGGCTGTCCCGGCACGCCGATCTTGCGCACGAGCACCAGGTCGAGCGGCGCATCGAGCGCAAGCGCGATCTCCAGCGCCACGGGAACGCCGCCGCGGGGCAGGGCGAGCACCACCGGGTCGGGGCGCTCGCCGGCGCTCTCGGCGAGGGCGTCGGCCAGCGCCGCTCCCGCGACGCGTCGGTTGGCGAAGACGTGCTGCATCGGCTCGTTTCGTGGTCGCGGCGTCCGGGGCGGGATTGCCCGCATGATTCATCATACCACCGCGCGGCCGCCGAGGCGAGCGGCGGATCGGAGGGGGCACCGGCGAAGGTGGCCGCGTCATGCCTCCGCGGCGAGGTCGCCCGGCGTGTCGATGTCGCGCAGGGCCTCTGGCGGGGCGGGCACGCGCTGCGCGGGCGGCAGGGCGGCGAGAAGCGGGCGCGCGCCGCGGTCGCCGGTCGCCGCCAGCAGCGCGTCGAAGAGGGCGGCGGGAAAGCAGGCGGGGGGCAGGGCGCGGGTGCCGTCGGTCGCCGCGGCGGCCTCGGTCGCAGTCGCGCGGGCGGCAATGGCGCGCAGCAGGTCCGGCGTGACGCCCGGCATATCTCCGAGCGCGACGAGGGCGGACGGGGCGCCGAGCCGCCGCGCCTCGGCCACGGCCGCGCGAAGGCTGTCGGATTGCTCGGGGACGGGCCTGTCGGGCGAGACGAGGTGGAAGCCGGGCAACAGGGCCGCGACATCGGGGCTGGTCGTGACGGCGATCAGGGGGGCGAGGCCCGAGGCGCGCAGCGCCTCGCCCGCGTGGGTCACGAGAGGGCGGCCGCGGAAGGGTGCGAGCAGCTTGTTCTCCGCCCCGAAGCGGCGCGAGGCGCCGGCGGCGAGCAGGATGGCGGCGGTCATGCCGGGGCGCTGGCGGGCGCGGCGGGCGCCATCGCGCAGGCCAGCACCTCGGCCAGCACCGACACCGCGAGCGTGCCGGCATCGCGCGCCGAGGGGATCAGGCCGACGGGCCCGTGCAGCCGCGCGCGGGCCTCGGCGGTCACGCCCATCCCCTCGAGCATCAGCAGACGGGCGTCGCGGGCGCGCTGCGAGCCCTGGGCGCCGATGTAGAAGGCGGGGGTGTCGAGCGCGCCGGCGAGGATCGGCGGCTCCCAGTCGTGGTCGTGGAAGAACAGCACGACCGCGGTGCGGTGGTCGGCGGCGAGGTCTTCCGGAAAGCCCGGCATCGTGAGCGCCCGGGTCTCGCAGCCGGCCGCCGCGCCGTCGGCCAGCGTCTCGTCGTCGGGCGAGAGCAGCAGGTTGGGGTAGCCCGCCGACCGGACGAGCGCGGCGAAGGTGCTTGCCTCGGGCCCCTTGCCGAAGACGAGGAAGCGCACCGCCGGCTCGAAACGCACCCGCAGCGTGTCGTTCTCGCGCCCCGTCGAACCGGTCTCGGCCACGCGCATCGCGCCTGTGCCGATGTCGATCTCGAGGGTGCAGGGGCGGCGGACGGCACGGTTGTCGGCCACCTGTGCGAGCGCATCGCGGTCGGGGCGGGGCAGCAGCAGGATGTCGAGGCCCCCGCCGCAGGGCAGCTGGATGTCGGCGAAGGGCGAGCCGCGGCCGTAGCGAATCGTCTCGGGCCGCCCCGTGCCCGCGACGCGCATGGCGTGCAGGGCGATGTCGTTCTCGATGCAGCCCGACGAGAGGGTGCCCGCGCGCTCCCGTTCCGAGAATACCGCCATCATCGCGCCGACGGGGCGATAGGACGGCCCCTCGACGCCCGCGATCACGGCGAGCGTGGCGCCCTCGGGCGCGGCGAGAAGCGCGGCGAGCGGGTCGCGCGCCGACATTCTTTCAAGCGGATCGGTCCGGGTCAGAATGGCGGTCGTCCTCCCGCCCCGATAGATGCCGCCTGCCGCGCCCCGCGGCAAGGGGGGCGGCCGAAGCGCGGCGCGCGGATGGACAGGGCGGGCCGGCCAAACTACCCCTAGGGAAGACAGAGGGAGGGGAGAGCGCATGGGCAGCCTGCCGGGCAGCATCGACGAGACCATCGGCCTGCTCGAGGGGCAGGACTATGTCTGCGGGCGCGGCCTCGGCACGGTGACCTACCTCGCGCTCACGCTCGGCAAGCCGCTCTTTCTCGAGGGCGAGGCGGGTGTCGGCAAGACCGAGATCGCCAAGGCGCTGGCCGCCGCGCTGGGCCGCCGGCTGATCCGGCTGCAATGCTACGAGGGGCTGGATGCGGCCTCGGCGATCTACGAATGGAACTTCGCCGCGCAGATGGTAGCGATCCGCACTGCGGAGGCTGCGGGCGAGGCCGACCGCTCGATGCTCCAGCGCGAGCTGTTCTCGGCCGACTACCTGATCCGCCGCCCTCTGCTCGACGCGCTCGAGCCGCACGCCGAGGGGCCGCCGGTGCTGCTGATCGACGAGATCGACCGCACCGACGAGCCGTTCGAGGCGTTCCTGCTCGAGGTGCTGTCTGATTTCCAGGTGACGATCCCCGAGATCGGGCCGGTGCGGGCCGAGGAGCCGCCCATCGTCGTGCTCACGTCGAACCGCACGCGCGAGGTGCACGACGCGCTGAAGCGGCGCTGCCTCTATCACTGGGTCGACTACCCCGTCTTCGACCGCGAACTGGCGATCCTGCGGGCGCGGGTGCCCGAGGCGGCGGAGCGGCTGTCGGCCGAGGTGGTGGCCTTTGTCCACGGCTTGCGGGGCGAAGACCTGTTCAAGGCGCCGGGCGTGGCCGAGGCGATCGACTGGGCGCGCTGCCTGGTGGCGCTGGATGCGGTGGCGCTCTCGCCCGAGATGGTGACCGACACGATGGGCGCGGTGCTGAAGTATCAGGACGACATCGCCCGCCTCGCCGGGGCCGAGACGACGCGGCTCCTGGACGAGGCGAAGGGGCGGTTGGCGGAGCGCGCGTGACGGGGGCGCCTGAGGGTCTGTCGCGGGACGGGGCCGAGGGCCGGCTCGTCGAGAACATCGTGCATTTCGCGCGGGCGCTGCGGAAGGCGGGCGTGCGGGTCGGGCCGGCGCAGGTCGAGACGGCGCTCCGCGCGGTCCAGGCGGCGGGCTTCACCCGGCGCGACGACTTCTACCACGTGCTGCGGGCGACGATGGTGAGCCGGGCCGAGCAGCTCGAGGTGTTCCACCAGGTCTTCGCGCTGTTCTGGCGCGACCCCGACCTGATCTCGCAGATGCTTCACATGATGTCGCCGCAGATGCGCGACGACACCGCGCCCAGGGCCCGCGACGCCGGCCATCGCCGCGCGGCCGAGGCGCTGGGCGACCCGCCCGAGCGCCCGCCGCGCAAGGACCAGACCGAGGTCGAGGTGCGCGCGCTGATGACCGCCTCGGAGCGGGCGGTGCTGCGGGGGCGCGATTTCGAGCAGATGAGCGGGGCGGAACTGCGCGAGGCCGAGGCTGCGATCCGCACGCTCGATCTCGGTCTGCCGCCCCTTGCAACCCGCCGGGCGCGGCCCGCCCCGCGCGGCCGGCCCGACCCGCGCGCCACGCTTCGGCAGGCGATGCGGCGGGGCGGCGAGGTGCAGAGGCTCGCCCGGCGCGCGCCCGAGCCGCGCCACCCCGACCTCGTGGCGCTCTGCGACATCTCGGGCTCGATGTCGGTCTATTCGCGGATGCTGCTGCGCTTTCTCCACGCGCTGGCCCATGCCGAGCACCGGCGCTGGGGCAAGGTGCACGCCTTCACCTTCGGCACCGCGCTCACCAACGTCTCGCGCGCGCTGGCGAAGGGCGAGCCGGACGCCGCGCTCGCCGCCATCGGGCAGGAGGCGCGCGACTGGGAGGGCGGCACGCGGATCGGCGCGGCGCTTGCCCGGTTCAACCGCGACTGGTCGCGGCGGGTGCTGGGGCGGGGAGCGGTGGTTCTGCTCATCAGCGACGGGCTGGAGCGGGGCGAGATCGACCTGCTCGCAACCGAGGCCGAGCGGCTGCACCTGTCGTGCCGGCGTCTGATCTGGCTCAACCCGCTCCTGCGGTGGGAAGGCTTCGCGCCGAAGGCGGCGGGCATCCGGGCGCTGATGCCCCATGTCGACGCCTTCCACGCGTGCCATTCGCTCGACAGCCTGGCCGACCTGACGGCCGCGCTGGGCGGCGCGGAGGGCGTCGCGCGAAGGCGCGACACGCAAGCGCAGGCAGCGCCGCTTCCCTGACAGGCAAGGCAGGGCCCGGCCGGGCGGTCTGCGAAACATCTTGCGCCGCTCCGCCGTGCCGCTAGGCTCGCAGCCAAGGGCCGCAAGTGTCCGCGGGGAGGACCGCATCCATGCCAGCGACGGGCGATCCACGGATCGGAACGGGGCGCCTTCGGGCGGCCTCGCCACGTGCGTCCTGCGCCCCCTCCCCCGACGGCGGCCTGCGCCCGGCCTGAGCGGCCGGGTGCGAGGGCGAAGGTATCCAGCGGGCCCGTGCGGCCCGCCAGAGAGGGAGGGACCCGATGACCAAGGTCACCATGACGGTGAACGGCAGGCCGCAGACGCGAGATGTGCCCGACACGACGCTTCTGTCGGACTTTCTGCGCGAGGAGCTGCGGCTGACCGGCACCCATGTCGGCTGCGACACCAGCCAGTGCGGCGCCTGCGTGGTGCACGTGGACGGGCGCGCGGTGAAGGCATGCACCGCCCTCGCCGTCGCGCTCGACGGGGCGGAGGTGACCACGATCGAGGGCATCGCGCAAGGAAAGGAGCTGCACCCGATGCAGACCGCCTTCAACGATCATCACGGCCTGCAATGCGGCTTCTGCACGCCCGGCATGATCATGACCGGCATCGACATGGTCGAGCGCTACAAGGCGTCGGGCCTGCCCCTGACCGAAGAGGCGATCCGCCACGAGCTCGAGGGCAACATCTGCCGCTGCACGGGCTACCACAACATCGTGCGCGCCATCGAGGATGCCGCGCAGAAGATGCAGGCGGCCCCGGCCGCCGCCGCCGAGTGAGGGAGGCAAGCCAATGACCGACGGAATCGGTGCGCGCGCCAGGCGCAAGGAAGACAGGCGATTCATTACCGGCAAGGGCAAGTATACCGACGACATCCGGGTCGAGAACCAGGCCTACGCGGCCTTCGTCCGCTGCCCCGTGGCCCATGCCCGGATCAACGGGGTCGACGCCTCGGCCGCGCTGGCGATGGAGGGCGTGATCGCCGTTTACACCGGCCCCGACCTGAAGGCCGACGGGATCGGCGACATCATCACCGGCTGGGCCATCACCTCGAAGGACGGCTCGCCGATGAAGACGGGCGTCTGGAGCCCGCTCGTCACCGAATACGGCCGCTACGTGGGCGACGCCATCGCCATCGTCGTGGCCGAGACGCAGTCGCAGGCCCGTGCCGCGGCCGAAACGGTGGAACTCGACTTCGAGGAACTGCCGGCTGTCGTCCTGGCCGACCGCGCGCTCGAGGAGGGCGCCGCGCAGGTGCATGACAACGTGCCGGGCAACCTGATCTACACGTGGGAACTGGGCGACGAGGCGAAGACCGACGCGGCGATGGCCAACGCCTCGCACGTGACCGAGCTCGACATCGTCAACAACCGGCTGTCGCCCAACGCGATGGAGCCGCGCTCGGCCGTGGCCGTCTACGACGAGGCCGAGGATCACTACACCCTCTACACCACCAGCCAGAACCCGCACGTCGCACGGCTCGTGCTGTCGGCCTTCTACAACGTCGCGCCCGAGCACAAGCTGCGGGTCATCGCGCCCGACGTGGGCGGCGGCTTCGGCTCCAAGATCTACATCTATCCCGAGGAGATCGCCTGCCTCTGGGCCTCGATGAAGACGGGCCGCTCGGTGAAGTGGACGTCGGAGCGCGGCGAGGCCTTCCTGACCGACGCGCATGGCCGCGACCACGTGACGAAGGCGAAGATGGGTTTCGACAACGAGGGCCGCATCGTCGCCTTCCACGTCGACACGATCGCCAATCTCGGCGCCTATGCCTCGCTCTTCGCCACCGTGACGCCGACCTACCTTTACGGCACGCTCTGGTCGGGCCAGTACGACATCCCCGCGATCTACGGAACCGTGCGGGCGGTGCATACCAACACCGTGCCGGTCGACGCCTACCGCGGCGCAGGCCGGCCCGAAGCGACCTACATGATCGAGCGCGTGATGGAGGTCGCCGCCCGCGAGATGCGGATGGACCCGGCCGAATTGCGCCGCAGGAACTTCATCCGCGAGTTCCCCTACCAGACGCAGGTGATCCTGCAATACGACGCGGGCGATTTCGACGCGATCCTCGACAAGGCGCAGGCGGCCGCCGACGTCGCGGGCTTCCCCGCCCGCCGCGCCGAGGCGGAGGCGCGCGGCAGGCTGCGGGGGCTGGGCTACTCGACCTTCATCGAGGCCTGCGGGCTCGCGCCTTCGGCCGCCGTCGGCTCGCTCGGTGCGGGCGTGGGCCTGTGGGAGAGCGCCGAGGTGCGGGTGAACCCGGTCGGGACGGTCGAGATCCTGACCGGGGCGCACAGCCACGGGCAGGGGCACGAGACGACCTTCGCCCAGCTCGTCTCCGACCGCTTCGGCGTGCCCATCGACAACGTGCAGGTCGTCCACGGCGACACCGACAAGGTGCAGTTCGGCATGGGCACCTACGGCTCGCGCTCGGGCCCGGTGGGCATGTCGGCGGTGATGAAGGCGCTCGACAAGGTCGAGGCGAAGGCCCGGAAGATCGCCGCCCACACGCTGGAAGCGGCCGAGGACGACCTCGTGATCGAGAACGGCGAGGTGAAGGTCGCCGGCACCGACCGGAAGATGGGCTGGCACGAGGTTGCACTCGCGGCCTACACCGCCCACAACCTGCCCGAGGGGCTGGAGCCGGGGCTGAAAGAGGGCGCCTTCTTCGATCCCGTCAACTTCTCGTTCCCCTCGGGCGCGCTGATCTGCGAGGTCGAGGTCGACCCCGAGACGGGCGTGACCGAGGTTGTGCAGTTCACCGCGGCCGACGATTTCGGCACGATCATCAACCCGATGATCGTCGAGGGTCAGGTGCACGGCGGGGTGACCCAGGGCATCGGTCAGGCGATGCTCGAGCGCGTGGTCTACGACGAGGACGGCCAGCTCGTGACCGGCAGCTACATGGATTACTGCATGCCGCGGGCCGACGACGTGCCGTCCTACGTGCTCGACCACCATTCGACGCCCTCGCCCAACAATCCGCTGGGGCTGAAGGGCTGTGGCGAGGCGGGCGCCATCGGGGCCCCGCCCGCGGTCATCAACGCGATCACCGACGCGATCGGCACCGAGACCCTGCAGATGCCGGCCACGCCGCAGGCGGTCTGGCAGGCGCTCGCCTGGGCGCGCACCCCCGTCGCGGCGGAATGAGGAGAGGCTGAAATGTATCCCACGACCTACCACAAGCCCGCCAGCCTGTCCGACGCGGCAGCCGCGCTCTCGGCCTCCGACGAGGCGATGGTGCTGGCCGGGGGCCAGACCCTGCTGCCCACGATGAAGCAGCGCCTCGCCTCGCCCTCGGCGCTGGTCGACATCCGCGCGATCCCCGAGCTGAGGGGCATCACCGTGTCGGGCGCGACCGTCACCATCGGCGCCGCGACGACCCATGCCGAGGTCGCCGGCCATCACGGCGTGCAGCAGACGATCCCGGCGCTCGCCTGCCTCGCCGCGGGCATCGGCGACCCGGCGGTGCGTCACATGGGCACGATCGGCGGCTCGGTCGCCAACAACGACCCGGCCGCCGACTACCCGGCCGCCGTGCTGGGCCTCGGCGCGACCGTGGTGACAAACACGCGCGAGATCGCGGCTGACGACTTCTTCGAGGGGATGTTCGCGACCGCGCTCGACGAGGGCGAGATCATCACCGCGATCCGGTTCGAAGCGCCGAAGCGGGCGGCCTACATGAAGTTCCGCAACCCTGCCTCGCGCTATGCCATCGTGGGCGTCTTCGTGGCCGAGACGGATGCGGGGGCGCGCGTGGCCGTCACCGGTGCGGGCGCCGATGGGGTCTTTCGCCATTCGGGCATGGAAGCCGCACTGTCGGCCAGCTTCGCGCCCGAGGCCATCGACGGCTGCGAGGTGGGCGAGGGCGACATGGCCTCCGACATCCACGCCAGCGCCGCCTATCGCGCCCACCTCGTCACCGTAATGGCCAGGCGCGCGGTGGCCGGCGCCGTCTGAAGAGCCGGCGGGCGGGCCCCTTCGGTGCGCCGCCCGCCACGCCTTCCCTTGTGGAAACCGGCGCCGCGTGGTGCCGGTCGCGGGAGAGCCGCGGCGGAGCCTCAGACCTGCCGCTCGACCAGCATGCCCTTGATCTGCGAGATGGCCTTGGCCGGGTTCAGGCCCTTCGGGCAGGTCTTGGCGCAGTTCATGATCGTGTGGCAGCGGTAGAGCTTGAACGGGTCTTCGAGGTCGTCGAGCCGCTCGGGCGTCGCCTCGTCGCGGCTGTCGATGATCCAGCGGTATGCGTGCAGCAGCGCGGCCGGGCCGAGATACTTGTCGCCGTTCCACCAGTAGGAGGGGCAGGCGGTGGAACAGCAGGCGCACATGATGCACTCGTAGAGGCCGTCGAGCTTTTCGCGATCCTCGATCGACTGGCGCCATTCGTGCTCGGGCTGGGCGGTCCTGGTCTCGAGCCACGGCTGGATCGAGGCGTGCTGCGCATAGAAATGCGTCAGATCCGGGATCAGGTCCTTCACGACGGGCATGTGGGGCAGGGGGTAGATGCGCACCTCTCCCTTGATCTCGTCCATGCCGTAGGTGCAGGCGAGCGTGTTGATCCCGTCGATGTTCATCGCGCAGGAGCCGCAGATGCCCTCGCGGCAGGAGCGGCGGAAGGTCAGCGTCGGGTCGATCTCGTTCTTGATCTTGATGAGCGCGTCGAGAACCATCGGCCCGCAGGTATCCATGTCGACGTGGTAGGTGTCGACGCGGGGGTTCTCGCCGTCGTCGGGCGACCAGCGGTAGACCTTGAATTTCCTGACATTCGTGGCGCCCTCGGGCCTGGGCCACGTCTTGCCTGTGCGGATGGTGGAGTTCTTGGGCAGGGTGAACTGGACCATGGGACCTCTCTGTTTGCGCGGACTATAGTCCGCCGTCGCGCGCTCTGCCACGGATGGTCGAGCGTCGCTTCGCCGCAAGGCAGCGAAACGGGGCGGCGTCAGAGGAAATCGGGGCTTCCGGCCTCGGCGAGGCAGGTCTGCGTGGTGGACTTGCGCAGCATCACCTCGAGCGCGGCCTGCGCCGCCATGGCATCGCCCGCCCGGTCGGCGGCCAGGAGAGCCGCAGCCTCCTCGGCGGTGGCGGAGGCGGCGGCGCATTGCGCCACCGGTCCGGGCTCGATCACCGGATCGCGCGCCGCGACGAGGCGTTCGGCCACGGCGCGCGCCTCGGCCCGCTCGCCCCGGAGCGGTGTTCCGGGGCTCGGGACGCAGGCCGCGAGCAGCCCGACGAGCGCGATTGTCCCCGGCACGACGCGACGCGATACGACCCTGACCGACATGCAACGACCTCCCGGCTTCTGGCGATACGATGGCAAACCGGCCTGCGAGCGGCAACTCTCGCCCGTCAGATCGTGCCTGCCTGCGGCAGGAAAGACTCAGCCGGCGCGACGGGGTGAGAGCCGAGGGCACGCGCCGTCACGCCACGTCGCGGCGCACCCGGATCTGCCCGCGCTTGACCCAGCCCTCCCACGGGTCGGCGCGATTGCCGTAGAGCGCCCGGTCGATCCCGGCCTGCACGATGTTCAGCCCCTTGTGCAGGCCGTCCTTCATCCGCTGCGGCAGCCGGCTGTAGTGGATGGCAGTGTGGCTCACGGTTATCCAGTGGCGATCGAAAAACTCGCGCGGCGCCGTCTCGCCGTTCGCCCGGATCCGAGCCGCGCGCACGGCCAGCGGGCGTACCCGCTCTTCCCGCAGCACCCAGCGAAGCAACGATTCCGAGTGCAGCGGGCGCGAGCCGTTCTCCGTTCCGGAGCGGCAATAGTCGAGCGCGCGCTCGGCGCGCAGGCCGTAGACGCGCGCGAGGTCGGTGCCCCGCACAAGGGCGAAGCGGTCGTTGTAGCCGTGATGAGCCTGCCAGTAGGGCAAGTGGCACGCCGGCGCCCGACACGAGAGAGCGCGGGCGATGGGCCTCTCGAAACTGTCGAAATAGTGCAGGTCCGGTCGGCAGAAGAGCACGATGTCCGGCTCCCAGAGCAGCGCCGCCTGCGTCACCTGGCGAAGCGAATGCAACTGCCGGACAAGGTTGCCCAGCGAGTGCAGCCCGTTCTGAAAGATGTCGCCGTGCGCGACGATCTCGTCGTAGGGAAGCGCGGAAAAGGCGGCGTCGGGCATCTCCAGCTGCACCTCGTCGGCGCCGAGCAGCCGGTATTCCTCGGGGTTGACGTCGACGGCCTCTCCGGTGCGGACGCTCTCCACCCGGCTCTGGCGGTACAGATGGGCGAATACGCGCGTCTCGCCTGCGGCGCGGGCGGGCGCGAGCACGTTGTCGCGGATGGTGGGAAAGGTGAAGCGCAGCGATCGGGTGATCCCGAAGAAGCAGATCGCGATCCGCGGTGAGGTGGCGCGCGTTGCGTCACGGCGGTCAGTCAGGGAGAGCGCCTCCGTCATCGGGTCAGGGTGCCGGTTCATGCGCGTTGTCCGATCGAATGGCGCCATGGCCGGGTCGGGCGATAACCCCGATGTTGCGCGCGCGCAAGCTGTCGCCTGCCGTAAGGTTAAGTGACCGCCCTGTCAGACCGCCTCCGCCGTCTCCCCTGCCGCCTTTTCTGCGACGGCCACCGGGATGCCGACCTGCGGCCGCTTGAAGGCGTAGCGCCATATCTCGCGGGCCACATGCGGCGGATGATGGCTGGTGAAGTCGCCGATGATCGTCTCGTCGAAGGAGACGCCGACGGCGGCGGAGGGCAGCAGCCAGTCGGAATCGTGCGGCAGGAGCACGGGCACGATCCCCCGCTCGAAGCACCAGCGGGCGAGACGCACGTCGACAAATTTCTGGCTCGTGCGCATATAGTCCCACGGCGGCATGTCCTCCGCCCGCAGGATCGCCGCGTTTGTTGCCACCTGATCGACGAGCAGGGGCTTGGGGATATCCAGCCCGAAATGGAGGATCCGGCGGTAGCCCGCGATCCGCGAGGGCCGCAGGTAGAAGCGGAGAAACCGCCTCAACCCAGCAGGCGAGAGCGAAAGAGCGGGACGCGTGTAGACGCTGCAATGGTAGCCACCGAGGGCATGCGGCACCGCAAGGCTGCGGAACCTCGCCAGAGTGTGTGCGACGTAGTCATCGGGGTATATAATATCGTCGTCGATCAGCAGGACGTGTTCGGCCCCCGAGATATCGGGATAGAACTTGCCAGCGTCCTTGGTGTCCTCGTCGGGAAGGATAGCGCGCACATTGGCCATGCCGGCGAGCCAGGTCGGCGCCGTGTCATATTCGTTGAGGACGACGTTCAGCTGATCGACCTGTGGCGCGATCGACGCGATCACGCGCGGGAGGAACTCGGCCCGCGGCGGATAGGTTGCGAGATTGGCGACGATCATGGGCGACTCGCGGGATCCGGGTTCAATGCCTGCGACGCGTCGTCAGTCCGCGCGGATCCGTCAATACACCCGGGCCTTGGGCGCGATCCGCTTCAATTCGATGCCGCCCTCGTTGTGCCCGAGCAGCGGGTTGAGGTGGACGGGGCGGTAGTCGAGTTC
>LJNT01000091.1 GCA_001314685.1 Rhodobacteraceae bacterium HLUCCA09
GCTCGGCGCGGCCTGCGCCGGCCTGCTGGCGCTGACGCCGATCGCCGCCACGGCAGAGGGGTGGGAGCCGCGGCGCCCGATCGACTTCGTCATCATGGCCGGCGCCGGCGGCGGCGCCGACCAGATCGCGCGGTTCATCCAGTCGGTCGCCGAGAAGTACGACATGGCCTCCCGCCCGCTCGTGCCCAACAACAAGGGCGGCGGTTCGGGCGCCGAGGCGCTGCTGCACCTGGGCCAGGCCAGCGACCCCGATCACACGATCCTGGTGACGCTCAATTCGTTCTTCACCACACCGCTCCGGCAGGAGAACCTCGGCATCGACATCCAGTCCTTCACGCCGGTGGCCATGATGGGCGTCGATCCCTTCGTGCTCTGGGTCCACAAGGACAGCGGCATGAACACGTTCGAGGACTACGTCGAGCGGGTGAAGTCGATGGACGGCGAGTTCGTCATGGGCGGCACGGGCCAGGGCCAGGAGGATTCGATCGTCATCGCCTTCCTGTCCGACGCCTTCGGCCTCGACATGAACTACATCCCCTACGACGGCGGCGGCGCCGTGGCCAAGGATCTCGCCGGCAAGCAGATCATGGCGACGGTCAACAACCCGGCCGAGGCCAAGGGCTTCTACGAGTCGGGCGATTTCGTGCCGCTGCTGGCGTTCTCGGACGAGCGCATGCCCGCCTTCCCCGACGTGCCGACGATGAAGGAGAAGGGCCACGACTTCTCGTACTACAACCAGCGGGCCGTCGTGGGCGCGCCGGGCATGTCGGACGAGGCCGCGGCCTATTACCAGGATCTGTTCACCAGGATCTACGAGACCGAGGAATGGCAGGGCTACCTGGAATCGGAGAGCCTCTCGCCGCTCTGGATGGACGCCGACGAGCAGCGCGACTACTGGCAGGTGCAACTCGACAACCACCGCAAGCTGCTGGAGGCCCTGGCGGGCTGACAGCAGCCCGCGCCCGTCACGCACGCTCCGGCGCACGCTTCAGGACGGGCGGGCTGAGCGGGGCGGGCGGAACGGGCGCGGGCAGCCCGGTTTGGCGGCACGGGACGGCGAGATCGCCGGTTCACCGCCCACAGGCCGACCAGGAAGAAGTCGACGACGGAGCAGGGCCGGAATGCGCAACGGCGAAATCGTGACGGCGGGCGTGCTGGCCCTGTTCTCGCTCTACCTGATGTGGAAGTCGGCGGAGCTGCCGGTGGGCTACATGGCGGGCCAGGGACCGGGCGGCGGCTTCTGGCCGTTCTGGCTGTCGGCGGTGATGCTGCTGGCCTGCGGGATGATCGCGCTCAACTGGTGGCGCGGCACCTCGCCGCCCTCGCAATCCGACGAGCCGCTCCTCGACGCCTACGGCTGGCGCACGCTGGCGCTGGTGGGCGGCGGGATCGTCGTGTTCGTGGGGCTGATCAACGTCGTGTCGATGTACGGCGCGATTGCGGTGTTCCTGCTCTATTACATGCGCTTTCTCGGCCGCCATTCATGGACGCTCACGGTGTCCGTCGCACTGATCGTGCCGCTGGCGTTCTTCTTCTTCTTCGAGGGAGCGATGCGGATCACCATGCCTTCGGGCATGTCCTTCACCGATCCGGTCTTCGACGTGCTCTACGACATCATCTACTGAGCGGCGGCCCACGCCGCCGGCTCCAGGGAATATCGGGCAGACATGGAAATACTCGCGCTTCTCGGCGACGGGATGCTGCTGGCGCTGCAGCCGCTCAACCTCGCGCTCATCCTCATCGGCGTCACGGTGGGGCTGTTCATCGGCGCCATGCCGGGCCTCGGCTCTGTCAACGGCGTGGCGATCCTGCTGCCCATCACCTTCCTCGTGCCGCCCGGCTCGGCCATCATATTTCTCGCCGCGATCTATTACGGGGCGATGTATGGCGGCGCGATCTCGTCGGTGACGCTCGGCATCCCCGGCGCGTCGACGGCCGTGGCCACCACCTTCGACGGCCGGCCGCTCGCCCTGCAGGGCAAGGCCAGCCTCGCACTCGTCACCGCCGCGCTCGCCTCGTTCGTGGGCGGCACGGTGGCCAACGTCTTCTTCACGCTCTTCGCCCCGGCGCTCGCCTCGGTCGCGCTGTCGTTCGGGCCGCCCGAGATCTTCGCGCTGATGCTGCTGGCCTTCGCCACCTTCGTCGGGCTCGGCGGCGACGACATCCCCAAGACGGTCGTCTCGATCTGCCTCGGGCTCGTGCTCGCCTCGGTCGGCTTCGACGAGATCTCGGGCGAGCCGCGACTGATCCTGTTCGAGATGCAGGGCTTCCTGCAGGGGATCGGCTTTCTGGTGCTGGCGATCGGCGTCTACGGCATCGGCGAGATGCTGTGGACGATCGAGCAGTCGCGCGGCGAGGTGACCACGACGACGCCGCGGATGACCGCCCGCGGCATGCTCGACGACACCAAGGAGGCGGTGCGCCGCGGCTGGAAGGGCACGTGGATCGGCTCGTTACTCGGCTTTTTCGTGGGCGTCCTGCCGGCGGCGGGGGCGACGCCGGGCTCGCTGATGTCCTACGGGGTGGCCAAGATGGTGTCGCGCACGCCCGAAGAGTTCGGCAAGGGCACCCCCGACGGCGTCGCGGCGCCCGAGGCCGCCAACAACTCCGCCTCGACGGGCGCGATGCTGCCGATGCTGACGCTGGGCATCCCCGGCTCGCCCACCACCGCCATCCTGCTCGGCGGCATGGTGATCTGGGGGCTGGTGCCAGGGCCGCGCCTGTTCGTCGACGAGACGGAATTCGTGTGGGGCCTGATCGGGTCGTTCTACATCTCCAACGTCGCCGCGCTGGTCATTAACCTCGCCTTCATCCCGCTCTTCGTCTGGATGCTGCGGATGCCCTTCACCATCCTCGCGCCGATGATCTTCGTGCTGTCGATCGCCGGCGGATACGCCGCCACGCGCGACATGCACGATGTCTGGCTGATGGTGATCTTCGGCCTCGGCGCCTTCTTCCTGCGCAAGTTCGACTACCCGTTGGCGCCGGCGGTGCTGGCGATCGTGCTCGGCCCCATCGCCGAGCCGACGCTGCGTCAGTCGCTGCTGCTGTCGTCGGGCGACCCGTCGATCTTCTTCACCCGGCCCATCGCGGGGCCGATCACGGTGATCGCGCTGATCCTGATCTTCCTGCCCGCCTTCAAGCTTCTGCGCCGCCGCCGCGCCGCGAGACGCCCCGCCGCGTGAGCACGCGGCTCAGCCGGCCACGGCGCGCAGGGCGCGGGCGCGGGCGGGCGGGATCGCCGCGATCTCGAGCCCGGTGAAGACGTGCAGCGTGCCGAGGTCGCGGTCGACCACCGCGTGGTCCGACACCCAGCCGCCCATGGCGAGGTAGCTGCGCAACAGCGGCGGCATCCCCTTGAGCGCGCGCCGCGCATCCGGCTGGCGCGGCGCGGCGCGGGTGCGGGCGAAGCGGAAGACATCGCGCGCCTTCACGCGCGGCAGCCAGCGCTTGGGCGCGAGGTGGCGGTCGCGCAGCATGGCGAAGGCGTCGAGGTAGCGCGCCGTCTCGGTGCCGGCGAAGCTCGAGCAGCCGAACAGCATCTGCGTGCCCGTCTCGTCGACGTAACGGGTCATAGCGCCCCAGGCCACGCGCAGGATGTCGGCGTCGTGCAGGTCTGGGTCGATGCAGAAGCGCCCCACCTCGACCATCGGCCCCTCGAACCCCTCGAGCGCCGAGAGGTCGTAGTGCTGCGCCGAGTACGAGCGCCCGATCTCGCCCCCGCCGCCCAGCGGCAGCAACCGGAAGGTGCAGGCCAGCCGGCCCGTCGGCGCCTCCTCGACCAGCATGTGGCGGCAGGCGGCGTCGAAGGCGTCGCCGTCGTCTGCGCCGCCCCGGAAGCAGCGGGCGCGCAGGGCGAGCGCGCGGCCGATATCCGCCGGGCTGGCGGCGAACCGGGCGACATGCCGGCCGCGGTGGAGATCGGACATGGGCGGCGCTCCCTGATCCGTGCGGCCGGGCGGCCCCTGGCGGAGAGCCGCGCCCGGCTTACCTGTCGATAGGAGCGCGCGCGGCGACCCGCAAGGTGCGACGCGCGCGACCGGCCGGGCCCGGCTGACGGGCGCATGACAGAGGGGAGAACGGCAGATGAGCGAGACGGGTTCCGCGGCGACCGACAGGACCGGGCGCAACGATGGCGGCAAGGTGGTCAAGAGCGATGCCGAGTGGCGCGCGCAGCTGGGCGATCTGGGCTACAAGGTGATGCGCCGCCACGGCACCGAGCGCGCCGGCACGCATGAGGACTTTCCCAAGGGCCCCGGCACCTATGTCTGCGCGGGGTGCGGCGCGCCTCTCTTCGACCAGGCGACCAAGTTCGAGAGCGGCACGGGCTGGCCCAGCTTCTACGCCCCGCGAAAGGACGCGCCGGTCGGCGAGAGCGAGGACATGTCGTGGTTCATGCGACGCACCGAGGTGCATTGCGACCGCTGCGACGGCCATCTCGGCCACGTCTTTCCGGATGGGCCGGCGCCCACGGGCCTGCGCTACTGCATCAACGGCGTGGCGCTGCGCTTCGAGCCCGAGACCGGCGGCGCGTGAGGCACGCGCCCGCACGGCCCGGCTCAGCCGCCGCCGAGATCGTCGAGGTTGATCCGGCCGAGATTGCCGAGAAGCTGCCGCAGGAAGCCGATGCCCTGCACGTTGCTGTCGGTCACGCGGCGCGACAGGGCGACGACGTTGCCGTCCTCCAGCCCGAAGCGCTCGACATTGCTCACGACGCCCTGCTGGTCGAACGAGATGGCGACGATCTCGCGGTCGATCACCTCGGGGTCGCGGTAGCCGCGCTGCTGCACGCGCTGCGAGACATAGTAGAATCCGCTCGCGTCGATCACGCCCGAGGCGCCGGGCGAGCCGAGCGTGTCCTCGACCGTGTCGCGCGTATCGACGCCGACGGCGATCTCGGCAAGTTCCTCGTCGGGGGGCACGTAGCCGTGGTTGCGCACGATCGGGCTGCACGCGGCAAGGACGAGGGAGGCGGCCACCGCGACCGCCAGCGGGCCAGAGGCCCGGCGGCACTGCCGCACCTTCGCCCCGCTCCCTTCGGCCCGACGGACCCGTCCACGCACCATGCCCTGCCCCGCACGTTGGCCGCCGGGCGCGGAACGAACCGCGGCGGCGACGATTGCCCCTGCGGTTATATCAATGGCATGCTCCACCGCAAGCGACCGCCCCGGAGAGCCGCAGAACGCATCGCATCATGACGTCACAAGGCCGCAAACGCGCCCCCACCCGCCTGCGCCTCGGCGCCCTGCCTACCCGCGCGCCGACGGAGTTCGACATCGTGCCCGACGCCGGGGCGACCGAGGCCCTGCGCGATCGCCTGGGCCTCGACGCCCTGCGCAAGGTGCGCCTGTCGGGGCAGATCACGCCCATGGGCGGCGACGACTGGCACCTCGCCGCTCGTCTCGGCGCCACCGTCGTGCAGCCCTGCGCGGTCACGCTGGAGCCCGTCACGACGCGCATCGAGGAGGAGGTGACGCGCCGCTATCTCGCCGACTGGGTCGAGCCCGACGAGGCCGAGGCCGAGATGCCCGAGGACGACGACGCCGAACCCCTGCCCGACACGGTCGACCTCATGCGCGTGCTCGAGGAGGCGCTGGCCCTCTCCCTGCCCGCCTTTCCCCGCGCGCCCGGGGTAGTGCTGGGCGAGATCGAGGCCCGCCCCCCCGGCGCCGCGCCCATCGAGGCCGACCCGGCCGAGCGCCCCTTCGCCGCGCTGGCCGAGCTGAAAAAAAGGCTCGACGGTTGAGAGATTTGCGCCTTTGCGGTTGCGCTGTCGTGCGATCGGCGTATTTTGCGCGACCTGTTCCCGACAGCGCTTGAACGGCCAGAACAGGCGGCGTATGTGGCGCCGCATCGCGTCAATCGCGCCCCGGCCCGGCCGGCGGCTCACCCCATACGAGGTTGCAACATGGCTGTCCCTCAGAACAAGGTCACCAAGTCCCGCCGCAACATGCGCCGGGCGCACGATTCGCTCACCGCCGACAACCCGGCGGAATGCTCGAATTGCGGCGAGCTCAAGCGCCCGCATCATGTCTGCCCCGCCTGCGGCCACTATGCCGACCGGGAAGTGGTTGCGATGGTCGACGAGATCGACCTCGACGACGACGCGGCCTGAGGCCCCCTCCCCCCGCCACCCCCTGATGGACACCTCGCCCCCGTCCGAGACGAGACGCTCCGCGCCCGCCGCGCTCGCCGGCAAGACGGTGATCAGCGTCGACGCGATGGGCGGCGACCAGGGCCCGGCGGTGGTCGTGGCGGGCCTTGCCCTGTCGGCGAAGAAGAACCCCGATATCGGCTTCATCGTGCACGGCCGCGAGGGCGAGCTCGCGCCGCTCATCGACAAGCGCAAGCTGACCGACCGGTGCGTGATCCGCCACGCCGACGACGTGGTGACGATGGGCGAGAAGCCGTCGAGCGTGATGCGCCAGGGCCAGGGCTCGTCGATGTGGTCGGCCATCGAGAGCGTGCGCGACGGCGAGGCCACCGTCGCCGTCTCCTGCGGCAACACCGGCGCGCTGATGCTGCTCGGCATGGTGCGGCTCAAGAAGCTGGAAGGCGTCAACCGCCCCGCCATCGCCTGCCTCTGGCCGAGCCGCTCCGACACCGGCTTCGCCGTCATGCTCGACGTGGGCGCCGATATCCGCGCCGATGCCGAGGATCTGCTGCAATACGCGCTGATGGGCACGTCCTACGCCCGCAACGGGCTGGGGCTGAAGCGGCCGCGCGTCGGCATCCTCAACGTCGGCACCGAGGAGCACAAGGGCCGGGCCGAGTTGAAGGCGGCGCACTACCTGATGGCCGAGGCGGCGCCGCGCGCCGATTTCGAGTTCGTGGGCTTCGTCGAGGGCGGCGACATCCCTTCGGGCGAGGTCGACGTGATCGTGACCGACGGGTTCACCGGCAACGTCGCCCTCAAGACGGCCGAGGGCACTGCCTCGCTCATCCGCGACTTTCTCAAGGAGGCGTTCAAGCAGACGCCGCTGTCGCGCATCGCGGGGCTGCTCGCCTACACCTCGCTGCGGCGCCTGTCCAAGCGGATCGACCCGCGGCAGGTGAACGGCGGCGTGTTCCTCGGGCTCAACGGCACCATCGTCAAGAGCCACGGCTCGGCCGACGCGACCGGCGTCTCGGCCGCGATCAAGCTCGCCTTCCAGCTCGCCCAGGCGGGCTTTTCCGACCGTCTCGCCGCGCGCCTCGCCGATGCGATGGAGATCCGGCGCGAGGCGGAGGCGGGCGCGCCGGGCGCTGCAACGGGGGCGGCGCAGGGCTCTCGCGCGAGGGGGTGAGGCCCTTTCCCTCTGCCCCGGCGGATGCCAGAAGGGGCGCAATGATGACGAAGCAGGCAGAGCAGAGATGACGATCAGAGCGGTGGTGCGGGGCGTCGGCCACTACCTGCCCGAGCGGGTGGTGGAAAACGCCGAATTCGAGGCCACCCTCGACACGACCGACGACTGGATTCGCTCGCGCTCCGGCATCGAGCGGCGCCACTTCGCCGCCGAGGGCGAGACCACGTCCGACCTCGCCGCCCGCGCCGCCGGCGCCGCGCTGTCCGATGCCGGGCTGACCGCCGGCGATCTCGACGCGCTCATCGTCGCCACCTCGACGGCCGACCTCACCTTTCCCTCCGTCGCCACGATGGTGCAGGACAAGATCGGCATGGTCACCGGCTTCGCCTTCGACGTGCAGGCGGTCTGCGCCGGCTTCATCTACGCGCTGGCCAACGCGCAGGCGCTGATTGCCAGTGGGCAGGCGTCCCGCGTCATGGTGATCGGCGCCGAGACCTTTTCGCGCATCCTCGACATGACCGACCGCGGCACCTGCGTGCTGTTCGGCGACGGCGCGGGCGCGCTGGTGCTCGAGGCCGCCGAAGGCGCCGGCACGCCCGCCGACCGCGGCATCCTCGCCACCGACCTGCATTCCGACGGGCGGCACCGCGACATTCTCTACGTCGACGGCGGCGTCTCGACCGGCACTTCCGGCGTGGTGAAGATGCAGGGGCGCGAAGTCTTTCGCCATGCGGTGGAGAAACTGGCCGCGACCGCCCATGCGGCGCTGGCCAAGGCGGGGCTGGGAGAGGACGACGTCGACTGGATCGTGCCGCACCAGGCCAACCTTCGGATCATCAAGGCCACCGCGCAGCGGATGGGCCTGCCGATGGAGCGGGTGATCCTGACGGTGCAGGATCACGGCAACACGTCGGCCGCCTCGATTCCCCTCGCCCTCTCGGTGGGCAAGCACGACGGGCGGATACGGCAAGGCCACCTCGTCGTGACCGAGGCGATCGGCGGCGGCCTCGCCTGGGGATCGGTCGTGCTGCGCTGGTGATTTCGGCGAGAAACCATTCTCTATCAGGATCTTGCGGCACAATCCTGAAGCGCCTCGAGTGATGCACGATTGCGTCACCCGGCCGATACATGCCTCAAGCCCTCCGCTCAAGCCCTTGATATTGACGGACTTCCCGCGCTCCCCTAGCCTCGCATATCAACGAGACGAGGGAGGTCGTCATGGGCCAGCGCACCGTGACCCGCATGGATCTGAGCGAGGCCGTGTTCCGCGAGGTGGGCCTCTCGCGCAACGAATCGGCGCAACTCGTCGAGAGCGTCCTCCAGCACATGTCCGACTCGCTGGTGCGGGGCGAGCAGGTCAAGATCAGCTCCTTCGGCACCTTCACCGTGCGCCAGAAGGCGGCCCGCGTCGGCCGCAACCCCAAGACGGGCGAAGAGGTGCCGATCCATCCCCGCCGGGTGCTCACCTTCCGCCCCTCGCACCTGATGAAGGAGAGGGTGGCCGCGGGCAACAAGGCGACCGCATGACGCCCCGCCCATGACCGCCAGGAAGTCTCCAGACGCGTTCCGAACCATCGGCGAGGTGGCCGCGTGGCTCGGCGTCTCGGCGCATGTGCTGCGCTTCTGGGAGACGAAGTTTCCCCAGATCAAGCCGGTCAAGCGCGCGGGCGGCCGCCGCTACTACCGCCCGCAGGACATGGCCCTGATCGGCGGGCTGAAACAGCTGCTCCACGAGGACGGGCTGACGATCAAGGGCGCGCAGAAGGTGCTGCGCGAGAAGGGGGTGAGGGCCGTCGCCGCCCTCTCGCCTCCGCTCAAGGGAATCGAGGCGACATCGACGGAGCAGGCCGCGAGTTTCGACGCGGCCCGCGCCCGCGACGCGGCGCCTGAGATCCCGCCGGACACCCCGCATGCGGCTCCGTCGCCCGAGCCCGTCGAGAGCGAGTCCGCCGTCGAGGCCCGCCGTCCCGCTGCAGAGATGGCGCCCGCGGCAGAGACGGGGGCAGAGGCAGGGACGGGGGCAGAGGCAGAGACGGGGGCAGAGGCAGAGACGGAGCCCCAGGTGGAGGCGTCATCCGAGACAGAGGCCGCATCGCACGATGCCGCCGCAGACGCGGCGTCCCCGCCAGCGAGCGACCGCGAGATGCCCCCCCGCGCTCCCCTGCCCGGCGCGCCCGACGGCCAGCTTGGCCTCTTTGCCGACCTGCCGCCCTTCCCGGACGCGCCCGAGCCCGAGCCGTTGTCCGAGCCGGTGCCCGAACCGACGCCCGAACCTGCGACGGCCGATGCGCCCCTAGATGCGCCCCTGCCCGAGGCCATCGCTGCACGCCGGCCCGGCGGGCTCGACACCGACGCGCTCGCCGCGCTCCTCGCCCGCGCCGAGGCGCTGCGCGCCCGCATGGCCGCCACCCCGCGTCCCTGACCTACATCGGTGGGCCGCATCGACGGCTCGCGCAGGTGGGCCGCATCGCTGGCCGGGCGCCTCCTGGCCGCAGGCCGATCCGCTCTTGCTCCCGCGCACGAATCCGGTAAGACGCGGGGCGTCGGGCTATAGCGCAGTCTGGTAGCGCGTCCGTCTGGGGGACGGGAGGTCGTAGGTTCGAATCCTGCTAGCCCGACCAACGCTCCGCCCCCCCGCGCGGCACGCGCCGCGTAACCCGGCGGGAGAGCGCCGGAGAGAGCGCATGCCCCACCCCTCCCCCACCGCCGCGTCCCTCGGGCTCCAGGCTCCGGGCGTCTTGCCGTGTCAGGCGATCGAGCGGCTGGTCGAGGCCGGCGCCATCGCCGCCGAGCGCGCGGTCGAGCCGGGCCAGATCCAGCCCGCGAGCCTCGATCTGCGCCTCGGGGCGCAGGCCTACCGTGTGCGGGCCTCGTTCCTGCCGGGCGCGGGGCGCGACGTGGCCGCGCGCCTCGCGGATTTCGAGATGCACCGCGTCGATCTCTCCGGCGGCGCCGTGCTCGAGAAGGGCTGCGTCTACCTCGTGCCGCTGATGGAGCAGCTCGCGCTTCCCCATGGCCTCGCCGCACTCGCCAATGCCAAGTCCTCCACCGGGCGGCTCGACCTGCTGACGCGCGTCGTGGCCGATGGCGGCACCGAGTTCGACCGCATTCCGGCGGGCTATTCCGGCCCGCTCTACGCCGAAATCTGCCCGCGCTCGTTCTCGGTGCTGGTGCGGCCGGGAATGCGGCTCACGCAGCTCCGCCTTCGGAACGGCGCGCGCGTGCTGTCGGACGCAGAACTCGCCGCGCTGCACGACGCGGCACGGCTCGTCGATACCGAGCCGCTGATCGAGGGGGGCCTGGGTTTTTCGGTCGACCTGCGCCCCGGCGCGGGCGGCTTCGTGGGCTGGCGAGCCAAGCCCCATACCGGCCTGATCGACCTCGACCGGATCGGCCGGTACCGACCGCGCGACTTCTGGGAGGAGGTGCACGCCGAGGATGGCCGCATCGTGCTCGACCCCGGCGCCTTCTACATCCTCGTCAGCCGCGAATCGGTCCACATCCCGCCCGACCACGCGGCCGAGATGGCGCCCTACCTCGCCATGGTGGGCGAGTTCCGCGTCCATTACGCGGGCTTCTTCGACCCCGGCTTCGGCCATGCGCCCGCCGGCGGCGCGGGCGCGCGCGGCGTGCTCGAGGTGCGCTGCCACGAGGCGCCCTTCGCGCTCGAGCACGGCCAGGTCGTGGGCCGGCTGGTCTACGAGCGGATGGCCGAAATGCCCGCCCGGCTCTACGGCGAGGGCATCGCCTCCAACTACCAGGGCCAGGGGCTGAAACTGTCGAAGCACTTCCGCGCCGACTGACCGGCGGCACATGGTACAGGCGGCGGTGCGACGGGCAAATTCCTTGTCGAAGGAATTTGCAAATCTCTTCTTCAAGAGATTTGCGGCGCGCAGGTGTCCGGCCCGGGGCACCGGGGGCGCAGGGTCACTCCGGCGGTTTGCCCTCGACGCTCGTGGCGCCTTCATCCTCGAACAGCTCCGGCTGGTCGTCTGGTGCCTCGTCGTCGAGGCCGGTGCCCGGGGGCGGGCGGTTGTCGAGCAGGCCCGCGGCGCGCAACTCGCGCAGGCCGGGCAGATCCTTCGCGCTTTCCAGACCGAAATGGTCGAGGAAGGCGCGAGTGGTGACGAAGGTGACGGGGCGCCCCGGGGTCTCGCGCCGCCGCCCGAAGCGGATCCAGTCGAGCTCGATCAGCAGGTCGACGGTGCCGCGCGAGACCGCGACGCCGCGGATCTCCTCGATCTCGGCACGGGTGACGGGCTGGTGGTAGGCGACGATGGCCAGCGTCTCGATCGCGGCGCGCGAGAGCTTGCGGGTCTCGACCGTCTCCTTCTGCATGAGGAACCCGAGGTCGGGCGCGGTCCGGATGGCCCAGGCGTCGCCCACGCGCACGACGCGCACCCCGCGCCCCTCGTAGCGCTTCTGGAGCTCGGGCAGCGCGCGGGCGGCGTCGGCCCCGTGCGGCATGCGCGCGTTGAGCTCGGCCACCGTGACGGGCTCGGCCGAGGCGAAGAGGATGGCCTCGACCATGCGCTCCTGCTCGCCCGGAGGGGGCGCCTCGAAGAGGGGGCGCTCGCCTTCTGCGGGGGTGTCGTCGGTGCGGGCGTCCTCCGGGCCGTCCGTCTCGTCGGTCATGCCCCGTCTCCCGCGGACCGCTCGGCCCGGCGCAGCTGGATGGGCCCGAACGCGTCGGCCTGGCGCAGGTGCAGCTTGCCCTCCTTCGCCAGTTCCAGAGAAGCGGCGAAGGTGGCGGCGGTGGCCGCGCGCCGGCGGGCCGGGTCGACCTCCCATCCCGGCGGCAGGTAGCTCGTCAGGTCGCTCCACTCGCCGGCGAAGCCGATCAGACCGCGCAGCCGCTCCAGCGCCATCTCCATGGTGAAGACGTTCTCGCGGTCCATAACGTAGGGGCGGAAGTCGTCGCGGGTGCGGATGCGGGCATAGGCCTGCATCAGGTCCATCAGCGTGGCGGTGTAGCTGACGCGCTTCACCCGTTCGACCGTCTCGGGCAGGCCGCGACGAAAGACGTCCTGTCCCAGCCGGTCGCGCGCCATCAGCTTTGCGGCGACCTCGCGCATCGCTTCCAGCCGTTCGAGCTGGAAGGCGAGGTGGGCGGCGAGGTCGTCGCCGCTCGGCCCGTCCTCGGCCGGGTCGGGCGGCAGCAGAAGGCGCGACTTGAGAAAGGCGAGCCACGCCGCCATCACCAGGTAGTCGGCGGCGAGTTCGAGCCGCAGCGCCCTGGCCTCCTCCACGAAGCGCAGGTACTGCTCTGCGAGTTGCAGCACCGAGACCTGCCGCAGGTCGACCTTCTGCGTCCGGGCGAGCGTCAGCAGCAGATCGAGCGGGCCCTCGAAGCCGTCGACGTCGACGACGAGGGTCTCGGCCGCCAGGCGCGCGGCGACGTCGCCGCCATGCCCCGCGAAGGGGACGACCTCGGCCCCGCCCGCGCCGTCTCCTGAGCTGTCATCTGTGGTCCCGGCCATGCGCTCCGCCTGTCAGAAGGCCGTCAAGTTCGGCCTCGAGAGCGGCGATGTCAACGGGCGCGGGGCAGCGCCTCGCGGCCAGAGCAGCGGCGGCGCGGGCCTCGGCCCCGGCCGTCATCGGCGGCAGATCGGCGGCGAGCGCCTGCATCTCGCCCCACGCCCCGTTGCAGTGCAGGACGAGGTCGCACCCAGCCTCGAGCGCGGCGCGCCCCCGCTCCGACGGCGTGCCGGCGAGCGCCTCCATCGCGATATCGTCGGTCATCAGCAGGCCGGAAAAGCCGATCGTCTCGCGGATCAGGCGGATCATCGCGGGCGAGCAGGTGGCGGGCGTCTCGGCGTCGAAGGCCGAGTAGACGATGTGGGCGGTCATGCCGAGCGGCAGGTCGGCGAGGCCGCGGAAGGCGGCGAAATCCTCGGCCTCGAGCACGCGCGCGGGCGTGTCGACGCGCGGCAATTCAAGGTGGGAATCGGCGGTGGCGCGGCCGTGGCCGGGGATGTGCTTGAGCACCGGCAGCACGCCGCCCGCCATCAGCCCCTCGGCGACGGCGCGGGCGGCCCCGATCACCGCGACCGGCTCGGTGCCGTAGCAGCGGTTCTTCAGGATCGGGTGGGTATCGGGGCGGGCGAGGTCGGCCAGCGGCGCACAGTTCACGTCGATGCCCACCGCGCGCAATTCTTCGGCGATGATGCGGTAGCGCAGAATCATGGCACGGGCTGCGGCGCCGGGGCTCGTGGCGGCGCGCATCTGGTCGAGCGGCGGGCGCCAGAGCCGCCAGTGGGGCGGGCCCATCCGCTGCACCCTGCCCCCCTCCTGGTCGATCAGGATGGGCGCGTCGCGCCCCACCGCGTCGCGCAGGGCGTCGGTCAGGCGCATGAGTTGCAGCGGCGTCTCGACGTTGCGCGTGAAAAGGATGAAGCCCCAGGGCTGCGCCTCTGCGAAGAGCGCGCGCTCGCCGGGCGTGAGCGTCGGCCCTGCGCAGCCGAAGATGGCGGCGAGGGTCACAGGCGGCGCTGCGCGCGCCGGCTTGCCGGCGGCAGGCGACCGCCGGCACGGGGCGTTGCGGGGGCGCCGCCGGGCCGGCTCACCGGGCGACCACGGGGATGCAGTCGGCTCGGTCGGCCACCAGCGCGGCGCAGAAGCGACGGGCACCCGCGAGGTCGTCGAACCCTTGCGCGCGCAGCCGCCAGAAGGCGCGGCCACCGGCCTCGGCCTGTTCCAGCACACGCGCCTTGTCGTCGAGCATCGGCGCGAAGCGCGCGGCGATGTCGCCCCATGCGGCGCGGGCCTCCTCGACGCTGTCATAGGCGCCGAGTTGCACCAGCCGCGTGCCCGGCTCGACCGCCCCCATGTCGTCCGTGGCGGCAGCGGTGGTGGCGTCGGCGCTGACGGCGACAGAGGCGGAGCCGGAGCCGGAGGCGGAGGCGGAGGCGGGCGCGGAGGCGGAGGCGGGCGCGGAGGCGGAGGCGGAGGCGGGCCGCACCCGCGGTCCCGGCCGCGGGGCCGGGCGCAGCGACCGGGCGAGGCCCGGGCCGGCCATCGCGATCTCGACCGCCGCCTCCGCCGCCTCGCCCGAGCCGGCCTCGAGGTCGGGCGCGGGCAGCGAGTCTTCGCCATCGGATCCGAGCGGCGCGATCTCCTCGGTGATCGCGGCGACGATCGCCGCGGCGCGGGCGGCGTCGGCCTCCGACATGTCGGTGGTCTCGAAGCGCGCCTCAACCACCGGCAGCCCCTCGACCGTCGTCGGTGCGGGCCGGGTCGCGGGCGGCGGCGCCTCGGCTTGCGTCGCAGGCTCCGTGACGGGGGCGGACGCGGGCGGCGCCGGGGCGAGCTCGGGCGGCGGCAGATCCTCGTCGGCAAGCGTCACCGGCTCGGGCGCCAGGCGCAGCCGCTCGGGCGGGGCCGCGGCCG
>LJNT01000182.1 GCA_001314685.1 Rhodobacteraceae bacterium HLUCCA09
ATCGTGCGCATGTTGTGCAGGCGGTCGGCAAGCTTGACGAGGATCACGCGAAGATCCTCGGACATGGCCATGAAGAGCTTGCGAAAATTCTCGGCCTGCTTGCTCTCCGACGAGGTAAGCTGAAGATTGGTGAGCTTGGTTACCCCGTCGACCAGCCGCGCGATCTCGTCGCCGAACTCGCGCGCGATGTCGGTGTAGCGGGCGCGGGTATCCTCGACCGTGTCGTGAAGCAGCGCGGTGACGATGGTATCGTCGTCGAGCCGCATGTCGGCAAGGATCGCGGCGACAGCAACCGGATGCGTGAAATACGGCTCGCCAGAGTGGCGGGTCTGGCCCTCGTGCATCTTGTCGCCGTAGGCGTAGGCCCGGCGAATGAGGTCGCCGTCGCTGCGCGGGTTGTAGGCGGCGATGCGCGCGGCGAGATCGTCGGCGGACAGATGCGTCGTCGTCGCCGCCTCGTTGGCACGGATTTCAGCCGAGTAGGGCGTTACTTGGGCTCCTGCGCTTCCATGAGCTGCCGCAGGAGCATCTCTTCCGACATGTCATCGTTGTCCGGCTTGTCGGCGCTCTCGGATCCCATGAGCAGCGCCATCGAGTCTTCCTCCGGCTCGTCGACCTCGATCTGGGTCTGCAGACTTTCGATCATGCGCTCGCGCAGAGTGTCGGCCTGCTGGGTTTCCTCTGCGATCTCGCGCAGGGCGACGACGGGGTTCTTGTCGTTGTCCCGGTCGACGGTGATCGGGCTGCCCGAGCTGATCTCGCGGGCACGATGGGCAGCGAGCATAACGAGCTCGAACCGGTTGGGAACCTTGTCGACGCAATCTTCGACGGTGACGCGGGCCATGCAATCCTCCGAACGTGGGGAACAAGGGATCTAGCGCGACGACCCCTGCTTTGCAAGGGCGCGCGGCGGGGCAAGCGGGCGGATCGCGGCGCGCTCGGTCTCGGGCAAAGCGTCGCGCAGCGCCGCGGCCGTCTGGCCGGTCACTGGGTGGCGCCAGTCGGGCGAAATCTCGGCCAGCGGCACCAGCACGAAGGCGCGCGCCTGCAGCCGCGGATGCGGCAGGATCAGCCGGTCTGGCGTGCGGATTCGCTGCTCTTCCGCCGGCAGACCGGCCCAGAAGGCCCAGACCGAGCGGTCGGGCGCTACCGCTCCGCCGTGGTCGAGCAGGTCGAGATCGAGGGTCCGCGCGCCCCAGCGCGCGCTCCGCCGTCGCTCGAACCGCGCCTCGAGAGCGTGGAGCTCCGCCATGAGCGCTCGGGGCGAAAGCGGCGTGGCGAGCCGCACCACGGCATTGGCATAATCAGGCCCGGCGCCGGCGGGCACACAAGGGGTGGCATAGACGCGACTCGCCGCCGCGACCCGCCCGGGCAGACCTCCGAGGGCTGCGATCGCCTCGGCCACGGTCTCGGCCGGCGCGGCGCCGTCGCGCGGCAGATTCGCGCCGAGGGCGACATGGGCCGTCATATCGCGCCCTGTAACGGCATCATGACAACTTGCAGTTTCCCGCACGGCGCCCCATCCTTGGTGTTGTCGCGAGGCGCCCCGGCCCCGCCACCACTCATTTCGCACAGATGGGGCGCGCCACGCTTCGAGGAAAGGGGTTTTCCATGTTTTACCGCGACGAGCGTCTCGCGCTCTTCATCGACGGGTCGAACCTCTACGCCGCCGCCAAGGCCCTGGGATTCGACATCGACTACAAGCTCTTGCGACAGGAATTCATGCGGCGGGGCAAGCTCCTGCGCGCCTTCTATTACACGGCCCTGCTGGAGAGCGAGGAATACTCGCCGATCCGGCCGCTGGTCGACTGGCTGCACTACAACGGCTTCGCCATGGTGACGAAGCCCGCCAAGGAATACACCGACAGCCAGGGGCGGCGGAAGGTGAAGGGCAACATGGACATCGAGCTCGCCGTCGACGCGATGGAGCTCGCCCCCCGCCTCGATCATATCGTGCTGTTCTCGGGCGACGGCGATTTCAAGCCGCTGGTCGAGAGCCTGCAGCGCCAGGGCGTGCGCGTGTCGATCTGCTCGACCATTCGCAGCCAGCCGCCGATGATCGCCGACGAGCTGCGCCGGCAGGCCGACAACTTCATCGAGCTCGACGACCTGCGCGAGGTGATCGGCCGCCCCCCGCGCGAACACCGGGAGCCGCGCGAGCACCGCGGAGAGGTCTCGGACCGCGCGGACGAGAAAGAGCAGGAGACCTCGTGACCTGACGCAGAGGGCGCCTGCGCTAGCTCCCGACTTGTGACGACCGGAAGTGCCGCCGCCGACCTGATCGTGCTCTTTGCCGCCGCCTTCGGCGCGGCGACCATCCTGCCGTTCCAGTCGGAGATCGTGTTCGGCGCGATGCAGGCCGAGGGCGCGGTCGCGCTCTGGCTGGTCGTGGTCGTGGCGAGCGTGGGCAATACGCTGGGCTCCGTCGTCAACTATCTGATGGGTCTCTGGGCCGAGCGATTCCGCGACCGGCGGTGGTTTCCCGCCACGCCCGCCCAGCTCGACCGGGCGCAGCGCTGGTATGCAAGGTGGGGTGTGTGGTCGCTCCTGCTCTCGTGGGCTCCCTTCGCCGATGCGCTGACCGTGGCCGCGGGCGTCATGCGCACCCCTTGGTGGCTGTTCCTCGCGCTCGTAAGCGTCGCCAAGACGGGGCGCTACCTGATCCTCGCGGGCCTGCTCTCGGGCGTGCTGCCCGGGCCGGAGGAGACGCCCGTCGCGCCCGTCCAGGCGGCGCCCTCCGAGGCGGCGCCCGCCCGGATCGCGCCCGACTAGTTCGAGAACGTCACCGAGTCGGCATTGATGCGGTTGTGGATCTCGACCACCTCGCCGGGCCAGGTGCTCTTGATGAAGGCGAGCGCGGCGAGGATCTCGTCCTCGGTCAGCACGTCGCCGAAGCCCATCATGTTCGAGCGGTAGCCGCGGCCCACCACGGCCTCCGTCCCGCGCGTGGTGATGTCGATGAGCAGGGCATCCGCGTGGTGCCAGGTGTGGCCCGTCTCGTCATGCGGCGGGGCCGGCAGCAGGCCGGCCGCATCCGGGCTGCGCCAGTCGGGCACCTGCCCCTCGAGCTCGGCGCCGTGGCAGGCCGCGCAGTGGTCGGCGTAGATCGCCTCGCCCAGCGCGACGGCCTGCGCATCCTCGTAGGGGATGAGCTGGCCGAGACGTTTCTGCTGCCCGCCGCTCATCGCCCAGGCGGCAAGGCCGGCGGCGCCGGCGGCCCCGGCGGTCGCGACGACGGCAATGGTGGCGATCCTGCGCATGACGGCTCCTTCCGACGGATCGCTTGAACCGTCCGGCAGGAGGAAGGTGAAGTCACGCTCGCGTGAGAGGGCCGCAGCGCCGCTCCGACGCAGCCCGCCCGGGTGGACGCGCCCGCGCGCCTTCTCTACCTTGCACACAAAGGAGTTCGCCGCATGTCAAAGCCGCCTCTCGCCCTCTACCTCGCCGCCCCGCGCGGCTTCTGCGCGGGTGTCGACCGCGCGATCAAGATCGTGGAGATGGCGCTCGAGAAGTGGGGCGCGCCGGTCTATGTGCGGCACGAGATCGTGCACAACCGCTTCGTGGTCGACGGCCTGCGCGAGAAGGGCGCGGTGTTCGTGGAAGAGCTCGACGAATGCCCTCCCGACCGGCCGGTGATCTTTTCCGCCCACGGCGTGCCCAAGGCGGTGCCGGCCGAGGCCGCGCGGCGCGAGATGGTGTATGTCGACGCGACCTGCCCGCTCGTGTCGAAGGTGCATATCGAGGCGGCACGGCACCACGAGAACGGGCTGCAGATCGTGATGATCGGGCATGCCGGCCACCCGGAGACCGTGGGCACGATGGGCCAGTTGCCCGCGGGCGAGGTGCTGCTGGTCGAGACGCCGGACGACGTGGCGACGCTGGAGGTGCGCGACCCCGAGCGTCTCGCCTTCGTCACGCAGACGACGCTGTCGATCGATGACACGGCCGAGGTGGTCGACGCCCTCAAGGCGCGCTTTCCCGCCATCGTCGGCCCCCACAAGGAAGACATCTGCTACGCCACGACCAACCGGCAGGAGGCGGTCAAGGCGATGGCGCCGCGAATCGACGCGATGCTGGTCGTCGGCGCGCCCAACTCATCGAACTCCAGGCGCCTGGTCGAGGTGGGCGCGAAGGCCGGTTGCCGCTACGCCCAGCTCGTGCAGCGGGCGGCCGACATCGACTGGCGCGCGCTCGAGGGGATCGCCTCGGTCGGGATCACCGCCGGCGCCTCGGCTCCGGACGTGCTCGTGAACGAGGTGATCGACGCCTTCCGCGAGCGCTACGAAGTGACGGTCGAGGTGGTCGAGACGGCGCAGGAGAACGTCGAGTTCAAGGTGCCCCGGGTGTTGCGCGAGCCCGTGGGCGCCTGAGCGGCCCCCGGCGCTCGCACGCAAGCGCCGGCCGGTCTCGCCGCACCGCCTCCCGGCGTCCGGGGCGCGCTCCCGCCTTGACTCGATGCCTTTCGGCATCTCGCTCCGTTGGGCCGGCGCCGCGCGCACGCGCGGCGTGCCTGCGCCGCTCTGCACGGTCCGCATCGGGACGGACCGGCTGACAGAGCGGCGGGGACTCGGCCGCACCAGGACGCGCGCGCCGATCCGGGGCGCATCCGCCCCGGCGCGACCGCATTTCGCGGGCCGCCCATGTCGTGCGGGGCGGCGAGAGGAGCGCAGTCTGCGGAGCGCGGCGACCGCCCGGCGCGGTGGCCCTTCCCCTCGGCGCGGGAGGCGCTAGAAAGCGGGCCATGCTCAAGGTCTCCGACGTGCCCCGCTCCGCCCTCTTGCTCGGCCTCGCCGGGCTGCTGCCCTTTCTCTGGGGCGTGGCGACCATCCATATCGACCCGCTCTACGCGTTCGGACAGCGCAATCTCGGCGGGCGCTACGTGGCGCCCTTCGTGCTGCTGAACTACGGGCAGCTGATCCTCGCCTTCATGTCGGGCGTGATCTGGGGCTTCGCCGCCCAGGCCGAGGGCGAGGTACAGGCGCTCGGCTTCGGCCTGTCTGTGATCCCTGCACTCTGGGCCTTCTTCTTCGTGGGGGGCGGGCCGGTCTCGGCGGCGATCTACCTGATCGCAGGCTTCCTCGGCGTACTCATGATCGACTGGTTCTTCTGGCGGAACGGCCTCGCGCCCGCGTGGTGGATGGCGCTGCGCCTCCCCCTCACTGCGGTGGTCTGCCTCTGCCTCGCCGCGGTGGTGATCGGGTGAGCGGCGACCGCCAGACGCTGGCGCTCTACGACGCGCGGGCAGCGGAGTATGCCGACCGAGCCGAGACGCCGGAGCCGTCGGCCCGCCTCTCCGCCTTCATCGCTTCCCTGCCAGGGGGCGGGCGCGCGCTCGATCTCGGCTGCGGGCCCGGCGCGGCCGCGGCGGCAATGGCTGCGGCCGGGCTCGAGGTCGACGCGCTCGATGCCTCCGCGGGCATGGTCGCGCTCGCCCGCGAGCGCCACGGCGTCACCGCCCGGCTGGGCACGTTCGAGGAGGTCGACACCGCGCGCGCCTATCACGGCGTCTGGGCCAACTTCTCGCTCCTCCATGCGCCGCGCAGCGAGATGCCCGCCCACCTGGCGCGTCTGTCGGACGCGCTGGTGCCCGGGGGCCTTCTGCATGTCGGGCTGAAGACCGGCGAGGGGGACAAGCGCGACGGGCTGGGGCGGCTCTACACCTACTACACCGAGGCAGAGATGGCCGGGCTGATGGAGGCGGCCGGTTTCACGGTGGTCGACCGCGACGCGGGGCGGGAGCGCGGCTTCGACGGGGAGGAGGCCGACTGGTTCGTGCTCTGGGCGCGGACGGGCTGAGACGACTTGCCCCCGGCCGCCCGCTCGCCTAACCGCCCGCGCATGGACCAGACGCACCTTTCGGCCCGAGACGGGCACCGCACGACGCGACCGCGGGCCATGGTGGCCGGGCGCCCTGCCGGCGAGGCCCGCCCGTGACCCGGCTCTACGCCTTCACCGACGGGGCGTGCTCGGGCAATCCCGGCCCTGGCGGGTGGGGTGCGCTCCTGCAGGCCATGGATGGCGACCGCGTGGTGAAGGAGCGCGAGCTCTCGGGGGGCGAGGCGGCGACCACGAACAACCGCATGGAACTGCTCGCCGCGATCGCCGCGCTCGAGAGTCTGACGCGGCCCTCCTCCATCACGATCGTCACCGACAGCGCCTACGTGAAGAACGGCATCACCGCGTGGCTGCACGGATGGAAGCGCAACGGCTGGCGGACGGCGGCAAGGAAGCCGGTGAAGAACGAGGACCTCTGGCGCAGGCTCGACGCGGCGCAGATGCGACATGACGTCACGTGGGAATGGGTGAAGGGCCACGCTGGCCACCCCGAAAACGAGCGCGCCGACGCGCTCGCCCGCGCCGGGATGGCCCCGTTCAAGTAGGGGCTCTCCCGGGGGCCCGACCGGGCCGGGGTGCTCTCGCCTCCACCCGGCCCCCTGTGCCCCCCTGTGGGGCCTCGCTCCGTTGGACCCGGCGCCGCGCCGACGCGCGGCGCGGTTACGCGCCGGCGCGGGCGGGAGATGCGCGGGCGGGATGGGGGCTCGGCCGGGATGGGGGCTCGGGCTTGCCAAGGCGGATGCACGATCCGCCCGGGCACCGGTAGAGGCGACGGGGCGCAGCCGTCCGACCGCGCCCCGCACCGTGGATCAGGCGAAGAACTGGGCGCCGTTGGCCGAGATGACCGAGCCGTTGATGAAGCTCGAGTCGTCCGAGGCCAGGAAGGACACGCAGCGGGCGATCTCGTCGGGCTCGCCAAGGCGGCCGGCCGGAATCATGGCGATGATCTTCTCGCGCACCGCCTCGGGCACGGCCATGACCATCTCCGTGGCGATGTAGCCGGGGCAGATCGCGTTGGCGGTGATGCCCTTCGCCGCCCCCTCCTGCGCGAGCGAGCGCACGATCCCCAGATCGCCCGCCTTGGTCGCGGCGTAGTTCACCTGGCCGAACTGGCCCTTCTGCCCGTTGATCGACGAGATCACGACGATCCGGCCGAAGCCGCGCTCGCGCATCCCCGGCCAGACCGGATGGATCGTGTTGAAGACGCCGGTCAGGTTGGTGTCGATCACCTCCTGCCACTGCTGCGGCGTCATCTTGTGGAACGGTGCGTCGCGGGTGATGCCAGCATTGGCCACCACCACCTCGATCGGGCCCATGTCGGCCTCGACCTGGGCAATCCCTGACCTGGACGACTCGTAGTCGCTCACGTTCCACTTGTAGGTCTTGATGCCGGTGGCGTCGGTGAAGGCCTTCGCCTTCTCGTCGTTGCCGGCATAGGTCGCGGCCACCTCGTAGCCCCCGGCCTTCAACGCCTTCGAGATGGCCTCTCCGATGCCGCGGGTGCCTCCCGTGACCAGTGCAACACGTCCCATCTCTGTCCCCTTCTGGTGTTCGTTCGCGTTTGATCGCTACACAAACGCCGCCTCCTGCGCAATTATCTTGCGCAGGCGTCGCGAGCCACGATCGGACTCAGCCGCGCTCGACGCACATGGCCACGCCCATTCCGCCGCCGATGCACAGCGTGGCGAGGCCGCGCTTTGCCCCGCGCCGCTTCATCTCGAACAGCAGCGTGTTGAGCACGCGCGCGCCGGAGGCGCCGATCGGGTGGCCGATGGCGATGGCCCCGCCGTTGACGTTCACCTTGTCGGGGTCCCAGCCCATGTCCTTGTTCACGGCGCAGGCCTGGGCGGCAAAAGCCTCGTTGGCCTCTATGAGGTCGAGATCCTCGACCTTCCAGCCCGCCTTCTCCAGCGCCTTGCGGCTGGCGTGGATCGGGCCCACGCCCATGATCGCCGGGTCGAGCCCGGCGGTGGCGTAGGAGGCGATGCGTGCAAGCGGCTCGATGCCGCGCTTATCGGCCTCGTCGGCCGACATCAGCAGCACGCCGGCCGCGCCGTCGTTCAATCCGCTCGCGTTGGCGGCGGTCACCGACCCGTCCTTGGCGAAGGCGGGCCTGAGCTTCTGCATCCCCTCCATGGTGGCGCCGTGGCGGATGTATTCGTCCTTGTCGACCACGGTCTCGCCCTTGCGGGTCTTGATCGTGTAGGCGATCACCTCGTCGTCGAACTTGCCGGCCTTCTGTGCCGCCTCGGCCTTGTTCTGGCTGGCGAGGGCGAACTCGTCCTGCTGGTCGCGGCTGATCTGCCATTTCTCGGCGACGTTCTCGGCGGTATTGCCCATGTGGTAGCCATTGAAGGCGTCCCACAGCCCGTCCTTGATCATGGTGTCGACGTATTTGAGGTCGCCCATCTTCTGGCCCTGCCGGATCGTGGCGGCGTGGGGGGCGAGGCTCATGCTCTCCTGCCCGCCGGCCGCGATGATCCGGGCGTCGCCGAGCATGATGTGCTGCGCGCCCAGCGCGACCGCCCGCAGGCCCGAGCCGCAGACCTGGTTGATGCCCCAGGCCGCGCTCTCCTGCGGCAGACCGGCCTGGATGTGGGCCTGGCGCGCGGGGTTCTGGCCCTGCGCGGCGGTCAGCACCTGGCCGAGGATCGTCTCCGACACCTCGCCCTTGTCGACGCCGGCCCGCTCGACCACGGCCTCGAGCACGGCGGCGCCGAGCTCGTGCGCGGGCGTGTTCGCGAAAGACCCCAGAAAGCTGCCGACGGCGGTGCGCGCGGCAGAGGCGATGACGACGTTGGTCATGGGTGCTCCTCTCCATCCTGACCGGAGCGGGGCGCCATCCTCGCCCGGACGACCGGGCGCGATCCGCCCCCGCCGGATTCGGCGCCCATGGGTAGGGGGCAGTCCCGAGGCGCGCAAGGGATAGCATGTCCCACCCGGGAGCCGCGGTGGAGAACCGGAACCGGGGCAGGCAGCAGCGCCCCGGATGGTGAGGGACTGCGCTCCCTGCGGGCCCGTCGGCTCGAGGGGGCAGATTGAGAGGGTCAGGTCAGCTTGAGGGGGGCAGCCGACGCATATCGACCGACGCCAGTCAGCCCGGCTCGCTCGACCCGAGCCACTCGACCTGGGTCGCTCGCCCCGAGACCGGTCGCGCGCCCGTCCGAGGAGGTTCGCCTCGCGCGTCCCGCACTTCTCGGCGCCCGGGCGCTTGCGCGCGCCGCTCAGCCCGCCGCGCGGGAGCCGCGCACTGGCGCCGAGGGACGCAGCGCCGGGGCGCCGAACAGGTAGCCCTGCAGGCAATCGGCGCCGAGGGCCGATATCAGCGCGGCATCCTCGTGCCGCTCGACGCCCTCGGCCACGACGAGCATGTCGAAATGCCGGGCGATCGAGATCAGCGCCTCGTAGAGCACCCGGTTGTCGGGGGTCTCGGCCACGCCCAAGGCGAACTCGGCGGCGATCTTGAGGATGTCGAAGTCGAGGTCGCGCAGGTAGCGGAACGAGGTGTATCCCTGCCCGAAATCGTCGAGCGCGAAGGCCACGCCCTTCACCTGCAGATCGGCCATGAAGGCCTGGGTAACCTCGGGCAGCAGGATCGCCGAGCTTTCGGTGATCTCGACGATCAGTCGCTCGAGCACGGTCGGGTCGGTCGCCTCGGCCCGCTCGAGGATGCGCCGCCACGGCGCATAGCCGATCGATCGGGCCGACATGTTGACCGACAGCCGCATGTCTGGCGCCTCGGCCAGCGCGGCAAGGCCCGTCTCGAGCGCGACGCAGTCGAGCAGGCGGCCCGTCTCGTGCACCTCGCAGGCGCCGATGAACTCGCGCGCGGGGATCACCCTGCCCGTATCGTCGATCACCCGCAGAAGCCCCTCGTGAAAGGCGACGCGCCCCGGCTCCGGCGCGGCGACCACCGGCTGGAAGGCCAGCACCACGTCGCGCCGCTCCAGCGCGCGGCGGACCATCGACAGGATGTCGGCGTCGCGCAGGGCCAGTGCGGCATCGAGGGGGCTGGGGTCGGGCAATGTCGGTGCCGCCCCTTGCGTCAGCCGGTCGTCGCCGCGCATCGGGCCGCCCCCGGCCCCGGTCGGATCGCCTCGCCGCATCGCGCCCTCCATGACTTGCGCGCAGGCTACGGCGCGGGCTTTAAGCTCCGGTGAACTGCCCAAGGGGAGTGCGAGGACGTGGCACGCTGCGGCTGGGTCGGGCCCGACCCGATCTACATCGCCTACCATGACGAGGAATGGGGCGTGCCCGAGCGCGACGGGCGCGCCCTGTTCGAAAAGCTCGCGCTCGAGGGCCTTCAGGCGGGGCTGTCGTGGCTGACGATCCTGAAGAAGCGCGAGAACTTCCGCTGCGCCTTCGCCGGTTTCGACCCCGAGGTGCTGGCGGGCTGGGGCGAGGCCGAGGTGGCGCGGCTGCTCGCCGACCCCGGCATCGTGCGCCACCGCGGCAAGATCGAAGCGACCCTCGGCAACGCCCGCGCGTGGTGCGAGATCGAGGCACGCGAGGGCTTTTCCGCCTTCCTGTGGGAGCGGGTCGGCGGCGCCCCGATCCAGAACGGCTGGCGCTCGGACGACGAGGTCCCGGCAGAGACGCCGCTGTCGCGCGCCATCTCGAAGGACCTGCGCGCCGAGGGCTTCCGCTTCGTCGGGCCGACCATCGTCTACGCCTTCATGCAGGCGGTGGGCATGGTCAACGACCACGTGGTGACCTGCCCGCGCCATGCCGACCTGCGCGCGCCGGGTTGACCGGCGACAACGGCCTTCGAAGGCCGTTGGTCCAAGCCGCTTGGAAGCGGCTTGCCACGCGGCGGCGCCGCCGCGTGTCCACGGCGTTTCGAAACGCCGTCTCCGCGCTCAGCCGCCCGCGCCCGACGCCAGCGCCTCGAGAATCGCCACCGCGCTCTCGCTGTCCCAGTGCGCGTCGCCCCGCAGCCGCGCCACCTCGCGCCCCTCGGGGTCGACGATGACCGTGATCGGCAGTCCCAGCACCGCCATGGCGCGCGCAAGCTCCTGACTGGGGTCGCGGTATTCCGGCAAGGTCTCCACGCCGATCTCGTCGAAAAACCGCGCGATGCCCTGCACGGAGTTCCGCCCCGTCGCCACGGTCACCACCTCGACCGGCTGCCCGGCCATCGCCGACTGCAGGTTGGCGAGCGTCGGCATCTCGACCCGGCAGGGCGCGCACCACGTCGCCCAGAAGTTCAGCACGATCCACTGCCCGCGGTAGTCGGCGAGCGACACCTCGGCCCCCGCCGCGCCGACCACCGCGATATCGGGCAGCGGCTGCGGCTCGGAAAAGACGAGCTTCTTCATGTCGCCCTCGCGCAGCGCCTCGAGCGCGGACCAGTCCTGCGCCCCGGCCGGGGCGCTGGCCAAGCCCGCCATTGCCAGATAGATCACTGCCGCCAGACCACGCTTCATGCCGTCTCTCCCTCTGCCCAGCCGGAGCCGCCCATGACCGACACCCCGGACCGCGCCGCCAATACCATGTGGGGCGGCCGTTTCGACGACGGCCCCGACGCGATCATGGAGGCGATCAACGCCTCGATCGGCTTCGACCGCCGCCTCGCCCGCGAAGATGTCGAGGGCTCTCGCGCCCATGCCGCCATGCTCGCAGCCACCGGTATAATCACGGAGGAGGACGCCGGCGCCATCCGCGAGGGCCTGCTCACGGTGTTGTCAGAAATCGAGCGCGGGGCGTTCGCCTTTTCCACGGCCCTCGAGGACATCCACATGAACGTGGAATCGCGTCTGCGCGAGCTGATCGGTCCGGCCGCCGGCCGTCTGCACACGGCGCGCTCGCGCAATGACCAGGTGGCGAGCGATTTTCGCCTCTGGGTGCGCGGCCGGTGCGACGCGGCGGTCGACGGGATCGCCGCGCTGCAACGGGCGCTCGTCGCACAGGCCGAGGCCGGAGCCGACTGTCCGATGCCGGGGTTCACGCATCTGCAGGTCGCCCAGCCGGTCACCTGGGGTCACCACATGCTCGCCTATGTCGAGATGCTTGGCCGCGATTCGGGCCGCTTCGCCGATGCCCGAGCCCGGATGAACGAATGCCCCCTCGGCGCCGCCGCCCTCGCCGGCACCTCCTTCCCCATCGACCGGCAGATGACGGCCGCGACGCTCGGCTTCGACCGGCCCGCGGCCAACTCGCTCGACGCGGTGTCCGACCGCGACTTCGCGCTCGAATACCTCGCCGCCGCCACGATCTGCGCCACGCACCTGTCACGTCTGGCGGAGGAGCTGGTGATATGGTCCTCGGCCCAGTTCCGCTTCGTGACGATGTCCGACCGCTGGTCGACCGGCTCGTCGATCATGCCGCAGAAGAAGAACCCCGACGCCGCCGAGCTGATCCGCGCCAAGATCGGCCGCATCCTGGGCGCGAACGTGGCGCTGCTGACGGTGATGAAGGGCCTGCCGCTCGCCTATTCCAAGGACATGCAGGAAGACAAGGAACAGGTCTTCGACGCCGCCGATTCGCTCGACCTCGCGCTCGCGGCGATGGCCGGCATGGTGGCCGACATGACCGCCAACCGCGCGGCGCTCGAGGCCGCCGCGGCGACCGGCTTTTCCACCGCGACCGACCTCGCCGACTGGCTGGTGCGGGTGGCGGGCCTGCCCTTCCGCGAGGCGCACCACGTCACCGGAGCGCTCGTGGCACGGGCCGAAGCGGCCGGCTGCGACCTGCCCGACCTGCCACTGGCCGACATGCGGGCGGCCCACCCGGCGATCACCGAAGACGTCTACAGCGTGCTCGGCGTTGCCAACTCGGTCGCCTCGCGCACCAGCTACGGCGGCACCGCGCCGGCTCGCGTGCGCGAGCAGATCGCTCGCTGGAAGGAGATCCTAGCATGACCCGCCTCGCCGCCCTCGCCGCTCTCCTCGCCCTCCTCGCCGCCTGCGGCGTCGACGGCCCGCCGCGCCCGCCGGCCGACGACCCCGATGCAAGGCCCGAACCCGGCGTCTCGATCTCGGGCACCGCAAGCTTCGGCGTCACCGGGGGCAGCACCCGCATCCGCAACTGAAGGCAGGAGGCGCCCGCCTCAGCAGATCGGGCCCGCATGCCCCATCCGGCTGTCAGCCGCCTCGGTCACGGCGTCGAGTTCGGCCTCGAGCCGCGCGCGCTCGGCCTCCAGCACCTCTGCCGTCGCGCGCTTGTCCACGGTGCCGAAGCGGCGGTAGAGCAGGCAGGCCCGTCCCCCGGCGCGGGGCACCACCAACCTGTCCCAGCTGTCCATCTGCCAGAAGCGCGTGGCGGAGAAGCCGACGAGCCAGATGGGGGCACCGGTCAGCCGCGCCCAGTCGAGCGGCACCGTCTTCGCCTTGCGGGCCGGGCCGAGCGGGCCGTCCACCGCCACCCCCATCGACATGCCGGCCCGCATCTCGCGTGCAAGCGCGAGGCTCTCGCCCCGGTTCGGCCGGCGGTCGTGCATCGCCCGCGTCCCCAACCCGAAACGGCGCAGCGCCTGCCCCGCGAGCCGGCCGGGATATTGCTGCGATGTGAGCGTGGTGAGAGGGCCCCATCCAGTGTTCCAGAAGCGCGCCGCGCACATCAGCCGCCCGTGCCACAGCACAAGGATCACCGGCCCGGCCTGTGCCTCCTCGGCCAGGGCCTCGCGGCCCTCGACCAGCCAGTCCGTCCGTCCGAAGGCCCGCCGCAGATGCGCGGCGATCAACGCCGCCGGCAGGGCCTGGCCCGCGGGGCTCGCCACCGCCCCCGCCACGCTCCTGCGCAGTGCCGTCATCGCCCGTGCCACCATCCGCCCTCCCCTCTCACGACCCCGGCCACTCTCCTAGAGCGACGCCGCCAGCGGCGAAAGGCGCGCCCGCCGCCCGGGCCGGGGCGCGCAAGGGTGGTCGGGTGGGGCGCGGCCCGGCCCGGGCGGCGGGCGCGCCTCAGGCGACCATCTGTTCGGCGCGCTTGAGGTCGACCGACACGAGCTGGCTCACCCCCTGCTCCTGCATCGTCACGCCGAACAGCCGGTCCATCCGGCTCATCGTGATCGCGTGGTGGGTGATGATCAGGAAGCGCGTCTCGGTGCGCCGCGTCATCTCGTCGAGCAGGTCGCAGAAGCGTGTCACGTTGGCGTCGTCGAGCGGCGCATCGACCTCGTCGAGCACGCAGATCGGCGCGGGGTTGGCCAGGAACACCGCAAAGATCAGCGCCAGCGCCGTCAGCGTCTGTTCGCCCCCCGACAGCAGCGACAGCGACGACAGCTTCTTGCCCGGCGGCTGGCACATGATCTCGAGCCCTGCCTCGAGCGGATCGTCGCTCTCGACAAGCTCCAGCCGGGCAGAGCCGCCACCGAAGAGATGCGTGAACAGGTGGCGGAAATTCTCGTCGACCTGCTCGAAGGCGGTCAGCAGCCGCTCGCGCCCCTCGCGGTTGAGGCTGGCGATGCCGTTGCGCAGGGCGCGGATCGCCTCTTCCAGGTCGGCCTTCTCGGCGGCGAGCGCATCGCGCTCCGCCTCGACCTCGCGGGCGTCTTCCTCGGCGCGCAGGTTCACCGCGCCCAGCGCGTCGCGGGCGCGGCGCAGGCGCAGGATCTCGGCCTCGATCGCGTGGGTGTCGGGCAGCCGCTCGGGGTCGGCGTCGAGCGCCTCGAGCAATGCCTCGGGCGTCGTCTCGAGCTCCTCGCGGATCGCGTCGGCG
>LJNT01000054.1 GCA_001314685.1 Rhodobacteraceae bacterium HLUCCA09
GACCTACAACGAGCGCTGGCTGATCGAGCGCCACGGCCATCGACCACCCGCCGCCATCAGACGAGAGCAAACCGTGAACATGCAGAACGCCGCATAGCCCAAAACCGTGTCTCAAAATTGTGGACCGGTACACGCCCGCGCACGGCAAGCGCTGTCGCGGCAGGGCGCGGCGCCACGCGCCGCGCGGAAGGCGTTTCGAAACGCCTTTCCGCCCTGCCCTCAGCCGCGCCCGACATAGGGCATCGTGGTCGCCATCAGGGTCATCGAGAGCACGTTCGCCTCGGCCGGCAGCGTCGCCATCATCCAGACGGCCTGCGCCACCTCGCCCACGTCGAAGCTCGGCGGCTCGGCCTCTCCGGCCGCGCGGGCGCGCGTCGCGATCCCCTCGACGATCTCCGTCCGCGCGTTGCCGATGTCGATCTGCCCCGCAGCAATGCCGTAGGGCCGCCCGTCGAGCGAAAGCTGCTTCGTCAGCCCCGTGATGGCGTGCTTGGTCACCGTGTAGGGCCCCGCCCTCTCGCGCGGGGCATGGGCGGAGATCGAGCCGTTGTTGACGATCCTGCCGCCCAGCGGCACCTGCCCCCGCATCTGCGCGAAGGCCGCGCGCGCCGCGACCACCATGCCGCGCAGGTTGACGTCGATCGCCCGGTCCCACTCGGCCAGCGGCACCTCGTCGGGCAGACCCGGCGGAGTGAAGACGCCCGCGTTGTTGAACAGCACGTCGAGGCGCCCCGTCGCTGCTGCCAGCCGCGCGACCACAGCCTCGACCGCTTGCGCGTCGGTGACGTCACCAGGCAGGACATGGGCGCCCGGCGCGCCCCCCGCCACCTCGCGCAGCGCCGCCTCGCCCCGGGCGAACAGGCCGACCTGCCATCCCTCTGCGAGAAAGCGGCGCGCGACCGCCGCGCCGATGCCCGAGGAGGCGCCGGTGACGAGGATGGTTCTGCTCATTCCCCCTCCTCCGGGGCGCCGAGCGCCAGCGCCGGGGCGCGCTCCACCGTCAGGTCGCCCGTGCCGAGCGGCGCGCGCGGGCGAGCCAGCGCGTAGCGCCGCACCCAGATCAGCCGCTCTTCGGCGCGGGTGATCGCGACATAGGCGAGCCGCTTCCACAGGGGCTGGCCCGCCTCCACCCGCCCCGCCCGGGCCGCGGCGTAGAGGTCGGGAGCAAAGACCTGCACCGATGGCCACTGAGAGCCTTGCGCCTTGTGGATCGTCACCGCTGCCCCGTGGAGAAAGCTCGCGCCCATCCGCGCCGCGGTGGGGATCACCGGCTCTTCCTCGCCCGGGCTCTCGATGCGGATGATTGCGGCGACCGAGAGGCGCGGATCCTCCGCCCCGATCACGTACAATCGCGCGAAGCCCGGATTGCGGCCGGGTCCGAGATAGACCACCTGCGCGCCCTTGATCAGGCCCCGCGCCTCGAGGTCGAGCCGCTTCTTGCGGTGCTTCAGCGGCAGCTCGATCCCGTCGCAGATCAGCGGCTCGCCCGCCAGCAGGGCGTCGGCCGGCGCACCGTAAGCCGCGCGGAACGCCGCGATCAGGCGTACGCGCGTGGCGTTGCGCCAGACGAGCACCGGCGAGCGCGCCATCAGGTCGGAATCGACCCGCGCCGCCAGTTCGACCCGCGAATCGCCGGCCGCCGCATCCTCGACCATCCGTTCGAACGTGTCGAAGGTGAGGTCGGGGTCGGCGAGCGCGTGGGCGAGATCGAGGATCGGGTTGTCGCCCGCCTGCCGATGGACACGGTGCAGGATCAGCTTGCGCGTCTCGGGAAGCCCCTCGAACACCATGCGCGCCTCGCCCTCGCCCGCGCCCTTGACGGGCGCGAGCTGCGCGGGGTCGCCGAAGAGCAGCAGCGTGGGGAAGATCTCGCGCAGGTCGTCGAGGGCGCGCGCGTCAAGCATCGAGGCCTCGTCGACAAGGCCGATGTCGAGCGGCTCCTCCCGCCGCTTCCAGCCGGTGATGAAGTCCGAACCCCGCAGGCCGGCGGCGGCAAGGGCGCCGGGGATCGAGGCGTGCTGGTCGTAGAACGCCTTCGCCCGGTCAAGGGCGACGTCACTCAACGCCTCGGTCTCGGGCCGGTCGCCCTCGCCCGCGAGCCAGGCGGCGATCTTCTCGTATTCGGGGTCGTAGACGGGGGTGTAGAGGATGCGGTGGATGGTGGTCGCGGGCACCCCCCGCCCCCGCAGCACCGAGGCCGCCTTGTTGGTGGGCGCGAGGATGGCCAGCGTGCGCCGGTCGCGCCGCCGGCGGCCCTCCCACTCGGCCGAGATCACGTCGACGCCCGCCTCCTTCAGCGCGCCGGCGAGGCGGGCGAGCAGCAGCGTCTTGCCCGAGCCCGCCTTGCCGATCACCGCGAGCACCGTGTCGCGCCCCTCGGCCCGGGGCGTCACCCCGCCGGCCTCGAGATCGACGCCCGCGCGCGACAGCGCCTCGCCGATCGCGTCCCACGCGGCGGACTGGTCGTCGGAAAAGGCGAGGTCGGGGGCGGCGGCAGGCAGGGTCATGGGCCCGACCCTATCCCGCGCGGGGCCGGGGCGGAAGCGCCCGCCCGCGCGCCGCCCGACCGGCGCGCGGGCGGGCGGCCTCAGGCGGTCTTCAGGTCGGGCGCGGGCGCGGCGGCGCCGCCGAAGCTCTGCGCGACCCAGCGCAGTGAGGTCGCCCGGTCTATTCCGAGCCGGCCCAGGATCCTGGGCCACGCCTCCGGCTTCATCTCCCAAAGGCCGACACCGATCCGGCCGGCGCCTTCGCCCGCGCTGCCGATCACGTCGGGCTCGACCCCGTAGAGGCGATAGATCCGCTCCATCCGGCCGTCGAACACGCCCACGAAATGCGCCAGCGCCGCGCGTGCCATCATCTCGCCCGCGCCGAGCACGAGCGCCGCCGCGGCCTTGCGCGCCGCCGCCCCCTCGGCGCGGGGCGAGATGCAGAAGCGCGTGCACTCCCAGATCAGCGGGCTCTCGATCCGCACGCCGCCGGTCAGGTGGGCGAAGTGGTCGTTGACCATCGTGCGCCCCACCGTCGGCAAAAAGCGCATCGAGCCGCCATGCGAGCCGTCGGGCGCCTCCCAGATCACGTAGAGCGGGTCGAGCGCGTCGTAGTCGTCCCGCTCCCAGCCGCGCGCGTCGACCGTGACCTCCCAGCCGAGGCGGGCGTGGAACTGCTCGGCGCGGTCGCGGAACATCGTGTCTGCGAGACGGGGAAAGCGGGCGAGGTCGTGGGCGTAGACGTAGCGCAGCATGGGCGGGCTCCTTTCCGGCGGGACGCGGAAAGGGTTAACCCACCGACCGTTTCGGAAGCGGAACCGGGGCGCGCGGTGGCTTTACCGCTCGTTCACTGTCCGGACCGCGTTGCGGTCAGACCACGATCAGCCCGCGCGACAGCGCCCGCGCCACCGCGTGGGTGGTGTTGAGCGCGCCCAGCTTGTGCCGCGCCGCCTCGATATAGACCCGCAGCGTGTGCTCCGAGATGTCCATCTCGGCAGCCGCCTGCGCCCGGTTCAGTCCCCTCGCGATATGGGTCATCGCGGCAAGCTCGCGCGGCGACAGCGTGGGCGTCGGCATGTCGTGCTCCCGCTCGAATTCCAGCGCCTTGCGATTGAACTCGTGCGCGGTGAGGATGAGGTCGCGCTGGTTCTCGGCGATGAAGCGCGACCACGCGACGTCGTCGCAGCCGTCCGAGGTGGTGAACAGCGCGAACTGCCCCGCCGGCCCGCGCAGCGGGATCGAATAGCCCTGCGGGCCGACGCCGAACTCCACCGCCTCCTGCAGCATGGCGCGCGCGGTGCGGGCCGACCAGTCGAGCTCCTTCCAGTCGACCGGATCGAAGCGTTGCAGGCAGCCGAGGATCACCGGGTCCATGCGCAGGTAGTCGCGCTCGAGGTAGCGGTCGACCCAGGCCTGGCTGTAGGTGCCCGCGCCGAACCGCTCGCCGCGGCTGTTCACCCAATGATACACGACATGGGCGATCCCCAGCCCGTCGCGCAGCGACTCGGTGCCCAGCTGCAGGCCCCCGACGTCTGCGGCAGCCTGCACGATTTCACATGCCGTCTCGAACTCCTTGCGCATTGCCCTCGAACGCACCCATCCCCAGCACGACCGGACGCACCCTTTCCCGGCGGGCGATCTCTTCCACCGCGACCTGTTGCGCGTCGTCGAGCCGCTCGGCGAGGTCGAACAGCCCGTTGTCGCGCGCGAAGGTCCGGAGGTCCGTCAGCACGTCGAGTATCCAGTCGTTTCGCATGGTACTACGCTTCCCGAGAGGTTAACGAAAGATGAATACAACCATAGCAGGAGCGCATGACGTGCGGTATTCGCCGATCTGCACTCCCCATATCGGGGGAGGCAGGCACGGACAGAGCGCTGAAATTCCACGTTACGCTACGATACGTTAACGAAAGGGCACCCCGAAACGGCGACCGCCGGCGCCCGTTCGGGCGCCGGCGGCGACTCGCCCCTGCGGTGAAGTGCCGCTGGGTCAGCGACCGGCGTCCACCACGTCTTCCAGCGTGCGCAGGCCGGTACGAGGCGCCTGCACCAGCACCGCCATGTTGCCCGGCTTGTGCTCGTTGCGCAGCATCTTCATGTGCGCCGTCGGGATCTCGGCCCACGGAAAGACCTCCGACATGCACGGGTCGACCCGCCGCTCGATCACCAGCTTGTTGGCCGCCGCCGCCTGCTTGAGATGGGCGAAGTGGCTGCCTTGCAGCCGCTTCTGGTGCGACCAGACATGGCGCACGTCGAAGGTGCAGTTGTAGCCCGACGTGCCCGCGCAGATCACCACCATGCCGCCACGCTTGCACACGAAGGACGACACCGGAAAGGTCGCCTGACCGGGGTGCTCGAACACGATGTCGACGTTGTTGCCCTTGCCGGTGAACTCCCAGATCGCCTTGCCGAAGCGGCGCGCCTCGGCGAACCAGGTGGCGTAATCCTCGGTGCCGACATCGGGCAAGGTGCCCCAGCAGTCGAAGTCCTTCCGGTTGATGACCCCCTTCGCGCCGAGGCCGAGCACGAAATCGCGCTTGTCCTCGTCGGAGATCACGCCGATGGCGTTGGCCCCCGCCGCCACGGCAAGCTGGATCGCGAACGAGCCGATGCCGCCCGAGGCGCCCCAGACCAGAACGTTCTGCCCCGGCTTCAGCTCGTGCGGGTGGTGGCCGAAGAGCATGCGGTAGGCGGTGGCCAGCGTCAGCACGTAGCAGGCACTCTCTTCCCAGGTCAGGTGCCTGGGCCGCGGCATCAGCTGCTGCGCCTGCACACGGGTGAACTGCGCGAACGAGCCGTCGGCGCTCTCGTAGCCCCAGATCCGCTGGGTGGGCGAGAACATCGGGTCGCCGCCGTTGCATTCCTCGTCGTCGCCGTCGTCCTGGTTGCAGTGGATGACCACCTCGTCGCCCACCTTCCAGTTCTTTACCTTGTCGCCGACCGCCCAGACGATGCCGGCGGCGTCGGAGCCGATGACGGCGTAGGGCGCCCCATGCCCCCTGAAGACCGAGACGGGCTTGCCGAGGCAGGCCCAGACGCCGTTGTAGTTGACGCCGGCCGCCATCACGAGCACCAGCACCTCGTGGCTGTCGATCCGCGGCGTGTCGACGACCTCGACCTGCAGCGCCTTGTCGGGGTCGCCGTGCCGCTCCTGCCGCAGGATCCAGCCATACATCTTCGGCGGCACGTAGCCCATGGGGGGCATCTCGCCGATCTCGTAGAGCTCCTTCTCGGGGGCGTCGTAGGTGGGAGCGTCGGTGTTCCGGTCGAGCGCCATGGGGGGCCTCCTGATCGTCCTCTCGCCGCGATGCAGAATCGCGTGGGCTGTCGCGCCCTGATAGGCACAAGCACGCAACAATGCAATCCTGTCGCGGGTTCCGGCGAAACTTTATGTCGCCCCAATTGCCGGGCGCGGGTTGTCCGGCAGACTTGGCCGGCGCTGTGGCGTGACGGAAGCCGCATAGTAGCGCAGCAGCGGCGCCTCTCCCGGCTCGGGCACGAACCCGTCGGGCCCCTCGCGGACGAAGCCCCGAAGGCGGGCGATCGCAAGGGCCTCGGCAACGACCGCTTCGGCCGGATCGTCGGCACCCGCCTCGGCGAGCCAACGGGCGACACGGGCCGTCAGCGCCACGCGGGACAGCGGGCCGTCGGCCTCGGTCAGGGCGCGGGCGACGAGCGGCAGCGGCAGACGCGGCATCGCCTCCTCGATCCGCGCCATCAGCTCGGCGGCGAGATCCTCCGTCCGTCTCGGTGCGTCGGCCAGCGCCAGCGGCCGGCCCATTGTGACACCGGCGCGGCCGAAGCGGCGGAAGCGGCCCCGCAGGCGCAGGCGCAGCATCTTGAGCGCGAAGCCGAGCACGGTGGGGATGCGCGCCCGAAAGCGCCGCTCTCCGCTCGCGGAGGCGGCGAGCAGCACCCTGTCCTCGAGCACACGGTCGTAGTTGAGCGCGACCGGCACGAAGACGGCCGCGCGCCCGCCCGTCTCGGCCCCCTCCCGGATGTAGTTGAGCAGCCCCAGCTTCGGCGACCCGAGCCGCCCGTCGAGCGACAGCCCCCCCTCGGGAAACAGCGCCTGCGTCACGCCCGCTTCGGCTGCCATCTGCACGTACCGCGCCAGCACCCGGCGGTAGAGTTGCCCGCGCGACTTGCGGCGGATGAAATACGCGCCCATCGCCCGCACCAGCGCACGCAACGGCCAGACCCGCGCCCACTCGCCTACCGCGTAGGACAGTGCCGAGCGCTCGGCCACGAGGTAGGTCACCAGAACGTAATCCATGTTCGAGCGATGGTTCATCACGAAGACCACCGTCGCGTCGGCCGGGATCGCCTTGAGCGCGTCCTCGTCCACAACCTGAAGCCGAACGTCGTAGAGCGACGTCGACAGCCATCGCGCCACGCGGATCGCAAAGCCGAAATAGGCCGCCGCCGAGAAGGCCGGCACGATCTCGCGCGCGTAGCGCCGGGCGCGCTCGAAGGCGACGTTTTCGGGGATGCGCTCGCGCCGCGCCTCGATCTGGACGGCTTCCATCACCTCGCTGTCGTAGGACAGGCGCATGACCATGTCGTGCCGGCGGGCGAGCTTGAAGGGCTGGATGGGGGTGTGCAGGCGCCGGTTGAGCTCGGCCACCGCCCGCTCGGCCCGGCGGCGGAAAAACCACCGAACGGAGGGGAACAGGAAATGCGAGGCGAAGGTCACCGCCGCGAAGGCGAGGATCAGGAGCAGCGCCCAGAGCGGCAGGGTGACCGGTTGCGTCATGCCGCGACGGTGGCAGGCGGCGCGGGCGACGGCAATGCCCGGGGTTCCACGGGCGGACCCGTCGCGCCGGCGTATTTGGGACAGAAAGAAGCAGGGGCGATGGAGCGGGACGGCGCCCCGGACGAGACGCGCCGCGACGGCCCCGTTCGCTGCGGCGCGGCAGATTGACAATGGCAGATTGTTAGCCCTATTTGCGGCGCAAAGAAAGAATGTTGCGCGAGATGCGGAGGCAAGAGATGGCCAGCAAGATGACCACCGGGGCGGGTGACACGGGTGTCGCGCACGCCGACGCGGCTCCCGCTCCCGAGCGAGACAAGCCCTGGCTTTTCCGCACCTATGCCGGCCATTCGACGGCTGCCGCCTCGAACGCGCTCTACCGGCGAAACCTCGCGCGCGGCCAGACCGGCCTGTCAGTCGCCTTCGACCTGCCGACGCAGACGGGCTACGACAGCGACCACGAACTCGCCCGCGGCGAGGTGGGCAAGGTCGGCGTGCCAGTCGCGCATCTGGGCGACATGCGCACCCTGTTCGACCAGATCCCCCTCGAGCAGATGAACACGTCGATGACGATCAACGCCACCGCGCCGTGGCTGCTCGCGCTCTACATCGCGGTGGCCGAGGAACAGGGCGCCGACGTTGCGAAGCTGTCGGGCACGGTGCAGAACGACATCATCAAGGAGTATCTCAGCCGCGGCACCTACATATGCCCGCCCAAGCCGTCGCTGCGCCTGATCACCGACGTCGCCGCCTATTGCTACCGCGAGGTTCCGAAATGGAACCCGATGAACGTCTGCTCCTATCATCTGCAGGAGGCGGGCGCGACGCCCGAGCAGGAGCTCGCCTTCGCGCTGGCCACGGCGACGGCCGTGCTCGACGACCTCAGGGGCAAGGTGCCGGAAGCGGATTTCCCCATCCTCGTCGGCCGCATTTCCTTTTTCGTCAACGCCGGCATCCGCTTCGTTGCCGAAATGTGCAAGATGCGCGCCTTCGTCGATCTGTGGGATGAGATCACGCGCGATCGTTATGGCGTCGATAACCCCAAGTTTCGGCGCTTCCGCTATGGCGTGCAGGTCAATTCGCTGGGACTGACCGAGCAGCAGCCGGAAAACAATGTGTATCGCATACTTCTGGAAATGCTCGCGGTCACGCTATCGAAAAGGGCGCGGGCGCGCGCGGTGCAGCTTCCGGCGTGGAACGAGGCGCTCGGCCTGCCGCGGCCGTGGGACCAGCAATGGTCGCTGAGGATGCAGCAGATCCTTGCCTACGAGACAGACCTGTTGGAATACGATGACCTGTTCGACGGCAATCCGGCGGTTGACCGCAAGGTCGAGGCGCTGAAGGACGGCGCGCGCGCGGAACTGGCCAATATCGACGCGATGGGCGGTGCCATCGAGGCGATCGAGTACATGAAGGCGCAACTGGTCAGCGCCAATGCCGACCGGGTGAACGGGATCGAGACGGGGCAGACCGTCGTCGTCGGGGTGAACAAGTATGTCGAGTGCGAGCCGTCTCCGCTCGTCGACGAGCAGGGCGGTATCCTCGTGGTCGACGAGGGCGTGGAGGCCGATCAGATCGCGCGGCTGAACGCCTGGCGCGAGGCCCGCGACGCGGCGGCGGTGACGCAGGCGCTTGCAGCGCTGCGCGCGGCCGCCGAGACCGGCGAGAACGTGATGCCGCCCTCCATCGCGGCGGCGAAGGCGGGCGTGACCACCGGCGAATGGGCCGGAGTGATGCGCGCGGCGTTCGGGCAGTATCGCGGGCCCACCGGGGTGTCGCGCAGCCCCTCGAACAAGACCGAGGGGCTCGACGATCTGCGCGCCGAGGTCGACGCGGTGTCGGATCGGCTGGGGCGGCGGTTGAAGTTCATGATGGGAAAGCCGGGGCTCGACGGCCATTCCAACGGCGCCGAGCAGATCGTCTTCCGCGCCCGCGATTGCGGAATGGAGATCGACTACGAGGGCATTCGCCTGACGCCCGACGAGATCGTGGCAGCGGCCGAGCGCGAGGCGCCGCACGTGATCGGGCTGTCGATTCTCTCGGGCAGCCACATGCCGCTGATGCGCGACCTGATGGACAGGCTGCGCGCCTCGGGGCTGGGGCACATTCCGGTGATTGTCGGCGGGATCATTCCCGAGGAGGACGCGAAAAGGCTCGAGGCGATGGGCGTGGCACGCGTCTACACGCCCAAGGATTTCGAGCTGAACCGGATCATGGGCGATATCGTACAGCTCGCCGATCCGGGGCCCGTGGCGGCGGAATGACACGTCGGCGAAAAGCGGCCTTTCCGCGAAGTGGCTAATTGTCTTTTCGGATTTTGCCGATATGTGGTCTCCCGCATGCAAGGGAGACCAACATGAAAATCGACCTCGAAAAGATGAGCCGGGAAGAACTGACCGATCTGCGCGCCCGCGTCGACGCCGCGCTCGAGACACTCGCCGACCGCGAGCGCGACGCGGCCCGCAAGGCCGCCGAGGAAGCGGCGGGCAAATACGGCTTCTCGCTCGCCGAGCTCGGCATCGTCCCCGGAGGCAAGGGGGGCGGCCGGCGCAAGACGCGCGCGGCGGGCCCGGTCAATCCGCCGAAATACCGTCATCCGACGGATCCGAAAAAGACGTGGTCGGGCCGCGGACGGAAACCGGACTGGATCAAGGACGCCGAGCAGGAGGGCACTTTGGAGAAACTCGCGATCTGAGCCCGGCCCGACAGCACGACATTCGGCGTGCCGACCGCCGCTCACTCCTCGGCGAACTTGTCCAGCAGGTCGTCGAGGGTGTAGCGCGTGCCGACCGGCCCCGACAGGTCGGGGTCATAGTCGGCGTCTTTCGGCAGGCAGCCGGGGCCGCAGACCAGCGTGGCGATCCCGTTGGCGCCGTCGACATGCCACAAACGGCCGCCCGGCGTCGCCACCCAGCCATCGACCCCCTCGAAATGGTCGGCCTGCAGATCGCGGGCCGAGGGCACCTCTGTCCACATATCCGGGTCAAACGCGCCGTGGGTATGCCACGAGGCGAGCGGCTCTCCCCAGGCGGGCCAGGGCGCCCTGCAGGTCTCCTTGTCTCCGTCCTCGGCCGCCGTGGCGCGCAATTGCCCCGCCGAGTCGCGGTAGATGTAGCCGCAGATCTCGATATCGTCCGCGATCGACCGCGGCTGGATCGCCGTGAAGAGCGCCAGCACCAATGCACGCTCGAGGGGGGTGAAGCCGGGCTCGTGGGAGAAGCCGGGCTCGGCTGTCGCCGATGACGGTGCGCACGCCACGAGAGCGGCGACGCCCCATGCCCCTGCCAAAGCCCTTTTCCGCATTCCCACCGTTCCCGCGACGCGATAGCGATAGGGTCGCACGCGGGCTGCGCCCGGGCAACGGGATTGAGCGGGGCGACAGATGACGATCCATATCGGGGCCGAAAAGGGACAGATCGCCGAGACGGTGCTGATGCCGGGCGACCCCCTGCGGGCGAAATGGGCAGCCGGGACCTTCCTGACCGATCCGGTCTGCGTCAACGAGGTGCGGGGGATGCTGGGCTTTACCGGCACCTGGCGGGGAAACCGGGTGACGATCCACGGCTCGGGCATGGGGATGCCGTCGCTGTCGATCTACGCCAACGAGCTGATCCGCGACTACGGGGCACAAACGCTGATCCGCATCGGCTCCTGCGGGGCGATGCAGCAGGGCGTACACCTGCGCGACGTGATCCTCGCGATGACCGCCTCGACGCTATCGACCCCGTCGCGCGGGATCTTCCGCGAGCTGAATTACGCCCCCTGCGCCGATTGGAGCCTTCTGTCGGCGGCGGCAAAGGCGGCCGAGGCGCGGGGCACGGGGCTGCATGTAGGCGGCATCTACAGCTCCGACGTGTTCTACGACGAGCGGCCCGACCTGAACGAGGAGATGACGCGCCACGGCGTCCTCGCCGTCGAGATGGAGGCGGCCGAACTCTACACCGTGGCCGCGCGCCATGGCCGGCGTGCGTTGGCGGTGCTGACGGTGTCGGACCACCTGCTGACGGGCGCCGCGCTGGAGGCGGCCGAGCGGCAGTCGGGCTTTGCCGAGATGGTCGAGATCGCGCTCGAGGCGGCGTTTCCGGCCGCCTGAGCAGGCGCCCGAGCGGGCGCCTTTCAGGCCGCGCGCACCCGGGCCGCGCGGGCGACCGCGGCGCGGGCATTTTCGGCGATGGCCTCCCACCTTTCGGCAGCGATATCGGCGCGCGAGGCGATCCAGGTGCCCCCCACCGCGCGGACATTCGGCAGCGCCAGCCAGTCCTTCAGGGCGTCGAGGGTGACGCCGCCGGTCGGGTTGAAGCCGATGCCGGTATGCGCATAGGGGCCGGCGATCGCCTTGAGCATGGCCGGGCCGCCCGCCGCCATGGCGGGGAAGAACTTCACCATCCCGCAGCCCGCCTCGAGCGCCTGCTCGATCTCGGAGGGTGTCATCACGCCGGGGGCGAAGGGAAGCCCGGCCTCGGCCGCCCGCGCGAGCACCGCGCGGTTCAGCCCCGGTGCGAGGCCGTAGCGCGCCCCGGCCTGCCGCGCCGCATCGACCTGCGCGGGCGTCAGCACGGTGCCGGCCCCCACCAGCATGTCGGGGCGGTGCGCCGCAACGGCGGCGATGGCGTCGCGCGCGGCCGGGGTGCGAAAGGTGATCTCGGCCACGGGCAGCCCGCCCTCTGCGAGCGCGTCGGCGAGGGGCAAGGCGTGGCTCGCGTCGTCGATCTCGATCACCGGCACGACGCCGTGCAGGCCCACCTCTCCGAAGATGTCCATTGCGCTCTCCCTCGCCTGTGGGCCCCTGCTAGCGCCGGCAACGCGCGAAGTCGACCGGGGTTCGCGCCGCGAGGCTCACCGGGGAGCGGCGACGATCCGGTTGCGCTGGCGGCCCAGCGCCTCGACCTCGGCCTCCATCACCTGACCGGGCCGCAGCCACGGCGTGTCGGCGCGGCCGAGCGCGACGCCGGGGGGGGTGCCCGTCGAGATGACGTCGCCGGGCTGGAGGCTCATCACGTGGCTGAGGTAATGCACCAGATGCGCGACGCCGTAGACCATCGTCTCGGTCGAGCCGTTCTGCATCCGCTGTCCGTCGATATCGAGCATCAGGCGCAGCGCCTGCGGGTCGCGCACCGCGTCGGCCGTCACCAGCCACGGGCCCATCGGCGCGAAGGTGTCGGCCGACTTGCCTTTCGTCCACTGGCCGGCCCGCTCCATCTGCCAGCCGCGGTCGGAGACGTCGTTGACCACGCAATAGCCCGCGACATGGGCCATCGCCTCGGCCTCGGCGACGTGGCGCGCCTCGCGGCCGATCACGACGCCCAGCTCCACCTCCCAGTCGGTCCTGTCGGCGCCGGGGGGCAGGATCACGTCGTCGGTCGGCCCGCAGATCGCGCTGGTCGCCTTGAGAAAGATCACCGGTTCCGGCGGGACGGGCTGGCCCGCCTCGGCCGCGTGGTCGGCGTAGTTGAGGCCGATCCCGATCAGCTTGCCGACGCGGCCGACGCAGGGTCCGAGGCGCGGCGCCCCCTCCACCGCGGGCAGCGATACGGGGTCGAGGGCGGCGAGGCGCGCGAGGGGTTCGGGCAGGAGCGCCTCGCCCGCGATGTCGGCCACCTCGCCCGACAGGTCGCGCAGCGTGCCCGCGTCGTCGATCATGCCGGGCGTCTCCGCGCCGGCCTCGCCGTAGCGCACCAGTCTCATCCCTATCCCCTTCCGTGCCGTTTCGAGGGGGCCTAGCGCCCGCCCCGCGCCGCCGCAAGGCACCCGCTTGCGCCGGCTGCCGCGCCGCCTAGGCTGCGCGGGCACAAGGGAGGGGCGCGCATGGCCGACATCGTCGTTCTCGGCGTCTTCAACGCCGACACCACCTACCGGGCTGCGCGGCAGCCGGCGATGGGCGAGACGATCCTGGGCGACAGCTTCGCCCTGCGGGCGGGCGGCAAGGGCTCGAACCAGGCGGTGGCGGCGGCGCGGGCGGGGGGCCGGATCGCGGGGCGCGTGGCGATGCTGACCAGGCTCGGCGACGACGCCTTCGCCGATCTCGCGCTGGCGACGTGGGCGGCCGAGGGGATCGCGCCCCATGCGCCCAGGGTGCGGGGCGCACAGACGGGGGCGGCCTGCGTCTTCGTCGAGGCAGGGACGGGCGACAACGCCATCATCGTGTGCCCCGGCGCGGCGGCGACCATTTCGGCCGGGGATGTCGACGGCTGGGCCGACGTGATCGGCTCGGCGCGCGTGCTCGTCACCCAGTGCGAGCAGCCGGTCGATGCGGCGCACCGCGCGCTGCAGATTGCCCGCGCGGCGGGCGTGACGACGATCCTCAACCCCGCCCCCGCCGCCGCCCTGCCCGAAGGGATGCTGGCGCTCTGCGACGTGGTCACGCCCAACGCCACCGAGGCGGGCGCGCTCACCGGACTGGCGGTCGACACGCGGGAGGGGGCCGAAGAGGCGGCCGCCGCCCTCTGCGCGGCGGGGGCGGGCGCCGCAGTCCTCACGCTGGGGGCGACGGGGGCGCTGCTGCATGACGGGCGCACAGCAGCGCTGGTGCCGGGGCTCAGCGCCGGCCCAGTGGTCGAGACGACGGGCGCGGGCGACGCCTTCACCGGCGGGCTCGCCGTCGCGCTGGCCGAGGAGCAGCCGCTGGCGGAGGCGGTGCGCTTCGCGTCCGCGACCGCCGCGCTGTCGGTAACGAAGGCGGGCACGGTGCCGGCGATGCCGGCCCGCGCCGCGATCGACGCGCTGCTTGCGCGGGACTAGGGCGTCGCCGCGGCGAGCAGATCGACCTCCTTCTGGCGGAACAGGTCGACGAAATCGAGAAGCACCCAGTTCTCGATGATGCGGACCGACTCGCAGCGGTAGAAATCCATCACCCGCAGGGTCAGCGGCTTTCCCGTGGCCGCGACGCCCAGGTAGTCGCCAGCGTGGGTCATCTTCATCGAGGGCCAGCCCGAGACGGCGGCACAGTCGCCATCGCCGATCCGGCAGTAATGGTTGCCGCCCTTCCGGTCGGGGAACGCGGTGAGAAAGGGCGCGCGGTGGTCCTTGACGAAACCCGCCCACCGGTAGGTCGACTCGATGCAGCCAGGGCCATACCACAGCATGTCGGGTGCCTGTAGCCCTCTGGCCCGGTCTGGTCCTTGCTCTCGTAGGTGGCGGGGTCGAAGGCATGTCCCATCCCGGATGATCACGTAGATCCTCGCCGGCGGGCGCTGTTCGTGGCACGCTCCATCCTCAGCGAGGTTCGGGACGGGCGGCGAGCATGCTGA
>LJNT01000045.1 GCA_001314685.1 Rhodobacteraceae bacterium HLUCCA09
CGGGGGCTGCTCTCGGACCTTGTGTAGGAGCTTGATTCTACAGAGCTTTCGCGGGCACGCCAGCCGCCCTCCCCGATTTCGATGAATAATACGGGCTGAACGAATGGCTGCAATCCAGTCGCTCGCAGTCCGAACTCTTCGACATGGTCTCGACCTTTCTCGCGGGATTACTGCCGGACTGCCAAGGGGAGCTCTATGTCTACGCCAATTCCCGCGACGTGCTCGACGGGTGCACGGGGTGGAACGGCGGCGATGCGCAGGATCATGTCCACCCCGAAGATTGCTGGGGGCTCCGTCGCGGTCGCACCTATGAGTTCGGGGAGGCCGAAATCGGGTTCCGCTGCGGTCATGTCGATGACGGCACCCTTTCCTATGTCTGCTTTCCACTTCTCGCCCATGGCGAGACCATCGGGCTTCTCCACCTCCGGGTGCGGCCCGGGCGCGATCCGGCCAGCTTCCGGGACTCGCGCCGGCTCGGCCAGCTCTGCGCCGAGCAGGTCTCCATGGCGATCGCGAACGTGCGCATGCGGGACGAGCTTCAGGACCAGTCCATCCGGGACGCGCTGACCGGCCTTTTCAACCGCCGCCATCTTCTGGAAGCGCTTCGGCGGATCCTTTCGCGGGCCAGCAAGACGGACAGGCCCGTCGCGCTTCTTTCGATCGACATCGACCACTTCAAGACATTCAACGACACTTTCGGTCACGATGCCGGCGACATGGTGCTCCGCGCGGTGGGAGAGGTGCTCGAACGCTCCACGGACGGGGACGAGGTGGCGTGCCGACACGGGGGCGAGGAGTTCATCGTACTTCTGCCGGATACCGATATTCCCGACGCCCTCTACCGGGCCGAGACGCTCCGCGAGCGTATCCAGGGCATCAACTTGCGATACGGCGACAAGAGCCTGCCGAGCGTCACGGCGTCGATCGGGATCGCGCTCGCGCCGATGGACGGAACGATGCCGCAGGATCTGATGCGAGCGGCTGACGACGCGCTGTATGCCGCCAAGGCCGCAGGGCGGAACCAGGCCATGCTGACCAGCCTCGTGGGCATCGACAAAGAGACCTTGCCATCGACCGCAGCGACATCCGCCAGGAGCTGCAGCAGAGCGGTCCCGGGGGAGGTGGCGGCGGATCGCGAAAGACCCTGAGCGGTCTGCCGGGTGCAGACAGCCGTGGCGACATGCGGTCATGCGGCGGTGCAGCTGTCGCCATGAAGACAAGGATCTACGCGATCACATTCGGCCCAAAGCAGACCCTGGTTCGACGGCGTGATTCTGCGTCGCGCGTTCACAAGACCGGTCATTCGTACACGGCGCAGCGTATCTGGAAGCGATGCGACAATGGTAGGGACTGTCCTGCCGTTGCCGCACTTGCTCGGTCCACACCACGCCAGGGGCAGCGTGGGCCTGTACTCGTTTTGTAGGATGCCGATTACACGTCCTTCAGCGACCTCTGGCGGGGGGCCAGGGCGGCGTTGTCATGTGAACTTCATTTGAGACGACGGACCGCGCCGGCTAACCCCGCAGAGAGCCCGGATCGGGCATAACCGGCGGAGTGGCAAGCGTGTCCGGAGTCAGTCCGAAACTGCTTTACTCCGCGCGCGTGACCCTCGCCGAGCCTGCGACGCTGATCGGGATCGTTCTGGCGCTGTTCTTCGCCTATCTGATCGCCGCGCCCGTTCTGGCGATGCTGGTCGACGCCGTCGTGGTGCAGGTTCCCGATGCGCGGCGGATCGGCGCCGAACCGGGGACCTTCACCCTGTATTACCTGGAGCGGGCCCTTTTCTCCCGCGTGGCCGATCCGGTGTTCTGGACGCCGCTGCGCAATACCCTGACCATCGCGTTCGGAGGCGTCGCCGTGGCGCTGACGCTGGGCAGCCTGTTCGCCTGGCTTCTGGCACGCACCGACATGTTCGGGCGGCGCTGGTTCGCGTCCGCCCTCATCATCCCCTACATCCTGCCGGGCTGGACCTTCGCCCTGGCGTGGCTGACGCTGTTCAAGAACCGGTCCTCGGGCGGCCATGCGGGCTGGCTCGAGTCTCTGGGAGTGTCGCCGCCGGACTGGCTCGCCTACGGGCCGGTCCCGACGATCCTGATCCTCGGACTTCATTACATGCCGTTCGTGATCCTGCTGGTGGGCGGCGCGCTGCGCAACCTCGATGCCCAGCTCGAGGAACAGGCACGGGTGCTCGGCGCCGGCCAGCGGCAGGCGGCGCTGAGAATCGCCCTGCCGCTGATGCGCCCGGCGCTGATCTCGGCCACGATCCTGGTCTTCGCGGAGTGCATCGGCGATTTCGGCGTGCCTTACGTCCTGGGCCTTCCGGTCAACTACGACGTGCTGTCGACCTCGCTTTACCGCGCGGTGAACTCGCGGCAGGAGGGGATGGCGGCGGTCTTCGCGGCGGCGATCCTGCTCCTCGGCGCCCTGTCGCTGTCGACCGACCTGTGGCTGCTGCGCAACGCAAGGCGATTTGCCACCATCGGCAGCCGGGGCTCGATCGACCGCGCGACCCCGCTCGGCGCGCTCCGGCTGCCGGCGTCGGCTCTCGCCGGGCTCGTGTTTCTGGCCGGCGTCGTCGTGCCGCTCGCTGTACTGGCCCTGTCCACCGTCATGCGGGTGCCGGGGCTTTTCCAACCCGCCAACTTCACCCTCGACTTCTGGGTCGGCACCGGGCTTCCCACGATGGCCTTTCCTGATGGCGTGCTGCGGACGCCCGAATTCTGGGATGCCGCGCGGAACACGCTGGTCATCGTGGGCACCGCGTCGCTCACCGCGGGCATGCTGGGATTGCTGGTGGGCCATTGCGTGACGCGCACGTCGTGGACCTCGCTGTCGGGATTCCTGCGGCAGATCACCTTCCTGCCCTATCTCGTGCCGGGGGTCGCCTTTGCCTTCGCCTTCCTGTCGCTTTTCGCGGTGGCGCGCGGCCCGATCCCGGCGCTCTACGGCACCAACCTCATCCTCGTGCTGGCGCTGATCGCCGATCAGATGCCGTTTGCCTCGCGTGCCGGGGTGTCGGCGATGATGCAGCTTGGCCGCGAACCGGAAGAAGCGGCGCGCGTCCTCGGTGCCGGCTGGACCCGACGCGTCTCGCGCATCGTGCTGCCGATCCAGCGACGCGCGCTTTATACCGGCGTGCTGCTGCCGTTCATATCGGGGGCGAAGAACCTGACGCTTTTCGCCCTGCTTGCGGCTCCAGGGACGGAGGTGCTCACCACGTTTTCGCTCAGGCTGCTGGAGAACAATTATCTTCAGGCCGCCAACGCGGTGGTCCTGGTGATCGCCGCGATCAGCTTCGGCGGCGCGCTTCTGGGTCAACGGCTGCTTGGCGTCGACCTCGCCTCGGGGTTCGCGAAATGACCGCAGGCGTGAAACTGACCGGCCTCGTCAAGACCTACGGCGAGGCAACTGCCGTTCAGGGTGTCGACCTCGACGTGCCGGCCGGGGATTTCCTGTGCCTTCTCGGCCCGTCGGGATGCGGCAAGTCCACGATCCTGCGCATGATCGCCGGGCTCGAGGCGCAGACGGCGGGCAGGATCGAGATCCGGGGCGAGACTGTCGCGGACCCCGCCGCCGGCCTCTTCGCGACGCCGGAGCGGCGGGACGTTGGGCTCGTGTTTCAGAATTACGCGCTCTGGCCGCACCTGACGGTCGCGCGGAACGTGGAATTCGGACTGCGCCTCCGCCGCATGTCTGCGGCTGCGCGCGCGCAGCGGGTTTCCGAGGTGCTCGAGGAGATGGAGATCGCGGCCCTCGCGGAGCGGTATCCCGGTCAGCTCTCCGGCGGGCAGCAGCAGCGCGTGGCCATCGCCCGGACCCTCGCGGTGGAGCCGAAGGTGCTGCTGATGGACGAGCCGTTGTCGAACCTCGACGCCAGGCTGCGGCTGGAGATGCGGGGGGTTCTAAAGCGCCTTCATGCGCGCCTGGGCGCCACGATCATCTTCGTCACCCACGACCAGTGGGAGGCGATGACGCTGGCCTCGACCATCGCGGTCATGCGCGACGGCCGGATCGAGCAGGTCGGCACCCCCGAAGCGATCTACGAGCGCCCGGAAAGCCGGTTCGTGGTCGAGTTCGTGGGGGCACCACCGATCAACATCTTCGACCTTGCTGCCGCCACACCGATTGCCCGTGCCCTGGCCGCGGCGGCCGGCCCCCGGGTGGTGAGCGCCGGGGTCCGGCCGGAGGCGCTCGTCCTCGGCCAGCCGGCCGCCGATGTCGCCTTCGCAGCCCCTGCCGAAGTCACCGGCGTGCTGCCGACCGGCGGCGCCTGGATCGTCGAACTCGCCTGCGGCAACGACACGGTCTTTGCCCTGTCCCACAACCGCCCCGCCGTCGCGCCGGGCGATCACATCCGGGTGTCGGCGCCCCGCCATGCCCCCCACCTGTTCGACGACGCCGGCCGAACCTGCAGTCCGGTTTCCATGTCGGAACCGGCCACCCTGCCGACGCCGATCGACAGGGCCCGCTGAGGCGGGCCGCAACCCCGAAAGGAGAGAGACCACCATGTTCCCCAGAACCACACTTACAGCGATCGTCGCGATCGCTGCCGGCGCGCCGCTTGCGACGTCCGTCACCGCCCAGGACTTCGATCTGGACGCCATGATCGAGGCCGCCCGCGCCGAGCCGCCCCTCGTCGTCTACGACAACACCAGCCGGGTCGTGGAGATGGCCGAGGCCTTCGCCGAGGAATTCGGGCTGGAGGCCGAAGGCGTCAAGATCAGCACCGAGCAGCAGGTCGAACTGGTGTTGCGCGAAGCCGCCGCCGGCGCGGTGCAGGGCGACGTCGTGGCTCTGGCGGACGTGCCTTCGGGGATGCTGGAGGTCCTTCCCGCCGGTGCTCTGGAAAGCTGGCTCCCCCCCGACCTCGCCGACGTCATCCCGAGCGAGTTCCAGGACCCGCTGGTGCTGAACTACGATGCCAAGGTCTTCGTCTACAACACCGGCGCCGACGAGGCCTGCCCGATCGACAACATCTGGGATCTCACCGAGCCCGAGATGGCCGGCCGCGTGGCCCTGCAGGACCCGCTGAACACGCCCGGCTTCATCGACTTCTTCAACCAGATGGCGCTGCAGGCCGATGACGCCGTCGCCGCCGCCTACGAGGCGCATACCGGCGAGCCGCTGGAGACTGACGAGGACAGCGCCACCGCTGCCTGGGTGAGCGCCCTCGCCGCCAACGGGCCGCTCCTGACCGAAAGCGACCAGGCCGTGTCCGACGCCGTCGGCGCCCCGGGTCAGACAGAGGGGCTCGTCGGCATCGTCGCCACGGCGAAGTTCCGCGACAACGAGGGCCTGGGCTACCAGCTGGGCCTGTGCGACGCGGTCGAGCCGGTCGTCGGGTTCGCCCAGCCGAAGCTGATCCTGATCTCGCCCGGGACCGACAGCCCGAACGCCGCCCGCCTCTATGTCCACTACGTGATGACGCCCGAAGGGCTGATGCCGCAGACGATCGACGGCAAGATGCCGGTGAACACGACGGCCGAACTGCCGGCGGACGAGCCCTCGGGCGTCGAGGCGATCCGCGACGATCTGCTGTTCTTCGATGCCGCCACTGCCGGCGAGGATCTCGACTCGCGTCAGGATTGGCAGGACCTCTGGCGGCTGAGCTACGTGCGCTGAGCCTGAAACGCCGGATGGGGGCGGCGTCAGGCGCTCCCATCCTCCAGCCCGGCGACCGTTGAGCCAGACCGATTATCGAAAGGCGTCCTGCGATGAACATGCACCCGACCGATAAGGCCGCGCGCGCCGAGGCCGAGCGGCGCGAGGACGCGACGCCGGTCCTGGTGAAGGTTCACCCCGGCGTCTTTCTGGGAAACCTGGCCGCGGCGGTCGATGCGGGCACACTTGCGCGCCAAGGGATCACCCAGACGCTCAACCTCGCCGTCAATGCCGATCCCCCGCCCCTCACGCTGCCGGACGGAACCCTGGTGCGTCGTGCCAAGATCGGCCTGATCGACGGACCCGGAAACCATCCCGTCCACCTGGCAGCGGCGGTGCTGGCGATCGAGGGAATGCTGGCCCAGACCGCCCCCGGCAAGCCGAGCTACGGCGCGCACCGTCCTGGGCCGCTTCTTGTCCATTGCCGCGGTGGACGCAGCCGGTCCGTCGTCGTGACGGCGCTGTGGCTCGCCCGCACCGATCCGCGCGCATGGGCGGAGGCCACCGAAGCCGTCGAGATGCTCCGGCGCCTGCGGAACCTCGGTCCCGAGCAGCCGGATGCCGCCATGCTCGCCGCGATGGAGGGCGCCCGCCGCCTTCTTGCGCCAATGCCGACGGCCCTCGCCACCGATCCTTGACATCCGCGGTTTCGTCCGTCTGTCGGGGGGCCGGAGGATGACCGGGACTTACGCGTTCAGGATGCCATCCCGGCGAGACGCTATCGTCCGGGCCAGCTTGCGGAGCGGCACGTGGCGGGATCGTTTCACCCAGAAGAGCCAGGCCGTCAGAAGCTGTGCTGCCTCGGCCTAACTGTCGGCGTGGGCGAAGATGTCCCGCAACTCTTCCTTGAGCCGCGCGCTGCGCGACCTGCCCAGCCGGCGAATCCGGGCGACCTCTGAGCACCAGCGTTGCCGCGCTCTCGGGCTTCGAGAGCCTGACCCTTGACGATCTGCCGGCGCCCGGCGCTCGGCCGGACTCCTACTACGACCCGGTCCAGAAGACGGCTCATCGGAATCGACGGAACAAGCAGAAGGAGGTCGCGTCCTCCGCAACGAAGCGCGCGGAGACCATCACGGACCGCAACCCGACTGGCGAGCGGGCCATCGGCGAGGATCCGATCTGGAAGTGAGGCGGCGCGCCCGGCCCGAACCGCGCACCGAGACCGGCGCCGTTGTGGATCGGATCTGAACTGGTACCCTACCTCACCTGGCCGTAAGAAGTTGAAGACGCGGCATTTTCGGTGCAATCGCACGCCCCCTATCGGCGCCGATCGGGATCCCGTGCAGAGAGCGCTTCGCGTCGCGTTTCCCAGGGCTTCGACAGAGATTGATAGGGGTTACCCCTTCAAAGCCGACCGACATAGGGGCACATCGCGCGCCAGGCCAGGCCAGTCCGGTCCGGGCCGGGCCGGGCTGGGCCGCGAAAGGGTCGCGGGGCACCGATGCGGCGACGTTCAAGCATTCGAGCCCATCGCCCGAGCCGCCCATCGGGTCGACTGCCCGAATTGGCGCCCCGAGGAGGGGGCGCGCGGTTTCCGCGGCGGATTCGGGAGTGCCATGTCCCCTTCGTTCAGGTGCCCCCGCTCACGGCGGCGGCGGCGCCGACACCGGCAGCACAACCAGACGGCGAGACACCGGCAGATTGCCGGGACCGCCTCGTCGCGCCGGTGGGCGTGCAGGCACCCGACCTTCGGAGAGCAATACATGCCACGGCGCCTCCGGTCCCGGCGCTACCATAAAAAGTCTTCCTCGGTCACTTCCTGTCCCCTCGGTCTCCTTCGAGCGACAGCCTGCAGGACTCCGACGGAGCGCTGCTTCCGTTCGGCGCGTCGGCCGCTGCGGCAGCCGAGGTCTCCGCGCCAGACGCGCCTCACGCCGGCACGACATATATGCCCGGATCAAACCGCGTCCGGGCGGCCAACCCACACAGATTGAGAAGAGAGCCTGGTCAGGGCGTTGGTCGACCCTTCGGGACGGGCGCCCCCTGCAGTAAACCCCCGGAGACGGCGTCATCCTCGGTGCACACCCTGTCGAAGGCGGAGAGAGGCGCGATCTCGACCCGACCGCGCCGGTCGAATTTCGTGCGCGCGACCAGCAGGGCCGTGCGGTGCGCGGCTGCCATCGCCGCACGCTTGACCGCGATCTTGCGCATGTCGAAATCCATTGCGCGCGGGCCGAGCGGCCCCTCGGAGACGGCCGAGCAGCCGAGGAACGCCCAGTCGAGGTCGAGCCGGGCGAGCATCTCGACCACCTCCTCGCCCGCGAGCGAGCCATCGGTGCCCGACACCTGCCCGCCAAGCACCCGCACCGCGTGGCGCGCGGGGTCGAGCCGCAGCGCGGCCCGCATGGAATGGGTGAAGACCTGGAGCCCCGACCGGGCGTTCAGCGCCGCCGCCGCCGCCTCGACCGTCGTGCCGACGTCGAGGAACACGGCGGCGCCGTCCGGCACCATATCGGCGGCTCTGGCGGCGATGATCCGCTTGCTCTCGACCTCGAGCACCCGCTTGCGACCATGGGCGAGGCGGAGCGCCTCGTCCCCCTCGGGCGCCGGATCGCCGGGAGCGCGCGTGCCGTCGCCGGACCCGGCGCCGCCGTGGAAGCGCTGGAGCAGGCCGGCGGCGTCGAGCGCGATGATGTCGCGCCGCACCGTCTGCGCGGAGACGCCGAAGGCCTCGGCGAGCGCGTCGACGGTGACGAAGCCGCGCGCCTCGACCCGCCGCAGGATCTCTTCCTGCCGCTCGGTGAGCGGTGGATCGGCCCTCTCCCCCTCCATCGCCCCTTTCCTCCCGCGCGTGCCGATGTAAGAGTCCTGACACACGTGACACGGGGCGCCGGCAAATGGAAGAGAGCTTTTCGATCTGCGCCCGAACGGGCGGCGTGCACCGGGGCGACGGGCGGGCGCTCGACCCCTGGGACTGGGCCTGGCGACCGGCCGCGCCCCCCGAGGCGGGCACCGCCTGCGACAGCGTGGGCGTGCTGTCCCACCTCGCCGGCGAGGCCGGCCGGCGGTCGCTGCCTGTCGGGGTGATCGGCCCGCGCGAGGCGACGGAGGCGCAGCTCGGCACCGCCGAGGCGCTGGGCCGGCGCCTTGGCGAGCTCGGCCTCGTCGTGGTCTGCGGCGGCAAGGGCGGCGTGATGGAGGCCGTCTGCCGGGGCGCGCGCGGGGCCGGCGGCCTGACCGTGGGCATCCTGCCCGACGCCGGGTGGCGCGGCGCGAACGCCCATGTCGCGCTGCCCCTCGCAACCGGGCTGAGCGAGGCGCGCAACGCCGTGATCGCCCGCGCGGCGCTGGTGCTGGTGGCCGTCGGCGGCTCCTACGGCACGATGACCGAGATCGCCTACGGCCTGCATTTCGGCCGCCGCGTGATCGGGCTCGCGGCCGCGCCCGAACTGCCCGGGCTGAAGCCCGCGGGCAGCGTCGAGGCCGCCGTCGCACGGGTGGCCGAGGCCCTGCTCGCCGAGGCGGAGCTGTCATAAGCCTTACACACTTCCCCGCTATGTGGTCGAAAACTCACATGTGCAACCGGGGGGCGCGCGATGATCGAGCTCGACGGGGTGACGCGCCGCTTCGGCGCCACGCCGGTGCTGCACGGCATCTCGCTCGCCGTGCCGGAGGGCTCGTTCACCTCTATCCTCGGCCCGTCCGGCTGCGGGAAGTCCACGACGCTGCGGATCATGGCGGGGCTCGACCGGCCCAGCGCGGGCCGGGTCCGGCTGAACGGGGTCGACGTGACCGAGGCGACGGCCTCGGAGCGCAACGTGGCGATGGTCTTCCAGTCCTACGCGCTCTACCCGCACCTGACCGTGGCCGAGAACATCGCGCTGCCGCTCGCCATGCGGCAATTGTCGCGGCTGGAGCGTCTGGCGGGCGTGGGGCGGCTGGTGCCCGGCGCGGGGGCGAAGCGCGCCGCGATCGGTGCCCGCGTGCGCGAGGTCGCCGCCATGCTCGGCCTCGAGGACCTGCTCGCGCGCAAGCCGGCCGCCCTCTCGGGCGGGCAGAAGCAGCGCGTGGCGGTGGGGCGGGCGCTGGTGCGCGACCCTTCCATTTTCCTGCTCGACGAGCCGCTGTCGAACCTCGACGCGCGGCTGCGGGTGCAGATGCGGGCGGAACTCGCGGCGCTGCAGGCGCGCACGGGGCGGGCCTTCGTCTACGTCACGCACGACCAGGCCGAGGCGATGGCCATGTCGGACCATGTCCTTGTGATGATGTCGGGCCGGATCGCCCAGGCCGGCGCCCCGCGCGACCTCTACGCGCGGCCGGCGACACGCGAGGTGGCCACCTTCGTCGGTGCGCACCCGATCAACCTGCTCCACGTGACGCTCGGGGCGAGCGGCACCACCGCCCTTCTCCCCGGCCTGCGCGTGACGGGCGCGGCCAATGCAAGGGTCACCCTCGGAGTTCGGCCCGAACATCTCGCACCCGCCGCGACCGGTGTTGCCGCCCGGCTCGAGCGGGTGGAGTATCTCGGGGCCGAGTCGGTCGTTCATGTCCGCCTCGACAACGGCACGCCGCTCCGCGCGCTGGCTCCGGGCGACTGGGCGCCGCCCGCGCCGGGCGGGGCGCTGACCCTCGCCGTCGCGCCGGAGCGGGTGCACCTGTTCGACGCCGAAACCGGGGCGCGCCTGCCGGCCGCCGCCGAACGGGTGGCGGCATGAGACTCCCGCGGACGGCGCGCGAGCGGGCGACCGACCTCTGGCTCGCCGGGCCGGCGATTCTCGCCATGGCGGTACTGATCTTCGCGCCCGTGGCCATCGTGGCGGTGCTGTCCTTCACCGATTACCAGTTCGGTGCGCGGACCTTCCACTGGATCGGGTGGGAGAACTACGCGACGCTCTTCACCGACCCGGTCGGCCGCAAGGCGATGACGAACACGCTGATCTACGTCGCCGTCGTGATCCCCTTCGCGATGGGGCTGGCGCTGGTGGTTGCGCTGGGGCTGCACGCTCTGGCCGAGCGCTTCCCCCGGATCTCGGCCACCCTGCGCGCAGCCTACTTCCTGCCGGTGGCGGCGACGCTGGTCGCGATGGCGCTGGCCTGGCAAATGCTGCTGCACCCCTCGATCGGGCTGGTCAACCAGATTCTCGGCGGCCTCGGCCTGCCGGCGCCCGACTGGCTGTCGGACCGCGGTCTCGTCATCTACACCCTCGCCGCGATCGGCATCTGGCAGTCGGTCGGCTACAACATGGTGCTGTTCCTCGCCGGCCTCGCCGCGATCCCGCCCGACCTCTACGAGGCGGCCGAGGTCGACGGCGCCACGCAAGGGTGGGAGCGTTTCTGGACCGTGACATGGCCGATGCTGGGCCCGACGACGCTGTTTGTGGCCGTTATCACCGCCACGCAGGCCTTCCGCGTCTTCGAGACGGTGGCGACGCTGACTCGCGGCGGTCCCGCCTTCGCCTCGGACACGCTGGTCTACGCGCTCTACCGGGAGGGCTTCGAGTACTTCAAGGCAGGCTATGCCAGCGCGATCACCATGGTCTTCTTCGTGCTGATGGTGGCGCTGACTCTGGCGCAGTTCCGCGTCCTCGAGCGGCGGGTGCATTACCGATGAGCGCCGCGTGCTCTCTCCATCGGTGCCGGGACGCGAGGGAACGCGCCGCCCCCCCGCATCCGCGCAAGCCTTGGCGCGTCCAATTGCGGGAGGGCGCGGAATGAGGCCGTTTTCGCTCCTCGCACTTCTGCTCGGGGCGGCCGTGGTGCTGCTGCCGTTCTTCTGGATGGTCTCGCTCTCGCTCAAGCCGGCCGACGAGATCTTCACCGCGCGCGTCGACCTGCTGCCCTCGCGGCTGGCCTGGGAAAACTACGCCACCGCCTTCACCGAAGTGCCTCTCGCCCGTTTTCTCGTGAACGGCGTCATCGTCTGCGGCGGCATCCTGGTCTTCCAGATCATGTTTGCCGTGCCCTGCGCCTACGCGCTCGCGCAGCGCCGCTTCCCGGGGCGCACGGCTCTCTTCGGGTTGGTCCTGGCGGGACTGCTGGTGCCGTTCCATGTCACCGCGATCCCGATCTTCCTCGGCCTCGCCGAGTTGCGCCTCCTGAACACATACTTCGCGCTGATCGTGCCTTTCGTGGCCTCGGTCTTCGGCATCTTCCTGTTCCGCCAATTCTTCGCCGCGATGCCGACAGAGCTCTTCGAGGCCGCACGTGTCGACGGGCTGTCCGAGACGGCGATCGTCTGGCGCATCGCCTTCCCGCTGGCCTGGCCCGCGGCGACCGCCTTCGCCGTGTTCTCGGTCACCGCGCACTGGAACGACCTGTTCTGGCCGTTGATCGCCACCTCCGATCCCGCGCTCGCTACGCCTCCCCGCGGCATCGTGTACTTCCGCGACGCGGAGGCTGGCGACGATGTGGGCCCGCTGATGGCGGCCTCGGTCGTGGTGACCACGCCGCTGATCGCGGGCTTCCTGTTCGCGCAGCGGCGGGTGACGCAGGGCATCGCCACCGGCGGGCTCAAGGCGTGAGGATCAACCACAACAGAGCGCGACACGCGCCGCCCCACCCACGAAAACGACAGGACACCAGACGATGAAAACGCTGCTGACCGCCTCCGCCCTCGCGCTGGCCGCCGCCACCGCAACCGCACAGACCGAGATCCGCGTCCACTACGCCATTCCGACGATCTGGGCCGAGACCCAGGCCGCGCTGGAAGAGGCGTTCGAGGCGGAGAACCCCGACATCGACATCGTGATCGACGGCCCGGCCGAGAATTACGGCGAAGGCGTCCAGCGCCTGCTGCGCGAAGCGGTCGCCGGCGACCTGCCCGACGTCGCCTGGGTCGGCCTCAACCGCTGGCGCATCCTCGAGGCGCGCGGGCTGACCCAGCCGCTCGACCCCTTCCTGCCCGAGGATACCGATGCGGCCGGCTACACGGACGCGCTTCTGTCGCTCGGTCAATACCAGGGCACGCAGCATGCGCTCGGCACTTCGGCCTCGACGCTGGTAATGTACGTCAATCCCGACCTCGTCGAGCGGGCCGGGTACTCGATGGACGACTTCCCCACCGATTACGACGGGATCATCGAACTCGCCGCCGCCATCGACGACCTCGGCGACAGCATCGACGGCATCTGGATTGACCGGCACGACTGGCGCTTCCAGTCGCTGCTGGGCGGTTATGGCGGCCGCCCGATGACAGCGGACGAATCCGACATCGCCTTCGACTCGGAGGCCGGCAAGCAGGCGGCTGCGCTCTACGCCCGCTTCGCGTCGGAGGGTGGCATGAAGAGCTATATCGACGACCAGGCGCGGCAGGCTTACCCCGCCGGCACTCTCGGCATCATGATGGACAGCTCGGCGCTGCTGAAGCGGTTCACCGAGGCCGCCGGAGACAGGTTTCCGGTGACGGTGGTGCGCCTGCCGGTGCCCGAACCGGAGACTGCCTACTTCCCCACGGGGGGATCCGGCATCGTGATGCTGACCGAGGACGAAGAGAAGCAACAGGCCGCGTGGGAGTACATCTCGTTCGTCACGGGCCCCGAAGGACAGAAGATCATCGTCGAGAACACCGGCTACGCGCCGACCAACGCGCTGGTGCTGGAAGACGAGAGCTATCTCGGCGCCTATTACGAGGCCAACCCCAACGCCAGGACCGCCCACAGCCAGGTCGCCGAGTTCGCCGGGCCCTGGTTCGCCTATCCCGGCGCCGAGGGCGTGGCCGTGACCGACCTTATCGCCGCCGCGCTGGTCGAGATCACCGAGGGCGACGCCGAGCCGGCCCCACGGATCGAGGCGCTGGCCGACACGCTTCGCGACCGCCTCGGCATGAACTGAACCTCTTCGCCCGAGCGGCGCGGACCTCGTGCGCAAGCGCACGTCGGCCCGCCCGCACGGGCGATCCCTCGCCTGCGCGCGCCGCTGACCTCGGGCGCGGCGACGATCCACATGGCGGCGCTCACCGCCCATCCCGATCTCGGCTGGGACTACTACCAGGGCCTCGCCGACCAGGGCGCGATCCCATAAGGGGGCAACGGAGGGGTCTACCGCGCGGTGGCCGGCGGCGAGAAGCTCTGCGGCTTCGTCGTCGACTTCCTGCCGATCCGCGAGAAGCTGAACGGCGCGCCAGTGGCGTTCGTCTTCCCTCGGGAGGGCGTCTCGGCGGTGACCGAGCCCGCCGCCATCCTGTCGACGGCGCAGAACCCCGAGGCCGCGAAGGCCTTCATCGACTTCCTGCTGTCGCCGGAAGGGCAGCAGCTGGCCGCCGATCAGGGCTATCTGCCCGCGCATCCCGACCTCACCCCGCCCGAGGGCTTCCCACCGCGCGACGAGATCAGGCTGATCGCGTTCGACCCGGCGACCGCGCTCGAAAACGACCAGGCCAACAAGGAGCGCTTCGTCGAGATCTCCGGCGGCTGAGCCTTGCGGGCCATTCTGCGCGGCGAGCCCCTGACGCTCGCCGCGCTTGTTCTCGTCGCGCTCGTGCTCTTCCTCGTGCCGCTGGCGCTGCTCGCCCGCGTCGGTCTGACCGAGGGCGGGGCGCTCTCGCTCGCCCCGCTCGCCGAGGCGCTGCAGAGCGGGCCGGTGCGGCAGGCGTTTTGGAACAGCCTGGAAAGCGCGACGCTCTCGGCCGTCTTCGCCACCGCGATCGGCACGGGGATCGCGCTTCTTATCGGGCTGACGGACGTGCGCGCCAAGGGCGTGGTCGTGTTCGCGCTGCTGCTGCCGATGATGATCCCGCCGCAGGTCACGGCGATCTCGTGGATCCAGGCGCTGAGGCCCTGCGCGCGCCCGACCGCAAGGTCAGGATCCGCTGGTACCCGGAGGATATCGGCGCCATCGCCGTCGAACTCGACGGGAGCTGGCACGAGGTGCCCGC
>LJNT01000170.1:0-14410 GCA_001314685.1 Rhodobacteraceae bacterium HLUCCA09
GGTCGGTGTCGTTGGCCAGAACGCCATCGGCGGCGACCGTCAGCGGCTCGTCCTCGCTGGCGAGGGCCGTGTCGGCGACCGCCGTCGGCGCCTCGTTGGCGAGTTCGGCGACGAAGGCGTCGACGTCGGCCCGCGCCGCATCGACCGATTCCGGCGTGCCGTCGGCATCGGCGACAACCGACCTGGCGAGCGCCTCGGCTTCGGCGCTCGGGGTGCCGTCGGCGTCGAGATACTCGAACCCGGGCACGTCGGCGAGCGTGGTGAAGTAGTACTGCGCCGCCGCCGCCTTGTTGCTCAGAACCTCCCCGTCACCGCCCTTGGCACCATTGATGATCTGGGCGATGGCCTGTTCAACGGCGAGCCGGCCGTCGAGGATGCGCGGGACGTAGAAATCGCGGCCTGCGCCGTCGAGATCGCGGTTGAACAGATTCTGGTAAACATCGCCGAGGAAGTTCTCGACGCGGGCCTCGGTCAGAAAGCCGGGCGTGCCGAGCAGCGGGTAGCTCTCCCGCGCCTCGTCGGACTCGGAGAAGATGCGTGCCAGGTCGACCAGGCTCAGATCCTTCGCCTGCACCTCGAACAGCCAGAACGCGTAGCCGTCAGGATCCGGAGCCCGGTTGAAATAGGCGATATACTGCGTGATAAGCTGTTGCGGTGTCACCATGTCGAAGCCCCCTAGCCGACGCCGTCGGGAAGGGCCTCTGCCTGACGCGAGTACCGTCCCGGTATGTCCGAGTATCAGGGCTATCCTCTGCCTTCACACTGGGCAAGTGGAAAGGGTAGCGTGACCATAATACCGATGCGAACCGGAAACAGCGGCGGCCAGGCGACCGCAGGAGAGGCGACCGGGCCGCGGATGTGCCGCGTCTCGTGGCATCGGGTGCCCTCGCCCGCGACAAGGGACCCGGTCCGACGCCCCGTATCGGCCCCTCTATCCCGGAGCCTCGGCCGCGGTCGCCTGCCGAGGCTCGAAGAAAAGACGGCAGGCCACAAGATGGCGGCCCACGAGACGGCGGCCGCGTCGCGGTGAGAATGGTGGGTGGTGAGGGATTCGAACCCCCGACATCTTCGGTGTAAACGAAGCGCTCTACCGACTGAGCTAACCACCCGCGACGCGCGTCCATAGCCCGTCGCTCCGTCATTCGGCAAGGGCGCGGGTGTTCCGGAACGGGCCGCGCGACGGCCGCGCCGGGGCGATCGCCGTCTATGGTCACGGATCGGGCGGGCCGCATTGGCGCGGCGTGCGGGCCGGCGTCCCCCTGTGCCGCTCCCCATGCGGCGCGCCAGTGAGATGTGACCTCACGACCAAAATGCGGGGCGGACAAGGTGGTGGGTGATGAGAGATTCGAACTCCCGACATCTTCGATGTGAACGAAGCGCTCTACCACTGAGCTAATCACCCGCCAGTGCCGAGCGATTTAGCGAAGGGCGCGGTGGGGCGCAAGGCCCTCCGGCCTGCGGCGCTGGCCCCGGCCTCGCCCTTCTGCCAGACTGGCGCCAATGCCTTTCCCGGCACTCCTCTCACGAGCGTTGCTCGTTTTCCTGCTGACGGCCGCGGCCTCGGGCGCGGGGGCCGAGTTGCGGATCAGCATCGACCTCTCCGACCAGGCGATGCATGTCGCGCGCGACGGCACCCCGCTGCATGTCTGGCCGGTCTCGACGGCGCGCGACGGCAAGTGCACGCCGGTGGGTACCTACCACCCCGTCACGCTGAAGCGGATGCACCATTCAACTCTGTACGGCGGCGCGCAGATGCCGTTTTCGATCTTCTTTTCGGGCAACTACGCGATTCATGGAACGACCGAGACCGACCGGCTCGGCTCGCCGGCCTCAGCCGGATGCGTGCGCCTCCACCCGGCGAACGCCGAGACGCTCTTCGGCTATGTGCTGGACGAGGGCAAAGCCGCGACCACGATCGTGATCCGGCCGTAGAACCCCTCTGGCAGAGCCGACTCGCCTGCCCAGCGAGAAGAAGACAGAAGGAAAGGGCGCCCGCGCGGGCGCCCTTCCTGCGTCGGATCGAGCGGCGCTCAGTGCGCCGTCGTGCCGGTCTCGCGCCGCTCGGCTTCGAGGCGCGCGGCACGGGCGAGCGCGGCCTCCTCCTCGGCCTGCTCGTCCCACTCGATGGGCTCGGGCTGGCGGACGAGAGCGTGGTTCAGCACGTCGCGGACATGCTCGACGGGGATGATCTCGAGACCTTCCTTCACGTTGTCGGGGATCTCGGCGAGGTCCTTCTCGTTCTCCTTGGGGATCAGCACCGTCTTGATGCCGCCCCGCAGCGCCGCGAGAAGCTTTTCCTTGAGCCCGCCGATGGGCAGGGCGTTGCCGCGCAGCGTGACCTCGCCGGTCATGGCGATGTCGCGCTTCACCGGGATCTGCGTGAGCACCGACACGATCGACGTCACCATCGCGAGGCCCGCGCTCGGCCCGTCCTTCGGCGTCGCCCCTTCCGGCACGTGGACGTGAATGTCCATCGTGTCGAAGCGCGGCGGCTTCACCCCGATCGAGGGGGCGATGGAGCGGACGTAGGAATTGGCCGCGTCGATCGACTCCTTCATCACGTCGCCCAGCGTGCCGGTTGTCTTCATCCGGCCCTTGCCGGGCAGGCGCACCGCCTCGATCTGCAGCAGGTCGCCACCGACCGAGGTGTAGGCGAGGCCCGTGACGACACCGACCTGATCCTCGAGCTCGGCGAGCCCGTAGCGGTGCTTCTTCACGCCGAGGAAGTCGGACAGGTTGTCGGCCGTGACCGTGACCTTGTCGGTCTCCTTCTTGACGATCTGCGTCACCGCCTTGCGCGCGATCTTGGCGATCTCGCGCTCGAGGTTCCGCACGCCCGCCTCGCGGGTATAGGTTCGGATGATCTCGGTGAGCGCCGCGTCGGTCAGCTCGAACTCTCCCTTCTTCAGGCCGTGGTTCATGACCTGCTTGTCGATCAGGTGGCGCTTGGCGATCTCGAGCTTCTCGTCCTCGGTGTACCCCGCGAGCGGGATGATCTCCATCCGGTCGAGAAGGGGCGTGGGCATGTTGTAGGAGTTGGCCGTCGTGATGAACATCACGTTCGACAGGTCGTATTCCACCTCGAGATAGTGGTCGACGAAGGTGCTGTTCTGCTCGGGGTCGAGCACCTCGAGCATGGCCGAGGCCGGGTCGCCGCGGAAGTCCTGCCCCATCTTGTCGATCTCGTCGAGCAGGATGAGCGGGTTCGTCGTCTTGGCCTTCTTCAGCGCCTGGATGATCTTGCCGGGCATCGAGCCGATATAGGTCCGCCGGTGGCCGCGGATCTCGGACTCGTCGCGCACGCCGCCCAGCGAGATGCGGATGAACTCGCGCCCCGTGGCCTTGGCGACCGACTTGCCGAGCGAGGTCTTGCCGACGCCCGGCGGGCCAACGAGGCAGAGGATCGGACCCTTCAGCTTCTTGCTGCGCTGCTGGACGGCGAGATACTCGACGATCCGCTCCTTCACCTTGTCGAGCGAGTAATGGTCGTCGTCTAGGATCTTCTGGGCACGTCCCAGATCCTTCTTGACGCGGGATTTCACGCCCCACGGGATCGACAGCATCCAGTCGAGATAGTTGCGCACCACCGTCGCCTCGGCCGACATCGGGCTCATGTTCTTGAGCTTCTTGATCTCGGCTTCGGCCTTCTCGCGCGCCTCCTTCGACAGCTTGGCCGCCTCGATCCGCTCTTCGAGCTCCTGGATCTCCGACTGGTCGTCGCCGTCGCCCAGCTCGCGCTGGATCGCCTTCATCTGTTCGTTGAGGTAATACTCGCGCTGCGTGCGCTCCATCTGGGACTTCACGCGCGTCTTGATCTTCTTCTCGACCTGCAGGACCGACATCTCGCCCTGCATCAGGCCGTAGACCTTCTCCAGCCGCTCGGCGACCGAGAGCGTCTCGAGCAGATCCTGCTTCTTCTCGACGTCGACGCCGAGGTGCCCCGCCACCAGATCGGCCAGCTTGGCCGCCTGCCGCGCCTCGGCCACCGCCGTCAGCGCCTCCTCGGGGATGTTCTTCTTGACCTTGGCGTAGCGCTCGAACTCATCGGCGACCGAGCGCACCAGCGCCTCGACCTCGGCCTCGTCACCGGGCATCTCGGTGAGGGCGTCAGCGTTGGCCGCGAAGAACTCCTCGTTCTCGATGTAGTCCGCCACAAGCACCCGGGTCTTGCCCTCGACCAGCACCTTGACCGTGCCGTCGGGCAGCTTGAGCAGCTGCAGCACGTTGGCCAGCACGCCGGCGCGATAGATGCCCTCGGGGGCGGGGTCGTCCTCGGCGGGGTCGATCTGGCTGGCGAGCAGGATCTGCTTGTCGTCGGCCATGACCTCTTCCAGCGCGCGGACCGATTTCTCGCGGCCCACGAACAGCGGAACGATCATGTGCGGGAACACCACGATGTCGCGCAGGGGCAGCACCGGGTAGGGATTGCTCAGTGGCTCTTGCATGTGCTCGATGTCCTGTTCTCTAGCAAGAGGGCCCGCGCCCCGGCCTCCGGCGGCATTGGGGCCCTCTCCTGTCACGGAGGAGGTAGGTGGGGCGGGCGACCTCCGCTTTCAACCGCGCCCGAGCTTGCAGACAGAGTGTGCACCTCGCCGCCGGTCGCGGCAAGCGACACTTGGGGTGCGCGGTAAACGGCGGAACAGGCGGGGCTCGGCGGCGCGCCGGCGCCCGGTGTGAACGGCTTCACAGCGCCGCCGCCCGGGATCGGGCAGACAGGGGTCAGGCCAAGCGGCCGCACCCCGACACCCCACCGATCCTCGAAAGGGACGCGACATGACAACCCACGGCACCTTCAACGGCAAACCCATCATCACCCCTGCGCCCAAGAACAAGGCGGGCAAGGCGATCGAGGTCATCGGCCACGACGCGGACGGCAACGGATGGGGCTACGAGATCCTCGATGCCGACATGACCGTCGTCGGATCCTACGACAATCCCGGCACTCTCCCGCAGAAGCTCTCCTACACCCGCGAGACGGGGTCCAACATCGGCTTCACGCAAAAGGTCGGCCTTTCGATCACGGTCAACGGCGGGATCGACCTCGGCGTCGTGAATTTCGGCGCCAGCGTCACGGCGACGGGCGAGCTGGGGTTCAGCCAGGCGTTCTCCTCGGTGACCAGGATTACCGCCGAGGCCACGGCCGCGCCGGGCAAGGCCATCGCGATCTACGAGGGCGCTCTCTACGTCCGCTACTGGAAGCTGGCCGGCGCCAAGTTCCCGGTTCCGGGCACCACCTCTCCGGTTCAGCTCGAGAGCAAGTTCTACTACTGGGTCAAGGGGGCCCACGACACCATCGAGAGCGGCGTCTATCGCGTTGCCGAGACCGACAGCGGATCGTTGCCGGGGCTGCTCACCGGGGCTGTCGTAACGCAAATGTCGGCGCTTCCTGTAACGCAGGAAGATTGCGGCGCCATGGCACAACCGGCCTGAAGCAACTCAGGCCGCAGCATCGAGCGCCAAGGCCACCCCCCGCCCGCTGGTCACGCGACCAGGCGGGCGGGGGCGTCGTGCGTTCGCGCGCATCGGAGGCGTGTGTTCGCGCCCGTCAGAGCGGCTCGATATCGCCCGGCACGCGCGCGGCATGAAACCTTGCCTCGAAGTCGGCGAACCGCCCCTCGGCGATGGCCGCGCGCAGGCCCGCCATCAGCTCCTGGTAGTAGTGCAGATTGTGCCAGGTCAGCAGCATCGACGAGATGATCTCGCCCGCGCGGAAGACATGATGAAGGTAGGCGCGGCTGTATCCACGGCAGGCCGGACAGGTGCACACGTCGTCTAGGGGGCGCGGGTCGTCGGCGTGGCGCGCGTTCTTGAGGTTGACCACGCCCCGCCGCGTGAACGCCTGCCCCGTGCGGCCCGAGCGCGAGGGCAGCACGCAGTCGAACATGTCGATGCCGCGGGCGACGGCTCCCACGATGTCGTCGGGCTTGCCCACGCCCATCAGGTAGCGCGGCCGGTCGGGGGGCAGCATCGCGGGGGCGTAGTCGAGCACGCCGAACATCGCGTCCTGCCCCTCGCCCACGGCAAGCCCGCCCACCGCGTACCCGTCGAAGCCGATCGCGCGCAGCGCCTCGGCCGATTCCTCGCGCAGGTCGCACTCGAGCCCGCCCTGCTGGATGCCGAAGAGCGCGTGACCGGGCCGGTCGCCGAAGGCGGCGCGCGAGCGCTCTGCCCAGCGCATCGACAGCCGCATCGACTCCGCGATCCGGGCGCGCTCGGCCGGCAGGGCGGGGCATTCGTCGAAGGCCATCACGATGTCCGAGCCGAGCAGGCGCTGGATCTCCATCGACCGCTCCGGGGTCAGCTCGTGCTTCGAGCCGTCGATATGCGAGCGGAAGGTCACCCCCTCCTCGGTCAGCTTGCGCAAGTCGGACAGCGACATCACCTGGAAGCCGCCCGAATCGGTCAGGATAGGGCGCTCCCAGTTCATGAAGGCGTGCAGGCCGCCGAGGCGCGCCACCCGCTCGGCCCCCGGTCGCAGCATGAGGTGGTAGGTGTTGCCGAGCACGATGTCGGCGCCGGTCTCGCGCACCGATTCGGGCCGCATCGCCTTGACGGTGCCGGCGGTGCCCACGGGCATGAAGGCCGGCGTGCGGATCTCGCCCCTCGGGGTCGAGATCACGCCCGCCCGCGCCGCCCCGTCGGTAGCGTGGAGCGCGAAGGAGAAGCGGTCGGTCGCGGCGTCGCTCATGGACCGGCTCTGCCCCGGATCGCGGGCGGGCGCCAGAGGCAAGGGGGGCCCTAGCGGCCGCCCTGCCCCTCCTTCAACTCCAGCAGGCGCAGGTAGAGCACCGGGGCAGGCAGAGCGCCGAGGCCCGCATAGGCCGCGCCCACCAGCGCCGTGACGAGCGTCAGCACCAGCCCGCCGACGAGGCCCGGCTCGCCCCCGGTCAGGAGAATCCCCAGCGGCGCCAGCACGAAGAGGCCGAGCAACAGCGTCAGCGCCAGCACGATCGCGGCGAAGACGAAGCCGTAGCCGACGATGGGCCAGCGGTAGCCCCGGGTCAGCTGCGCGCTCCGCCCCAGCGCGCCCAGGCCCGCCCCCTCGACCGCCGCGACCGGGATGGCGACCGACAGCACGGCGAAGATCCACAGCCCCGGCACGACCAGCAGCACCAGGCCCAGGCCCACTGAAATGCCGATGACGATGCTGAGCGTCGCCACGGGCAGCGCGGTGCCGAGCGCCCGGCTCAACACCTCGGGCGCGCCGGCCCGGCGCCCGCGCGCGTCTTCGACGACGAGCAACGCGACAGCCGCCACGAAAAGTGCGCTGAGCAGGATCTGGAGGACCGCGTCGATCAGGTCTCCCGCGCCGATCTGCGCCATCGGCATCGCGCCGGGGCCCATGGCGCCGGGGCCCGCCTCGCCGTCCAGCGGCATGCCCTCCGGCCCGGTCAGGCCGAAGGTGCGCTCCGGTCCGACGAGCGCGAGCGACACGCCGAGGCTGACCACCGAGTAGAGCAGCGACACGAGGAAGATCTCCTGGAATCGCTCGCGGAACAGGCGGAACACCCGGCCCACGAGATCGGTGATGCCGAGCGGCGCGGCGGGCGTGTCGGTGGCGTTGGACATCGGCTGGCTCCTTGTTCCGTTTCGGGCGCGGGCCCCGTGCCCGGCCGGCCGGCCGAACGAGGGCTGGACGCCGCTCCCCTCGCTTGAAAGGCTGACAGGGACACGAACGCAAGGGAAGACTGCATGACCGACCGCCTCACCTTCGGCTGGGAGGAATGGGTCGCGCTGCCGGGCCTCGGCCTGCCCGCGATCAAGGCCAAGATCGACACCGGCGCCAAGACCTCGGCCCTCCATGCCTTCGACATCGAGGCGTTCGGCCCGTCCTCGCACCCCAAGGTGCGCTTCGCCGTGCACCCGATCCCCGGCAACGACCTGATCTCGATCCCCTGTTCGGCCGATATCGTCGACCGGCGCGAAGTGACCTCGTCGAACGGCGAGACCGAGCTGCGCTACGTCATCGCCACCGAGATCCGTGTGGCCGGCAGGACCTGGCCCATCGAGATCACCCTGACTGACCGCGGCACGATGGCCTACCGGATGCTTCTCGGCCGGCAGGCGCTGGGCGACGAGGTGGTCATCAGCCCCTCGGACTCCTGCTGCCAGCCGCAACTCTCCTACGAGCCCTACCATACCGCGCAGGTGCGGCAGGTGGCGCCGAGCCGTACCCTGCGCATCGCCGTGCTCTCGCGCGAGCCCAACTATTCCACCTCGCGGCTGGTCTCCGAGGGCGAAAAGCGCGGCCACGTGGTCGAGGTGATCGACACGACCCGCTGCTACATGGCGATCAACGCGCTGGCCCCGGAGGTGCACTACGACGGCAAGCGCCTGCCCCGCTACGACGCGGTCCTCCCCCGCATCGGCGCCTCGGTCACCGCCTACGGCACCGCCGTGATCCGCCAGTTCGAGTCGATCGGCACCTATTGCGTGAACGGATCGGAAGGCATCACCGCCAGCCGCGACAAGCTGCACGCCCACCAGATCCTCGCCCGCCACCGCATCGGGATGCCCGCCACCGCCTTCGCCGCCTCGCCCAAGGACACCGACAACCTGATCGGGCTGGTCGAGGGGGCGCCGCTGATCGTGAAGCTCCTGGAGAGCACGCAGGGCAAGGGCGTGGTGCTGGCCGAGACGAAGAAAGCCGCGCAATCGGTGATCTCCGCGTTCCGCGGGCTCAAGGCCAACTTTCTCGTCCAGCACTTCGTCAAGGAGGCCGCGGGCGAGGACATCCGCTGCCTCGTGGTCGGCAGCAAGGTGGTCGCCGCGATGAAGCGACGGGCGGCGGCGGGGGAGTTCCGCTCCAACCTGCACCAGGGCGGCTCGGCCGAGGCCGTGCGCATCAGTCGCGCCGAACGCGAGACGGCGGTCAAGGCGGCCCGCGCCTTCGGGCTGCACATGGCCGGCGTCGATTTGCTGCGCGGGGCCGACGGGCCGAAGGTGCTCGAGGTCAATTCCTCGCCGGGGCTCGAGGGTGTGGAGAAATGCACCGGCAAGAACGTGGCCGCCCTGCTCTACGACGAGATCGAGAAGCGCGTCCGCCCAGCCCCTGCTCGCAAGAGCACCGTCGCGCGCAGGCGCGAGGCAAGCGCCGGCGGAGCAAGCGAGGTGGCGCGGGGCCGGGCGTAGAGCGGCCAGGCGTCGGGCGTCGGGCGTCGGGCGGCGGGGCGTCGAGCGGCGGGGCGTCGGGCGGCGGGGCGTCGGTCAGCGGGGCGTCGGTCAGGCGGCTGGCGCCCCACTCCGCGAGGGAGGGCGCCGCGCTCGCGCGACAGGTGCCGCGCCGCCACCTGCGACAGGGCGACGCCGCGGCGGCACGCCGCAAGCGCGCCACGGCAGGGAATCTGCAACTCTATTGGACAATCATGCGCGTCAGAGTGCCCGCCGCCGAGGGGGCGATCACCGGCGGGGAACGCCGGGGCCGACGCCGCGTTGAGGAGGAACCATGCCGCACCAGACCCCGGACACCCCACCCGCCGCCGCGCCCTTCCTTGCCGGCAGCCTCGCCGTGCTCGCCGGCAGCGCCGCCGCGCTCTGGGCGCCCGCCTCGGTCGCCATGCTTCTCGCCCTTGTCGCGCTGCTGCGCGTCTGCTGGATCGACGAGAACATCCGCGGCGACCTCGAACACGCCAAGCGCATGCCCGCCGGCTACGCGCACACGATGCTGCTGCGCCGCCGCCTCTCGACCTGGCTCTTCGGCGCCACCCCGCCCGAGATCACCTGCCCGCGCGTGCTCGCCTCGCACCTGCGCGCGCAGGGCCACGCCCTCTTCGCCTTCCTCTTCGGGCTGCTCGCCGCGCTGATCGCCGCGGGCGCGGGCGACTCGCCGGTCGGCCTCGCCGGGGCGGGCGGCGCGCTCGTCCTCGCCTTCGGTCGGGTCGACCGCCTCGCTGCCGCCGACGCCCACCTGCGCCGGGGCGAGCCGCTGCCGAGCCACCTGCTCGACGACCGCGGCAGACTGTCGCGGCTGGTGGTGAACGCGCCCGCCCTTGGCGAGGTCGACGCGGAAGAGCGCCGCGGCGAGGGTGCCGCTCCCTCGCGCCACGACACCGAGACCTGCCACGAGACGGAGCGCGGGCGCCGCCGCTGAGCGCACCGACGCGCGGAGAGGGGCAAGGCAGGCGCGGAGCACGCAGGCGCGGACGCGGGCCACCTCCCGCCAGCTTGCACGCCGCCATCCGGCTCACGCGTCGCAGCCGCGGGTATGGACCGCGGCGACGGCTTTCCTTATATGTTCGCTCAAGAATAGAGGAACCGCCGCTATGACGACACCTGACGCCAGCGCCCCCCTCGAAGGAGCGCCGCTCATCCGTCCCTCGAGCACCGACCATCCGCTCTACGACAGCGTGGTCGACGCGTGCCGATCGGTCTATGACCCCGAGATCCCGGTCAACATCTTCGATCTCGGCCTGATCTACACGATCGACATCAGCGATGAGGGCGAGATCGGCATCGTCATGACGCTCACCGCGCCGGGCTGCCCCGTGGCCGGAGAGATGCCCGGCTGGGTGGCAGAGGCTGTCGAGCCGCTGCCGGGCGTCAAGCAGGTCGACGTCGACATCACCTGGGATCCGCCCTGGGGGATGGACATGATGTCGGACGAGGCGAAGCTCGAGCTGGGCTTCATGTGAGCGACGGCGCCACGGACGCGCCGGCCACCGAGTGGGACAAGATGGTTGCGGGCGCCCTCTACCGCGCCGGCGACCCCGACCTCGTGGACCGGCGACAGCGCGCGCAGGAGGTGATGCGCGCCTACAACGCCACCATCCTGGGCGAACCCGAGAGGAGCGCGCTCCTCGACAGGCTGCTCGGCGCGCGGGGCGAGGGGTGCGTTGTACGGGTGCCCTTCCATGTCGATTACGGCGCGAACATCCGCCTCGGGCGCGAGGTGTTCTTGAACTACGGCTGCGTCGTGCTCGACGTGTGCCCGGTCACCGTCGGCGACCGCACCCAGATCGGCCCCGCAGTCCAGATCCTGACCGCCGACCACCCGCGCGACCCGAAGGTGCGCGACGAGGGGCTGGAGTTCGGCCGCCCCGTCGCCATCGGCCGCAACGTCTGGATCGGCGGCGGCGCGCTGATCCTGCCGGGCGTCACCGTGGGCGACGACGCGGTGATCGGCGCGGGTGCGGTGGTCACGCGCGACGTGGTCCCCGGCACGACCGTCGCGGGCAACCCGGCGCGCGCCCTGCGCCGCGGCTGAGCCGTCTTCACGCGCGCGCCCGGGCCGGCAGGCCGGCGCGGGTGGGCGGGTGGGGCGACGGCCGGGCGGCGCGGGCGCGCGCGTTGCGGGAGTGTCTTGCGAGGTTCCTGCAAGACCGGTCGGCGTGCCGCACAGCCCGCTCTTGAGCGACGGCGTCTTCCCCCTTACCTTCGAGACCAGACAGAAGGAGCTCCAGATGTTCGGCATTCCCGGCAAGCAGGCCGTCACCCTCACCCCCGCCGCCGCCGCGCAGATCGCCCGGATCATGGAGCGCGACGGCGCCAAGGGCCTCAAGGTCGGCGTCAAGAAGGGCGGCTGCGCGGGCATGGAATACACCATGGACTACGCGCAGGAGGTCGATCCCCACGACGAGATCGTCGAGCAGGACGGCGCGGTCGTGATGATCGCCCCCATGGCGCAGATGTTCCTCTTCGGCACCGAGATCGACTACGAGGTCGCGCTGCTCGAGGCCGGCTTCCGGTTCCGCAATCCCAACGTGACCGAGGCGTGCGGCTGCGGCGAGTCGATCAAGTTCGACGAGAGCCTGTCGGCCAGCCAGGCCCGGTAAGCCGGTGGCGGTCTCCCGCGCCGAGCTCGGCGCCGCGCGGGATCTCCTCGCACCGCTCGGCGCTGTCATCCACCGCCACATGATGGGCGGCGCCATCCTCTACTCCGATGGCCGAATCTTCGGCGCGATCATGGGGCCGCAGGGCCTTCACGTTCGTGCCAGGGGTTCGCTGGCCGAGCGGTTCGCGGCAGACGGGTCCATGCAGGTCGCCTGGACGAGCCCCAAGACGGGTCAGACGCAGGTCACGGGCTGCCGGAGCCTGCCCGACGCCGCCCTTGACGACCCGGAGGCGGCTTGCGAATGGGCCCGGACGGCACTCGACGCAGGAGACTGACATGGCGCGCAAGCTCGCGGCAGGCAACTGGAAGATGAACGGCACCGGGGCCGAACTCGCCGAGGCCAGCGCGCTGGCCGGGCGCCACTCGTCTCCATCGGTCGAGGTGCTGCTCTGTCCGCCCGCCACGCTGATCCACCGGATGGCCGAGTCGCTGTCGGGCAGCGCGGTGATGACCGGCGGGCAGGATTGCCACGCCGCGCCCGAGGGCGCTCACACCGGCGACGTCTCGGCCGAGATGCTGGCCGAGGCGGGCGCCACACATGTCATCCTCGGCCATTCCGAGCGCCGCGCCGACCACGGCGAGAGTGACGCCGTCGTGCGCGCCAAGGTCGAGGCCGCCCGCCGCGCCGGGCTCGTCGCCATCCTCTGCGTCGGCGAAACCGAGGCCGAGCGCGACGCGGGCAGCACGCTCGACGTGGTCTCGACCCAGCTGCAGGGGTCACTGCCTGCCGGCAGCATGGCCGAGGGCCTCGTCGTCGCCTACGAGCCGGTCTGGGCCATCGGCACGGGCCGCACGCCCACCACCGCGCAGATCGCCGAGGTGCACGACCACCTGCGCGACGAACTCGCCACCGCCATCGGCTCGGGCGCGCGCGACGTGCCGCTGCTCTACGGCGGCTCGGTCAAGCCGGCCAACGCGGCCGAGATCTTCGCCGTGGCCAACGTCGACGGGGCGCTCGTGGGCGGCGCGAGCCTGAAGGCCGACGATTTCTCGGCCATCGTCGCCGCGCTGGAGGGCGCAGTCGGGGAATGAGCGCGCAGGGGCGCGGCGCGGCCGAACGCGCGATCCGGGCGGGGGCGCTCGCCGCTGCCGCCCTGTGCCTTCTGCCCATGGCCGCCGTCGTCGCCGCTGCCCTGATGGGGTCGACCGAGACGCTGGCGCATCTCGCCGATACCGTTCTGCCACGCTACGCCTCGGCCACACTGCTGCTGGCGGGGCTCGTCGCACTCGGCACCGCGGCGCTCGGCACGGGCGCGGCGTGGCTGGTGACCATGACGCGCTTTCCCGGCGTGCGCATCTTCGAGGTGGCGCTCGCCCTGCCCTTCGCCTTCCCCGCCTACGTGCTGGCCTACGCCTATACCGACCTGCTCGACCATCCCGGCGCGGTGCAGTCCGCGCTCAGGGCTGTCACCGGCTGGGGCCCGCGCGACTACTGGTTCCCCGAGGTGCGCTCGCTGGGTGGCGCGGCGTTCATGCTGATCCTCGTGCTGTATCCTTACGTCTACCTGCTGGCACGCGCGGCCTTCCTGCAGCAATCGGCGACGGCCAACCTCGCCGCGCGGGCGCTGGGGCAATCGGCCTGGGGCGCATTCCGGCGCGTCTCGCTGCCCATGGCACGGCCGGCCATCGCGGGCGGCGTGCTGCTGGCGGTGATGGAGACGATCGCAGATTTCGGCACGGTGAAGTATTTCGGCGTCCAGACCCTGGCCACCGGCATCTACACCTCCTGGTTCTCGATGTCCGACCGCGCGGCGGCGGCGCAGCTCGCGCTGTGCCTGCTGGGCTTCGCCCTGTTCCTGGCCCTGCTCGAGCGCATCCAGCGCGGCGCGGCGCGCCACCACGGCGCGGGCAAGCGCTTCGAGCGGGCGCCGGCGGTCGAGTTGCGGGGCTGGCACCGCTGGGGCGCGGTCGTGCTCTGCGCCGTGCCGGTGGTGCTGGGCTTCCTGTTGCCACTGGGCCTGCTACTCGAGATGGGGATCGGCTCGGGGCAGAACCTGCTCGACGACCGCTATCTCGGCTTCATCCGCAACACGGTGACGCTGGCGGGCATCGCCGCGGTGCTGACCGTGGGCGCGGCGGTGCTGGTCGCCTTCTTCCAGCGGCTCGCGCCCGGGCGCCTCTCGGGCACGGCAGCCAACGTGGCGCGTATCGGCTACGCGGTGCCCGGCGGCGTGATCGCGGTCGGTCTGCTCGTCCCTTTCGCCGCCTTCGACAATGCGGTCGACGCCTTCATGGAGGCGCGCTTCGGCATCGACACGGGGCTGATCTTCACCGGTTCGATCTGGCTGCTGGTGGCCGCCTACATGGTGCGCTTCATCGCCGCCGCGCTGAACACCTATGACGGCGGGCTCGTCACCATTCACCCCAACACCGACGCGGTCGCGCGCACGCTCGGCCTCGGCCCCGGCGCGATGCTCGCCCGCGTGCATCTGCCGATCCTGCGCCCCTCGGTGCTGACGGCTCTGCTCATCGTCTTCGTCGACGTCACGAAGGAGCTGCCGGCCACTCTCATCATGCGCCCCTTCAACTTCGACACGCTGGCGGTGCAGGCGCATCGGCTGGCCGCCGACGAGCGGCTGG
>LJNT01000170.1:14417-24752 GCA_001314685.1 Rhodobacteraceae bacterium HLUCCA09
CAGCGCCGCCGTGCCCTCGCTCGTTATCGTGGCGGTGGGGTTGTTGCCGGTGGTCCTCGTCTGCCGCAACCTCGGGCGTCAGCGGGGCGAGGTGCCCCGCGCCACCCCTGCCCCCGTGGCCGAGATGCTGGAAGACCCGCCGCACGCCTGAGCCAGCCCTGGCCCTCCCCGCCTGTGCTGCCCGCGCCGCCCCGCGCCTGCCGGCCAGGGCGAATCGGAGCCGTCGCGCACCCTTCGTTGCCGTGCCAGTCAGGCGGGCGAGATCTGCCCGCGTCTTCGGCGGGCGCGCCTCATCCGCGGCGCCTCTCTCATCGCCCGAAGGTCGCACCCCGCAGAAGCTTTGCCAAACCATGAGTTGGGGTGTTAGGATCAACTCGTTCCAAGAGTGGTGGAACGCGGGGTGATCCGGTCGCGATTACGGGTCCGTCGCCCCCGACCCGGGAAACCGGGCGGCCGGCCCGCGGGGTGCATTCTCCGCCCCGAGGGTCGGCCGACCATCCCGCGCCTCGGTCGCCCCCCCTTTGCGGGCACGGAACGAAAAGGGCGCGCCCGCAGGCACGCCCCCTCGCGTCACGCTGGACCGGTGGCCCTCAGGTGGCCGCGGCCTTGGCCACCTCGGCGGCAAAGTCTTCCTTCTCGACCTCGATGCCCTCGCCCACTTCGAGCCGGACGAAGCCGGTGATCGTGGCGCCCGCCTCATGCGCGGCAGCCTCGACTGTCTGGTCGGGGTTCACTACGAAGGACTGGCCGAGCAGCGTCACCTCGGAGAGGAACTTCTTCATGCGGCCCTCGATCATCTTCTCGATGACCTGCTCGGGCTTGCCGCTCTCGCGGGCCTGCTCGGTCAGCACCTGCTTCTCTCGCTCGACCACGGCCGGGTCGAGATCGTCGGCACCCAGCGAGGACGGGTTCACCGCCGCGACGTGCATCGCCACCTGCCGGCCGAACTCCTCCGAACCGCCGGTCATCGCCACAAGCACACCGATCTTGCCCATGCCGGGCTTGGCGGCGTTGTGGATGTAGGAGACCACCTGCTCGCCCTCGAGAACGGCCATGCGCCGCAGCGACATGTTCTCGCCGATCGTGGCGATCTTGTCGGTGAGCGTGTCGGCCACCGTCTTGCCGCCAAGGTCGGCGTGGGCAAGGGCCTCGACATCGGCCACGCCCATCGCGGCGTCGGCGATCTGCGAGACCATCTCCTGGAACTCGGCGTTCTTGGCGACGAAGTCGGTCTCGGCGTTCACCTCGACGGCGACACCCTTGCCACCCTCGGTGCGCACCGCGACGAGGCCCTCGGCGGCCGTGCGGCCTGACTTCTTGGCGGCCTTGGCCAGCCCCTTGGTGCGCAGCCAGTCGACCGCCGCCTCCATGTCGCCGTCCGTTTCGGTCAGCGCCTTCTTCGCGTCCATCATGCCTGCGCCGGTCTTGTCGCGCAGTTCCTTCACCTGTGCTGCGGTGATCGCCATCGCGGGCTCTCCTAGATTGCTGCTCCTGCCGCGCAGGTCGCTACCCCGCGCGCCGTGTCATTTCCGTGACGGCGCACCCTCGGGGCGCGCCGGACCGGGGATGTCAGGCCTCGGCCTTGGAGTCGGCCTCGGACGTCCTGACCTCGGCCACGCCGGCGCCCTCCCCGGGCGCACCGGCCTCTTCGGCGACCGCCTCCTCGACGAGCGCCTCTTCCATCTCGCCGACGTCGATGCCCGCGGCGTCCATCTGGGCCGACATGCCGTCGAGCGCGGCGCGGCTGACAAGATCGCAGTAGAGTGCGATGGCACGCGCGGCGTCGTCGTTGCCTGGAATCACGTAGTCCACCCCGTCGGGCGAGCAGTTGGTGTCGACCACCGCGACCACGGGGATGCCCAGCTTCTTCGCCTCGGCGATGGCGAGGTCCTCGCGGTTGACGTCGATCACGAACAGCAGGTCGGGCAGGCCGCCCATCTCGCGGATGCCGCCGAGCGAGGCCTGCAGCTTGGCCTGGTCGCGCTCCATCCCGAGGCGCTCCTTCTTGGTGAGGCCCTCGGCGCCCAGCGCCATCTGCTCGTCGATCGCCTTGAGCCGGTTGATCGACTGGCTCACCGTCTTCCAGTTGGTGAGCGTGCCGCCAAGCCAGCGGTGGTTCATGTAGTACTGGGCGCATCTCTCGGCCGCGTCGGCAATCGGCTTCTGGGCCTGCCGCTTGGTGCCGACGAACAGGACGCGGCCGTTCTTCGCCACCGTCTCGCGCACCACGTTGAGCGCGGCGTCGAGCAACGGCACCGTCTGCGTCAGGTCGATGATGTGGATGCCGTTGCGGCTGCCGTAGATGTAGGGGCCCATCCTCGGGTTCCAGCGCTGGGTCTGGTGGCCGAAGTGGACGCCGGCTTCGAGCAGCTGGCGCAAAGAGAAATCGGGCAATGCCATGCCTTGGGTATCCTTTCCGGTTTCATGCCTCGGCGGGGCGCGAGGGGTCGCGCATGCGACCCCAACCGGTGGACCGGGCGGGGATGTCTCCCCCGGCGGCCCGGCCCCGCCTGCGAAGTGCGCGCGACCTAAGTCATCCGTCGGGGAAGCGCAAGGGGCCATGCGCCCCCGCCATGCGCCCCGCCATGCGGCCTCGCCTGCCCGTCCGGCCGGCCGCGGACCGCTCGGGAGGGTGACCCGCGTGCCGCCAAGGCCCGCCCCGGGCACGATCCGGCTCCCGCTGCCGACGCGCGTGAGGATGCCGAGGGAGATGATCGACGCCGTCGCTCGCGCCAGGGACGGGCTCCACCGCCACACCAGACCGGGCGCCGGCCGAGGCCAGGGATGGCGATGCAGCCACGCGCCGAAGGCGCACCGACGCTCGACAGGGTCGAGGCTCTCCGAGACGGTGACCGGCACGCCCCCCGGACGCGCCTCGACCACGGCGACGACATCTTCCTGCGCGCCGCCATCGCGGGCGGCCAGGCGAGACCGGACAGCACGGCACGACGGCACGGCGCTTGCGCGCGGCGCGGCGCGGGGGCATGAGACGGGCATGACGCATCGCGGCGACATCCTCTGCATCGGCTCCGTCCTGTGGGACGTGATCGGGCGCGCGCCGCGTCGCATGGGGCTCGGCCACGACGTGCCCGGCCGGATCGAGCGGCTGCCCGGGGGCGTGGCGATGAACATCGCCGCCGCCTGCCGCCGCGAGGGCCTTCGCCCAATCCTGCTCACCGTCCTGGGGCGCGACGCCGAGGGGCGTGCGCTGGCCGATGCCTGTGCGGCGATGGGGCTGATGACCGACCACGTCACCTGGGCCGACGACCTGCGCACCGACCGCTACATGGCGATCGAGGCCGAGAACGGGCTCGTGGCCGCCGTCGCCGACGCCCATTCGCTCGAAGAGGCGGGCGACCGCATCCTCGCCCCCCTGCGCGACGGCGCCCTTGCCTCAGAGGCGCGGCCCTGGCGCGGCCTCGTCGCGCTCGACGGCAACCTGACCGAGGCGCTGCTGGCCGAGATCGCGGCCTCCCCCCTCTTCGCCGCCGCCGACCTGCGGGTCGCGCCCGCCTCTCCCGGCAAGGCGGCCCGGCTCTCGCCCCTTCTGCCGCACGCCCGCGCCACGGTCTACATCAACCGGGTCGAGGCCGCGCTGATCTGCGGCGAGGCGTTCGACAGCGCCGAGGCGGCCGCAGGCGCCCTCGTGGCGCGCGGCGCCCGGCGCGTTCTCGTCACGGACGGCGGCGCCCCGATGGCCGAGGCGCGCGCCGACGGCACGCTGATCTCGCTCGCGCCCCCCGCCGTGTCGGTCTGCCGGGTGACGGGGGCGGGCGACTGCTTCATGGCCTCGCACATCGCCGCCGAGATCGCCGGCCTCGACGGCACCGCCGCGCTGGAAGAGGCGCTCGCCGCCACCGCCCTCTACGTCTCCACGGCCTGATCCGATGGCCCCGGCCAGGCACGCCTCCGGCCCCGCCCATCTCACCCCCGGCGGTCTCCCCGCCGATGCGACAGGTCCGTGTCCGGTCGGCGTCCCGGCGCCCCCCAGCCGCTCTCGCCCCCGCCGCTCCTACGCCCATCGCATGTCTTTGCCCCGCACGACGAGCGCGCCCGCCTATGGCCCGGCGCGCGCCCTGCCGCTTCTTCTTGCTGCAAGTATCCCCGCCGGAGGCTGCCGGCCCTGGCCGGCATCCGGCGCGGGCGGCGGGCCGCGCGCATGACGGCGCCCCCCGCCCCCCCGCTCGCTGTCTCTGAGGAAGTCGCCGCCGCGCAGGAGGAGGGGCGCCCCATCGTGGCGCTCGAGAGCACCATCGTCACCCACGGCCTGCCCCGCCCGCAGAACCTCGAGACCGCCCGTCTGATCGAGGCCGAGGTGCGGCAGGCCGGCGCCACGCCCGCCACCATCGCGGTGATGGACGGCCGCCTTCATATCGGCCTCGACGAGGCGGGGCTCGCTCGGCTGGCCACGGCGCAAGACGTCGACAAGCTCTCCCGCGCCGACCTCGCGGCCTGCCTCGCCGCCGGGCGCACCGGCGCCACCACCGTGGCCGCCACGATGATCGCCGCACGCCTCGCCGGCATCGCCGTCTTCGCCACGGGCGGCATCGGCGGCGTCCACCGCGGCGCGGAGAGCACGTTCGATGTCTCGGCCGACCTGCACGAGCTCGCCCGCACGCCCGTCACCGTGGTCGCCGCCGGCGCCAAGGCCATTCTCGATCTGCCCAAGACGCTCGAGGTGCTGGAGACGCTCGGCGTGCCCGTGATCGCCGTGGGCCAGAACACCCTCCCCGCCTTCTGGTCGCGCGACAGCGGGCTGCCCGCGCCGCTCCGGATCGACGATGCGGCCGGGATCGCCCGCTCCCACCGCATGCGGGCCGCGCTCGGCCTCGGCGGCGGCCAGCTCATCGCCAACCCGATCCCGGCCGAGCACGAGATCCCGGCCAAGACGCTCGCGCCCCTCATCGCGCAGGCGACCGACGAGGCCGCCGCGCGGGGCATCGCCGCAAAGGACGTCACCCCCTTTCTGCTCGGCCGCGTCCTCGAGCTGACCGAGGGACGGAGCCTCGCCGCCAACATCGCGCTCGTGCTCAACAATGCGCGCCTCGCCGCCGCCATCGCCCGCGAAATCGGCACCACCCCGGCGGCACCCCCCGCATGCTGAGCGCAGCCCCGCCCCGCCATCTTGCGGCGCGGCTTCGCTCTGCCTAACTCACCACGGTCAGGAAGAGCGCCGATGACCGACCGCAAGCCGCACATCCTCGAGACCCCGATCGACCCGGCCCTGCCCCGCAAGCGGCCGGGCATCCTCGCCTCGCTGCGCGCGTCGTTCCTGACGGGCCTCGTGGTGATCGCCCCCATCGGACTGACCGCCTACCTGATCTGGACGGTGGTGGGCTGGATCGACGGCTTCGTCCTGCCCTTCGTGCCCGCCGCCTTCCGGCCCGAGCAATATATCGGCATCGACGTCCGCGGCGTCGGCGTGATCGTCTTCCTGATCTTCACGGTCCTCGTGGGCTGGGTCGCCAAGGGCCTGATCGGCCGGTCGCTGATCTCCTGGGGCGAGAGCGTGGTCGACCGGATGCCGGTGGTCCGCTCGATCTACAACGGGCTCAAGCAGATCGCCGAGACCGTCTTCGCCCAGACCGAGACGAATTTCGATCGCGCCTGCCTGGTGGAGTATCCGCGCAAGGGGATCTGGGCCGTCGCCTTCGTCTCGACCGGGGCGCGCGGCGAGATCGCCCGCCGCATCCCGCGCGACGAGAGCCTTTTGTCGGTCTTCCTTCCGACCACGCCCAACCCGACCTCGGGCTTCCTGCTGTTCGTTCCACGCGCCGACGTGGTTGAACTCGACATGAGCATCGAGGACGCCGCCAAGCTCATCATCTCGGCGGGCCTCGTCATTCCGCCCGAGGCGCCCGGCGGCCCGCCGCGCGTCGTCCCCGCGCAGGAGCCCGCACCGGGCACCCCGGCGGCGGCGCCCGACGCCCCGCCCGCCCGCGCGCCCGAACGCGCCTGAGGCGGCCGAGGCACGGGCGGACGCCCGCCACCGCGCCACGACTTTCGCTGCGCATGACGCCCGCTGCGCCGGCAGACGCGACGGCGCCGCAGCACCGGCCTTGCACGGCTGCCCGCGACACGCCGCGCGGGCGCATCGAGCCTTGCCTTCCGGGTCTCGCCCGGTCCACTTATTCCGCAGGGGAACCTGTCTGTTCGTGGAGATCGCCATGACCCGTGCCGCTACCCACCGTGCCACCCTCGTCCTGTGCATGCTCGGCCTGCCCGCCGCCGCCACGGGCGGCGGCCTCGCCGAACCCCGGATCGAGCCCGACATCATCGTCGCCGACACGGCGCCCTCGCACGCCGTGATCGTGCCCCTCATGGCGCTGGTGCTCTTCGGCACGGCAATCGCGGCGGCCGACTGAGCCGCGGCCCGGCCCCACGGTCGCGCGCCCCGGTCGCACGCCCCGCCTCAGGTGAACATCGCCGCGAGGTCGACGCTCGGCCGCACGCCGATATCGCCCTTGTGCTCGGCGAGGAAGGCGCTTGCCGCCGCGCGCCCGGCCTCCTTCAGCCGCGACAGCACCACCGCCGAGGGGATCAGCTTGGTCGCCACGCTGAGGTCACGCATCAGCGCGTCGTCGGCGATCATGTGCACATTGATGTCGGCCATCGAGCCCGGCGCGAGCCGCCCCTCGTGCAGCAGCCGCCTGACGAAGGCGATGGCGCGCAGCTCGCGCAGGAGCGACGAGTTGAAGCTGATCTCGTTGATTCGGTTCTGGATGTCCTGCCCGCTCCGCGGCACCTCCGGCCGATGGAGCGGGTTGATGTTGATGACCACGATGTCGTCGGGCAGGTCCCCCGAGAACAGCGGGAAGAGCGCGGGGTTTCCCGTGTAGCCGCCGTCCCAGTAGGCCTCGCGCACGCCCGTCGCGGGGTCGTCGATCTCGACGGCCTGGAACAGCGTCGGCAGGCAGGCCGAGGCGAGGATCGCCTCGGTCGAGATCTCGGCCCCGGAGAAGACCCGGATCTTGCCCGTCCGCACGTTCGTCGCCGAGACGAAGAAGGCGGGCCCGGCCTCGGCGCAGACATGGGAATAGTCGAAGCGCTCGGCGATTCGCGCCAGCGGGTTGCGGTAGAGCGGCCCCCACGCATAGGGCGAGACGATCCGGCTCGCCAGGTCCGCCGCCGCGAAGGCCGGCGTCGCCTCGAGCGCGGCCGAGACGGCGGCCGTGGGCGGCGCGACCTGGGCGAACCACGCGGCCATGCGCAGATCGTTCAGCCCGGCCACCTGGTGCCACAGCCAGTCGAGGTTGGCGCGCGCCGCCGCCCTGTCCTGCCCCGCGCCGTCGGCCACCAGCCCAGCCTTCAGCGCCGCGCCGTTGAGCGCGCCAGCCGAGGTGCCTGAAATGCCGGCGATCTCGATCTCCTCGTCCTCGAGCAGGCGGTCGAGCACGCCCCAGGTGAACGCCCCGTGCGCGCCCCCGCCCTGCAGCGCGACGTTGATCTTCAGCCGACCGTTGCGGCCCGCACCCGCGGCTCGAGGCGTCATGTCCCGACCGGGATCGGGCGCCCCGCCCCCCGCTCCGTCATCGCGGCCGATACTGTCGGGGGGCGCCATCGGGCGCGCCATCGGTCCGCGCCCCGATGGCGACGGGGCTGGCCCCCCGCCTCCTCCACCGCCACCCGAAGCGCCGTCGCTCACAGCGCCGTCCAGCCGCCGTCGACCGAGATCGTCGTGCCGGTGATCTGGTCGGCCGCCGGCGAGCAGAGAAACGCGACCGTCCCGCCGATCTGCTCGACTGTGACGAACTCCTTCGACGGCTGCCGCTCGAGCATGACCTTCTCGATCACCTCGTCGCGCCTCATGCCGTGGGTCTCCATCTGGTCGGGGATCTGCTTTTCCACGATCGGCGTCAGCGCGTAGCCGGGGCAGACGGCGTTGCAGGTGATGGGCTCGCGCGCCGTCTCGAGCGCGATCACCTTGGTCAGCCCCACAACGCCGTGCTTGGCCGCGACATAGGCCGACTTGTAGGGCGAGGCGGTCAGCCCGTGCGCCGAGGCGATGTTGACCACCCTTCCCCAGCCCGACCTGCGCATCATCGGCAGGGCCGCAGCCGTGGTGTGGAAGGCCGACGACATGTTGATCGCCACGATCGCGTCCCACTTCTCGACCGGGAACTTCTCGACGGCGGCGACGTGCTGGATGCCGGCGTTGTTGACGAGGACGTGACACTCGCCCGACTGCTCGACCAGCGCGCGGCACTCCTCGGGCTTCGACATGTCGGCCTTGACGTAGCGCACCTCTGCCCCCGTCTCCTGCGCGAGGCCCGCGGCGAGCGCGTGATCGTCGGCGCTGTCGGTGAACGAGTTGAGCACCACGTCGGCCCCCTGCAGCGCGAGCGCCCGCGCAACGCCCAGCCCGATCCCGGAGTTCGATCCGGTGACGATGGCGGTCTTTCCCTTCAGCGGTCTGTCCTGAGGCATGGCCTGCGCTCTCCCTTCCATCCCTGCGCGCGCCCGCGCGCCGCGTCTTGCTCACTCCCGCGCGGCGGCAGGCAGCGTTCCGTTCGCTCGCCCGCGGCCCGCGCGCATCTGGGCCGCACCCTACATGCCGCAGGTGCGAAGGCCAGACGCGATTCGCGTCCCGGCGCGGGAAGGATCGTCGCGCCCCGCGCGCCGGCAGGTCGAGGCGAGGTGCCGTGCGAATGCGGATGGACGGGCGCGCCGCCCCCGCATAGCGTCGCGCGCCATGACCTCCGCCCTGCACGACACGCCCTATGCCTGGGGGCGCCTCGCCCTGTCGCTCGCCACCGCCTGCGTGGCGAATGTGGGGATGTGGGCGCCCATCGTCGTGATGCCCGCCATGGAGGCCGAGTTCGGCACCGACCGGGGCACCGTCTCGCTCGCCTACACGGTCACGATGGCGGGATTCGCGCTCGGGACGCTGGTGATCGGGCGGTGGGTCGACCGGGTCGGGATCGCGCCCTGCCTCGCGGCCGCCGCGTGCCTGATCGGGGCCGGCTACGCGCTCGCCGCGCTCAGCCCCGCCATCGGCCTCGTCATCGCGCTGCATGCCGCCATCGGCTTCGGCGCGGCGGTGGGCTTCGGCCCGCTCGTGGCCGACGTCTCGCACTGGTTCCTGCGGCGGCGCGGCATCGCCATGGCCATCGCGGCGAGCGGCAACTACCTGTCGGGCGCGATCTGGCCGCTGCTGCTGGCGGGCGTCCAGGCGGAGCACGGCTGGCGCGGCGCCTACCTCGCGCTCGCGGTGATCGTGCCCGCGCTGGTGCTGCCGCTGTCGCTGACGCTGCGCCGCCGCGTGACCGAGGAATCCTGGGTCGCCGCCGACGCCGCCGCCTCGCTCAGGTCGCGCACCACGGGCCTCTCGCCCGCGACGCTGACCGCGCTGCTCTTCGTGGCGGGGATCGCCTGCTGCGTCGCCATGTCGATGCCGCAGGTCCACATCGTCGCCTATTGCGTCGATCTGGGCTACGGGCCGGCGGTGGGCGCCGAGATGCTGTCGCTGATGCTGCTGGGCGGGGTCGTCTCCCGCCTCGTATCGGGTTTCCTGGCCGACCGGCTGGGCGGCCTCAAGACGCTGCTGCTCGGCTCGGCTCTGCAGACCCTCGCGCTGGTGCTCTTCCTGCCGTCCGACGCGCTGGTGTCGCTCTACCTCGTCTCGGCGATCTTCGGGCTGGCACAGGGCGGGATCGTTCCGGCCTACGCCATCATCGTGCGCGAGTACCTGCCGGCGCGCGAAGCGGGCGCGCGGGTGGGCATCGTCACCTTCGCCACCATCGCGGGCATGGCGCTGGGCGGCTGGATGTCGGGAGCGATCCACGACGCCACCGGCAGCTATCTTTACGCCTTCCTGAACGGCATCGCCTGGAACGTGGTCAACCTTGCCATCGTGGCGGCGCTTCTCGGTCTGTCGCGGCCCCGGCGCCACCCGCTGCCCACCTGAGCCACGCCCGCCCAACGGCCAAAAAAAAGCGCCCGCCAGAGGCGGGCGCAAGTCATTGAGGCAGGTTTCATACAGGCAAGAAACCTATCGAGCAGTAACGGCTTTATACGCAATCCTCCCCCGCTGTCCAAGGTAAAAGTTTGAAAAGGCTACTTCCGCCGCATAGGCTCGCGCTCGAGGCGACAAGAGCAGAGGGAGGCCGCAGGGCCATGAGGCGCATCCACACCGCATCGATCCGTCCCGCACTGGCCCTCGGCATGGCCCTCGCGTTCGGCGCGACGGGCGCCTCGGCGGAGCCCCGGCATGGCATAGCTATGTATGGCGAGCCCGCCCTGCCCCCAGATTTCGTGTCGCTGCCCTACGTGAACCCCGAGGCGCCCAAGGGCGGGCGCATCGTTCTGGCCGAGGTCGGCGGCTACGATTCGCTG
>LJNT01000098.1 GCA_001314685.1 Rhodobacteraceae bacterium HLUCCA09
CCCTTGAGATCGCGGACAAGCTCGTCGGTATCATCGGCGAACATGGCGTGGACGAGCAGCGTCGAGCGATCCTCGCTCACGTCGACCGAGAGCGTGCCGGGGGTGAGCGAGATGAGATTGGTGACCATCAGGATGCCGGCATCCGACTTCACGTCGAGCGGCATCTCGATCAGCCGCGGATTCGAGCGGTGCCTTGGGGTGACGACGTCCCACGCCACGTCCACCGACGACTTGACCAGCTCGTAATGGAAATAGACGAGCAGCCGCAGCGCGGTCCAGACCCGGCCGAAATACGGACTGGTGTCGCCGCCGAAGATCGGCTGGGTGAACCAGAGCGCCACGTATCCGAGCACGAAACCGACGGCGATGCCCCACAACGAGAAACTGTCGCTCAGCGCAGCCCAGAGCGCGGCGAGCAGGATGTTGAGCAGAAGATAGGTCATTCGCGCGTCTCCAGCGCGGCGATCCGGGGCATGCCCTCGGCCGCGTCCGCGCCCAGCACGGTCGCCACATAGTCGGACGGGTCTATGAGTTGCGTGGCGGAGCGTTCGGCGAACTGCACGAAGGGCTCGGGCGCGAGGCCGATCACGCAGGTCAGCACGGCGAGGGCGGCGATGGGCGACACGAGCGCGACCCGGTCACGCACGGGCAGCGCCGAGAGAAGTGGCGCGCGCCCCTCGGGGTGCGGCTTCCAGAAGGCCTCGGCCCAGATCTTGGTCATCGAGTAGATGGTGAGCGCGCCGACCACCAGCGCGGCGGCCGCCAGCACCCACGCCTCGGCATCGAGCGAGGCCTTCACCACCACATATTTCGCCCAGAAGCCCGAGAGCGGCGGGAACCCCGCGAGCGAGAAGGCCGGCACGAGAAACAGCACCGCCAGCAGGGGCGCCGAGGCGTAGAGGCCGCCGATCCGCCCCAGCTCGGTCGACCCGGTCAGGCGGTTGGCCACGCCCGAGACGAGGAAGAGGTTCGCCTTCACGATGATGTGGTGGACGAGGTAGAAGACCGCGCCGACGATGGCGAGTGGCGTCAGCAGCGCAAGGCCGAGGATCATGTAGCCGATCTGGCTGACGATGTGGAACGACAGGATCTTGCGAAAATCCTGCTGCGCCGCCGCCCCCAGGACGCCCGTCACCATGGTGAAGCCCGCGACCCAGAGCAGGATCGTGTGGGTGAACTCGGTATCGCCGGTGAAGACCAGCGTGAACATGCGGATCAGCGCATAGACGCCGACCTTTGTCAGCAGCCCCGCGAAGACGGCCGAGACCGAGAAGGCGGGCGTGTGGTAGGCCGCCGGCAGCCAGAAGAACAGCGGGAAGACCGCCGCCTTCACCCCGAAGGCGATCATGAACATCATGGCGACGACCGTCACCAGCGCCTGGTTTTCGAGTTGCGGAACGGTCACGGCGAGGTCGGCCATGTTGAGCGTGCCGGTCATGCCGTAGAGCAGGCCAATGCCCGACAGGAAGAGGATCGTCGAGACGAGGTTGAGCGTGACGTACTTGATGCCGCCGTCGAGCTGCTCGCGCGTGCCGCCGAGCACCAGCAGGCCGAACGAGGCGATCAGCATCACCTCGAACCAGACGTAGAGGTTGAAGAGGTCGCCCGTCAGGAACGCCCCCGTGACGCCCGCGATCAGCACCTGGAAGAGGGCGTGATAGCCCATCCTCTCCTGCACCGCGCTCACGTCGGCGAGCGCGTAGACGGCGACGGCGAGCGCGGTGATCGCGGTGATGACGACCATGACCGCCGAGAGCAGGTCGGCCACCAGCGTGATGCCGAAGGGGGCGGGCCAGCCGCCCATCTGCCCCGCGATCACGCCCTCGGCCAGAACCTGTGCCATCAACACGGCGGACGCCGCGAGAAGGAGGGCCGAGCCCACGACCGAGATCCACGCCGCGCGCGGCGTGTCGCGGGTCAGGTAGCAGGCCACCGCCGTCAGGAACGGGATGGCCAGCGGGATGGAGAGAACCCAGCTCATTCGGCGGCCTCCCGCGCCATCTCGGGCGTGGCCCCGCCCCGCGCGGGCAGCTTTGCTGCGCCCTCCTCTCCCTCGCGCGGCTCGGCAAGCCGCATCTCGTCGCTGTCGACGGTGCCGAGAGCCGTGTAGGCGCGGAAGACGAGCGCGAGCGCGAAGGCCAGCAGACCGAAGCCGATGACGATGGCAGTCAGCACCAGCGCCTGTGGCAGCGCGTTGGCCACGAGCGCCGGCGGCGCGTCGGCGCCTTCGTCGATCAGGGGCGGCGCGCCGAGCGTCAGCCGCCCGCCGGTGAAGATCACCAGGTTGGCCGCGTTCGAGATCAGCACCAGCCCGAACAGGAAGCGCACCACGTTGCGCGACAGCATGAGCCACACGGATGCGGCCACCAGAACGCCGATGAGGAGTGCGAGGATCTGCTCCATCACGCCTCCTCCTCAAGGGCGAAGACGAGGGTGAGGATGGCGCCCATCACCACCAGATACACGCCGATGTCGAAGACGAGCACCGACGACAGCGGCAGGCCCTTGCTCTCCTCCGTCGCGCCGATGAACAGCCACTGCCCGGTGAAGAGCGCGTCGCCGAAGAGCGCGGCGAACAGGCCCGCGAGCAGCGCGATGCCGAGGCCGGCCATGGCGATGTTGGAGGGATCGGCGCGCAGCGCCTTGCGCGCGCTCTCGGTGCCGCAGGCGATGGTCTGGATGACGAAGCCCATCGCGCCGACCAGCCCCCCGATGAAGCCGCCGCCGGGCAGGTTGTGGCCGCGCAGCAGCATGTAGACGGAAAAGACAAGAAGCAGCGCCACGAGAAAGCGCGCACCCGATTCGACGATGACGGATTTCATCGGGCATCCTCCTTCGCCGGGGCGATCTTCGTCTTGAGCAGGGCGAAGGCGGCGATGCCGGCGACGGCGACCACGGCGATCTCGCCGAACGTGTCGAGCGCGCGGAAATCTACCAGGATCACGTTGACGATGTTGCGGCCGAAGGCCTCGGGCCAGGATGTGACCTCGAAATACTCCGACAGCCGGCGGTCGAGCGGCACGTCGAGCACCATCAGCATGATCACGGTGACCGCGCCGCCGATGCCGAGGGCGAGCGCGGCATCGAACCAGCGGCGGCGGCCCGTCTCGGGCTCGAGCGAGGGCAGCTTGAGAATGGCGAGCGCCACCAGTACCACCACCAGCACCTCGACAAGCAGCTGCGTGATGGCGACGTCGGGCGCGCCGTATGTGACGAAGATCAGCGCGACGCCCACGCCGACCACGCCCAGCCCGGCGAGGGCGGTGATGCGCGAATTGGTCGAGACGACGACGCCCGTGCCGGCAAGAACGAGCAGGGCGATCCCCCATTCCTTGACCAGAAGATACGGCATCTCGAGCATGATCGGCCCGGGCGCGGTCGCGATCAGCGCCGCGCCGAGGCCGGCCAGGAGGGTAGCGAAGGTCACGGCCATGTAGTTCACCAGCCGGCCCGATTGCAGGATGCGGGTCTGCCACGCGGCGAGCGCCTTGAGACCGTCGAGGAACCTGTCCCACCCGGCGTCGAGCGAAGGCAGGCGCGCGCCCAGGCGGTTCAGCCCGTCGCGCAGGACGACGTGAAAGGCGTAGAGCATGAGGCCGAGCGCGAAGGTGGCGAGCGACAGGACGAGCGCGAGGTTCACCCCCGCCCAGAGCTTCAGGTCGCGCGCCTCGCCGCCCCTGCCGAGCACCGCGTCGACGCCGGGCGAGACGAGGGCCTGCTGCTTGAGCCATGGCATCAGGCCCAGCGCGAGGCCGAGCACCGACAGGATGATCGGCCCGGCGAGCAGCTGCCACGGCCCCTCGTGGGGGGGCACCGGCGTCTCTCCGCGTGGCCGGCCCCAGAACGGGCGCAGGCAGACGATCCCGGCCACCGCAAACATCAGCGCGTTCGAGGCGAGCGCGAAGCCGGTGACGATGGTGCCGAGGGGAAGCTCGCCCGCGCCCTTGTAGAGCACCTCCTTGGCGATGAAGCCCACGAAGGGGGGCAGGCCGGCCATCGACAACCCGGCGAGCGCCGCGGCGAAGGCCGTGACCGGCATGGCGCGCGCGAGCCCGCCGAGGATGCGCGCGTCGCGCGTCCCCGTCCCGTGGTCGACCGTGCCGACGACGAGGAACAGCGCCGCCTTGTAGAGCGAATGCGTGACGAGAAACGCCATGAACCCGGTGATCGCGTAGGCCGACGTTCCGTCGGCGAGAAACAGCACCAGCGTGCCCAGCGCCATCAGCGTGGTGTAGGCCAGCGCCTGCTTGAGGTCGGTCTGCCGCAGCGCCATGACGCTGGCGAACACCGCGGTCACGCCGCCGAACAGCGTCAGCGACCACAGCCAGACATCGGTGCCCGCGAGCGCCGGGTGCAGCCGGGCGAGCAGGAAGACGCCCGCCTTCACCATCGTGGCCGAGTGCAGGTAGGCCGAGACGGGCGTCGGCGCGGCCATCGCGTTGGGTAGCCAGAAGTGCAGCGGGAACTGCGCCGACTTGGTGAAGGCGCCCGCGAGCACGAGGATCAGGATCGGCAGGTAGAGCGGGCTGTCGCGCAGCACATCGCCCGAGGCGAGGACCACGGCGAGGTCGAACGAGCCGACGACCGTGTAGATCAGGATGAAGCCCGCAAGCAGCGCGAGTCCGCCCATGCCGGTGACGAGCAGCGCCTGCAGGGCCGAGCGGCGCGACTTGGCGTCGGCATGGCCGAAGCCGATCAGGAGATAGGAGGTGATCGACGTGAGTTCCCAGAAGACGAAGAGCGTCAGCAGGTTGTCGGCCAGCACGAGGCCGAGCATCGCCAGCATGAACAGGAACAGGTAGAGCGCGAACCGGCCCGAATGATACTTCCCCTCCATGTACTTCGCGGCGAAGAGCATCACGAGCGCGCCGATGCCCGAGATCAGCAGCGCGAAGGTCAGGCTGAGGCCGTCGAGCAGGACCGAGAAGTTGACGCCGAGCGAGGGCACCCAAGCGACGCCCCAGCGCAGCACCTCTCCCGCGGCGACGGTCGGTATGGCCGGCCAGAGCGCAGCGAAGATCGCGGCGGCAAGCGCCGCGGGCACCCAGGTCAGCCCCTGCCCACGCCGATTCGCCGGCTTCGCCCCATGCGCTGCCGCCTCGCCTGTCGCGCTGCCCATTGTCGCCTGCCTCTCGTGCGCTGCAATCCCGTCTGCCGCGGACGCGGCGGCGCCCCGGTTAACCGATGCTACCACGCAAAGCTAGAGATGCGACACATAGGTTCCATAAGGACGCGACACGAGTTCCGATAGGCTTTGCCTAAATTACCCCCCCGCCGGGGCCGGCCCGCCCGCTCTCACGCCGGTGCGGCGACGGAGCCCGGCGCGCGGGGCGGTCATCAGATTCCCTTGTCGCGATAGCTCTTGGCCACCCGCTCGATCGCCACGATGTAGCCCGCGGTGCGCAGATCCTGCACATCGTCGCGGGCGTGCCAGACCGCGCGCATCGCCTGGTAGGCACCGCGCATCGTGTCGTCGAGGCCCGAGCGCACCAGTTCCAGCTCGCCCGCGCCGCGCAGGTATTTTTCCTTGAAGTCGGGCGAGAGCGTCCAGCCGATGCCGGTATCGGCCGAGAGCCGCTCGAGCTCGTCGACGATGAGCTGGTGGCGCGACTCTTCCTGCCGGCGCTGCATCCGGCCGAAGCGGATGTGCGACAGGTTCTTGACCCACTCGAAGTAGCTCACCGTCACGCCGCCGGCATTGGCGTAGAGGTCGGGGATGATCACGATGCCCTTGGTGCGCAGGATCTCGTCGGCGCCGGCGGTGATCGGGCCGTTCGCCGCCTCGATGATCAGGCGTGCCTCGATCCGGGGGGCGTTCTCGCGCGTGATGACGGCCTCGAGCGCGGCGGGGATGAGGATGTCGCACTCCTTCTCGAGCACGGCGACGCCCTCGAAGACGAACTGCGCGTCGGGGTAGCCCTTCACGCCCCCGTGCTGCGCGATCCAGTGGCGGACACGCTCGACGTCGAGGCCGGCATCGTCGATGATCGCGCCGTCGCGCTCGACCACGGCGGTGATCTTGCAGCCGTCCTCCCGGCTGAGAAAGCTGGCGGCGTGATAGCCCACGTTGCCGAGGCCCTGCACGATCACGCGCTTGCCCTCCAGCGTGCCCGAGAGGCCGGCCGCCGCAACGTCTTCCGGGTGGCGGAAGAACTCGCGCAGGGCGTATTGCACGCCCCGCCCGGTCGCCTCCACCCGGCCCTGGATGCCGCCCGCATGCGGCGGCTTGCCTGTCACGCAGGCGTTGGCGTTGATGTCGGTGGTGTTCATCCGGTGATACTGGTCGGCGATCCACGCCATCTCGCGCTCGCCGGTGCCCATGTCGGGCGCGGGCACGTTCTGGGCGGGGTGGATCAGGTCACGCTTGGCCAGTTCGTAGGCGAAGCGGCGCGTGATGAGCTCCAGCTCATCGGGTTCGTAGTCGCGCGGGTCGATGCACAGGCCCCCCTTGGAGCCGCCGAAGGGCGTCTCGACGAGGGCGCACTTGTAGGTCATCAGCGCGGCGAGCGCCTCGACCTCGTCCTGGTTGACGACCGGCGCGTAGCGGATGCCGCCCTTGACGGGCTCCATGTGCTCGGAATGCACGGAGCGGTAGCCGGTGAAGGTATGGATGCGCCCGCGCAGCCGCACGCCGAAGCGCACGGTATAGGTGGAGTTGCAGACGCGGATCTTGTCCTCCAGCCCCGGTGGCAGGTCCATCACCGCGACCGCGCGGTTGAACATCAGGTCGACGGATTCGCGGAAACTCGGCTCGCGCAGTGCCTGGTTCATGACTGCCCCCTCCCTCGGGCTGTGAGTGCGCCACGCAGGGCGCGCGCGCCGACCCTAGCCGCCCCGCGTTGCAAAATCATGGGGGATCGGACGGGGCGGAGTGACGTCGGGCGCCCCCGCCCGGCCAAGCCGCGTCTGGCCACGGCGCTTGCCCGCCGGCGCCCCCGTGATGCCGCATTCGCCGACACCGGCAGGCGCAGGCGATTCGCGGCGCCCGCCCGACGCGCCGTGCCGCGCGGAGCCCGATCCGGCCCCGGCCGCGCCCCATTTCCGCCATGATGCGAAACAGTCGGCCGACGCTGTCGCCTTTCTTTCCTCGGCGATCCCAATGGCGCCGGCGATGTGACTTTGCGGAAAAGTCACGGCAGTTTTCCGGCCATCGGGTGGGGGCGCCCGGTCTGCAGCGTGCCGAGCGAGGCGCGCGCGCGACATCGTTGGAGGGGCTGCCATGCTGACGAGACGCGACGAGATGCCGAACTTTCGCCGGATTTGCGCGACCCGCGCGCGGGCCTTCGCCGCCGAGACGGGCGGCGCGATGCTGGTGTGGTTCCTCTTTGCGGTGATGGGCATCGTGCTGGCCGTCGGCCTGGGGCTCGACACCTATCGCACCGAGAGCGTGCGCACCAACGTGCAGAACACGATCGACCGCGCGATCCTCGCCGCCGCCGACCTCGAGCAGGAACGCGACGCCGAGGCCGTGGTGCGCGACTATTTCGACCGGGCCGGCCTGCCGGGCGACGAGGTGACCGTCGAGACCGTCGAGAAGGTCAACGAGAAGATCGTCTCGGCCTCGCTCAACTCGATGGTCGGCACCCGCTTCATCGACATGATAGGCTTCGACGAGCTCGCCGCACCGGCCGCCGGCACCGCCGTCGAGAGCCTGACCGATGTCGAGATCTCGCTGGTGCTCGACAATTCCGGCTCGATGGGCTGGAACGGCAACTACCGCCTCAACCTGCTCAAGCCCGCCGCGAAGGACTTCGTCGACACGGTGGTCAAGCCCGGCCCCAACGGCCAGCCGAGCACCGTGTCGGTCTCGATCATCCCGTTCTCGACGCAGGTCAATGCGGGGCCGACGCTCGCCTCGGCGCTGAACCTGACGGCCGAGCACGACTATTCCCACTGCGCGGAGTTTCCCGGCGCGAGCTACTCGGACACGGCGCTCGACCCGGCCGACGCGCTGCCGAGGGCGGGCCATTTCGACATCTTCACCTGGGATTCGCCGGTCGACACGTTCGGCGTCGTCTGCCCCTTCGACGGCAGCCGGCACATCACCGCCTGGTCGCAGGACAAGGATACGCTCAAGGCTCAGATCGACGCGATGTGGGCCGGCGGGAACACCTCGATCGACATCGCCGCCAAGTGGGGCGCGGCGCTGCTCGACCCGGCGTTCCGCCCGGCGCTGACCCAACTCGTGGCCGACGGCGAGGTGCCGGCTAATCTTGCGGGCCGGCCCTTTGATTACGGCCGCGACAACACGCTGAAGGTGCTGGTGGTCATGTCCGACGGGCAGAACACCGACCAGTTCCGGCTCGAACCCGACTTCGCGTCCGGCGCCTCGCCCGTATACGTCGACGGGGGCAGCGGCACGGTCTCGTACTACGACGCCGGCCGCGACGAATACTTCGTCTTCAACGGCACGACCCTCTCATCGACGCCCGGCGGCGCGTGGCAGGCCGAGCCTGCGGGCGGCGCCGCGGCGGCGCAGCTCGACTGGCCCGAGGTGTGGGACAAGTGGTCGGTCCGCTACTTCGCCCGCTACATCAAGGCCGAGGCGGTGGGCGGCAACTGGGGCAGCCACTACAACGCCGTCTTCGACAGGGTGAACCCCGGCGCCAAGAATACCCGCACCACCGAGATCTGCGACGCGGCGCGCAACGCGGGCGCCATCGTCTACTCGATCGGGATGGACACCTACGGCCAGGGCGATGCGACACTGCTCGCCTGCGCGGCCGACTCCCTGCGCTTCTTCGATGTGCGGTCCGAGGATATCGGCGTGGCGTTCTCCAGCATCGCCCGCCAGATCAACCAGCTGCGCCTGACGAACTGAGCGGCCCCGCACCGGACCCCGGCCTGACCGGACACCGGAGCGGGCGGTACCGCCGGGCAGCGCGAAACAGGGCGGGGCGAGCAGACGGGTGGCCCGCCACGCCCCCGCGCATGCGCGCCGCCCCAATTGCGACCAACTTGCGCCGCGATGGCGCCCTATCCGGGTGGTGGAAATGGGGCAGTCCCATGGAAAGGGAAGCTGCCATGCCCCGTTCTACCCAACAGCGACTCGCACGCCGTGCCCGTGGTGCCGGTTGCCTGCGTCGCGCCGATTGCTCCGCCGAGCGGCGCGCGGCCCACTCCGTGCCGCGGCGATCCCCGCTCACCCGGTTCCTGCGCGACGAGAGCGGCATGCTGATCGTCTGGAACTTCTTCATGATCTTCGGGATCCTGCTCGCCGTCGGCATCGGGATATCCGTCCAGATGGCCGAGCAGCGCCGAAGCTCGATGCAGGCCGTGCTCGACGGCGCCGTGCTCGCGGCGGCCGACCTCGACCAGCTGCGCGAGCCCAAGAGCGTCGTGGAAGACTACATGGCCCGCGCCGGGATGACGGACTTCCTCAAGAGCACGAACGTGGAGTCCGGCATCAACTTCCGCACGGTCGGGGCCGTGGCCGAGGCCGAGCTGAAAACCTTCTTCATGGTCACGCCCGAGACCTGGGGCGTGGTGGCGGCCGCCGAAGCGAACGAGACGGTCGAGAACGTCGAGATCTCGCTCGTGCTCGACATCTCGGGGTCGATGCGGTTCGGCGACCGGATCACGCCGCTGCGCAACGCCGCGAAGGATTTCATCGACCTCGTGCTGATGGGCGACAAGGTCGACGGGACGACGGTGTCGATCGTGCCCTATGCCGGCGCAGTCAACCCGGGGGCATTGATGTTCGACGAGCTCGGCGGGGTGCGCGTGCACGACGACAGTTCGTGCATCTTCCTCGAGGATGCCGACTTCACCCATTCCGGCATGCCCTACCAGTCGACCAGCCAGATCCCCCACTTCCACAAGTGGGACATCGACTGGAACCACATGGACTGGGGCTGGTGCCCGTCGGAGTTCATGCGCATCCGCCCGCTGCAGAACGACGCGACGTATCTCAAGACCTTCATCGACGCGATGCGCCTGCATGACGGCACGGGCACGATGTTCGGCATGAAGTACGGCCTCGCCCTGCTCGATCCCGCCAGCCGCGACGAGCTCGACGTGGTCGAGGCCGCCGGCGAGATCTCCGACCTCGGCAAGAACCGGCCGCTCAACTGGGACGAGCCCTCGACCTCGAAGTTCATCGTGCTGATGACTGACGGCAAGATCACCGACCAGTTCCAGCCGAAACATGTGGGCTTCCGCGACCCCGACGACGACGACGAGGACAACGAGGACGGCGACGTCGACGACATCGACGGGATCGACCACGACAAGCTCAACGCCGAGCGCGAGACGAACCGCCAGGGCTCGATCGGCGGCGACAAGAGGGTGAAGGCGCGCTCGCAGAACCTCTCCAATTTCTACAACGTCTGCAACAAGGCCAAGGCGAACGGCGTGACCGTGTTCACCATCGCCTACGAGGCGCCCGCCGATGCCGCCGAAGAGATGCGCAACTGCGCGAGCTCGACCACCCACTTCTACGAGGTGAGCCAGCTCGAGATCGAGGCCGCCTTTTCGTCGATCGCCAGGCAGATCAACAAGCTGCGCCTGACGCAGTGAGGCACCGGGGCCATGCCCCGACGCGCGGTCACCACCCATCGGCGCCGCGGGCCCCCGGGCTCGCGGCGCCGCCGTCGCGCGACAGGCGGCGACGACACCGCCACGCCGCGCCCGTGCCATCCGATAGGCCGCCCCCTTCGACAATCAGGTGCCAGGAGCGGGATCTGTCGGCATGGCGTCGACGGAGCCACGCGAAATTCGCCGCTCCGCCCAATTCAGGCCACAAAATCGGGGTCTGTGGCTTCGGGGAAGTGCCGTTCCGGGCACACATGGAGTTCGACATGAGCCCGCTGAAGCGATCGAGAACAGGCGACGGGTGCACGGCCCCCGCGAACGGCCGTAGGGTCGGAGCGCGGCTCGGGCTGTTCCGCCGGTCCGAGGCCGGCGCGGCCACGGTCGAATTCGCCATCATCTTTCCGGTCTTCATCGCTCTCTTCGTCGCGGCGTTCGAGCTGGGGCTGTTCATGACGCGGCAGGTGATGCTCGAACGCGCCACCGACATGACGGTGCGCGCCCTGCGCCTCGGCCAGTTGCCCGACCCCGACCTCGAGACCCTGCGCAACTCGATCTGCGCGCGCGCGGTCGTGCTGCCGAACTGCCATGGCAGCCTTCTGATCAACATCACGGACGTACCGCTGCAGGGCTGGACGGCGCCCGTGTCGTCGGCAGAGTGCATCGAGCGCGATTCCGACGGCGACCTCAAGCCGGTGGCGAATTTCCTGCTCAATCCCGGTCAGCCCAACGACATGATGCTGATCCGCGTGTGCTCGCTGCAGAAACCGGTCTTCCCCACGACGTATCTCGGCCTCGCCATGCCGAGCCACGACGACTTCTACGCGCTCACCACCGCCTCGGCCTTCGTGGTCGAGCCTCAGACCTGAGGACGTTCGCCGATGCGCCGCACGCCTGGTCCCGCACGCCGCCGCCTTTCCGCCTTCGCGCGCGACACGCGCGGCGTGGTATCGGTCGAGGCGGCGATCATCGCACCGTTCCTGCTCGGGCTCTTCGCCGCCTCGTTCGTCTGGTATGACGCGTTCCGCACCAACAACGAGGTGATCAAGGGCACCTACACGGTCGCCGACATGATCAGCCGCCAGCAGACCTCCCTGCCCGAGGAAGCCTTCGACGGCCTCGCCTTCGCTTTCGACTTCATGGTGCGGTCGCGGGCGCCGACCCAGCTTCGCATCACCTCGATCGTCTGCATGAAGGATTGCGACGACGACACCAAGCGCGACCTCCGGATGTGCTGGTCATGGGCGCAGCCCGGCTTTGCCGGGTTCCAGCCCTACGACGCCACCACGGTCGAGGCCCTCTTCCCGCAGGTGCCGCTGATGACGCTCGGCGACACGGTCGTGATCACCGAGGGTCGCGTGAATTACCAGCCGGTCTTCGACCGCTGGCTCGACGAGACGGAACTGTCGAGCACCATCGTCACGCGCCCGCGGTTCGCCCCCGAGATCGGCTACGAGGATCAGGAGTGCTTCTGATCGTCGGGCGGGTCGGCGCTGCCGGCACCCGCTGACCCGGCGTTTCGTTCGGCGAGCGCGAGCGCGATCAGATCGGCCATCGCACGCGTCTCGCCCGCGCCGGTCACGCCGCCGACACCCACGCGCCGCCCCAGTCGCCACCATAGTCCGGGCGACCAGTGCCGCGGCGCGGGGCGGGACAGGTGCAGCAGGAACCCGTTCGACGGCTTGAAGGCGAGCATGCCGCGCTCGACCGACACGATCTCGTCGAGCCGGGCAATGGTGCGGCCGGTGGTGTCGGCCAGCCCGTCGCCGGTCAGCACGAGCGCCGGCGCGGTCGCCTGCCACAACCGCCAGCCGCCGAAGATCGCGAGCGCGCCGAAGGCCAGAAGAAAGACGCTCCAGCCCGGCGCGGACGGCGGCGCGGCAAGCGCGACCCAGAGCAGGATGGCCCCGAGCAGGCCCAGCATCCCCGCCCCTGCCGCGCGCCGCGCGGGCGAGGCGCGCACGGTCAGACGCGGAGCATGGTCGGCCGTCCGGCCCCCCGCGCCGCGGCCCCCTTCGCCGGGGCCGTCGTCGCCCGAAGGCCCCCGATTGCGCGAAGGCCCCCGATCGCGCGGCCCGTCCGGCGGCGTCATCGCCCATCTCCCCTGCGCGTCTCGACACCCCGCCGCCCGCCCTCGCCCTCCTGCCGGGCGAATGGCCGGAATTGGTGCGGGCAGGCACAGTTCCAAGGCGCGTGCGAAGCCACCCGGCGGCGCGGCGCCACGGCCTCAGACCTGCTCGATGCGCAGCGCGACGGGGGCGGCGAGCACGACGCCCGTGCCCTCCATCCCGGCCAGCGCCGCGTCGAGCGCGGCCCGGGTCGTCGGATGGGTGACGATCAGGACCGGCGCCTCGCCCGCCTCGTGCCGGGTCTGGCGCATCCGGTCGATGCTGACCCCCGCCTCGCCCAGAACCGCCGCGACCTTGGCGAGCGCCCCCGGACGGTCGGCCAGCGCCATCCGCAGGTAGTAGGGCGCCGGCAGCGTGGCGCGCGCCGGCGCGGCCGCGACAAGATGCCCCGCGCTCTGACCGAAGGTCGGCACCCGGCAGCCGCGGGCGAGATCCATCACGTCGCCCATCACCGCACTTGCCGTGGGCCCCTCGCCCGCACCCGCGCCACGCAGCACGATCTGGCCCACCTGGTCGCCCTCGAGCACCACCATGTTGGTCGCGCCCTCGAGCTGGCCCAGCGGGCTGTCGGTCGGTACGAGGCAGGGCGCCATCGACGCCTCGAGGCCGCGCCCGCTCATCCGCGCCACGCCGAGAAGCTTCACCCGGTAGCCCAGCTCGGCCGCCTGCCGGATGTCCTCGATCGAGATGCGCTCGATCCCCTCGATGCCGATGCCGCCGAAATCGACCCTCGTGCCGAAGGCGACCGCCGCCAGAAGCGCCAGCTTGTGGCCCGCGTCGATTCCGCCCACGTCGAGCGTCGGGTCGGCCTCGAGATAGCCCAGCGCCTTGGCCTCGGCGAAGACCTCGTCGTAGGGCAGCCCGCCATCCTCCATCCGTGTCAGGATGTAGTTGCAGGTGCCGTTCATCACCCCCATCACACGGGTCAGGCCGTTGGCCGCGAGGCCCTCGGTCAGCGCCTTCATCACCGGGATGCCGCCAGCCACGGCGGCCTCGAAGCGGATGGTGGCGCCGTTCGCCTCAGCCCGCTCGGCCAGCGCCTGCCCGTGAATGGCGAGCATCGCCTTGTTGGCCGTCACCACGTCCTTGCCGGCGTCGAGCGCGGCCTCTGTCGCCGCGAGCGCCGGCCCGTCCGAGCCGCCCATCAGCTCGACGAGGATGTCGACGTCGCTCCGGCGGGCGAGCACGACGGGGTCGTCCTCCCAGGCATAGGCGTCGAGCGGCACGCCCCGGTCCTTGTCGCGGGTCCGCGCGCAGACGGCCGAGATGGCGACGGGCCGCCCTGCCTTCGCCGCGAGCGCGGCGGCGTTGCGGCGCACGATCTTCGCCACGCCCGCACCCACCGTGCCCAGCCCCGCGAGCCCCAGCCTGATCGGTTCCCTGTCGCCGCCCATGCCCCGGCCTCCCTGCCTGCGTCCGGTGGCGGCCTTAGCCCGTCGCTCGCCCGGGCGCAACGCGCGAGCCGCCGGGCCCGCCGGCGATCGCACACCGACCGCGCGCCCCTGCCCGACCGCGCGGACCGCGTTCTTGCGAACGACGGCCCGCCCACCCGGGCATCCCTCGCCTGCGCGCGCGGCGCCCCTCCCA
>LJNT01000179.1 GCA_001314685.1 Rhodobacteraceae bacterium HLUCCA09
AGGCCGAAGCGCTCCATCTGCGTCCGCGCCCAGGGCTCCATCGAGCCGCCCGCGACGGAGTAGAGCATCAAGAACCCCATGCAGGCCACCGCCGTCAGCAAAAGCACGAGCGCCCAGTTGATGTGCAACAGCTTCGATATGCCGGTGGGGACGGTCTGGACCCGATACTCGAGATAGCTCACGGCGCGCGCCCCCTCAGGCCCGGTCGGCCGGCGGCGTGCCGTCCTCGCGCAAGAGCGGCATCGACGAGAACAGCGCCTCGAGCTCCGAGCGCTGACCCGCGGGGAAAATCTCGAGCGGCGGCAGGCCGTCGTGCAGCGCCCGGGCGAGGATGTCGCGCGCCACCGGCGCCGCCGCAGCCGAGCCGCCGCCGCCATGCTCGACCACCACCGCGCAGACGATACGGGGGGCGTGGTAGGGCGCGTAGCCGACGAAGAGGGCGTGGTCGCGCTGTTCCCACGGCACGTCCTCGTTGCGCACGACGACCGAGCGCACCTGGCTCGTGCCGGTCTTGCCGGCGATCTTGAGGTCGTCGGCCACGATGCGCGAGCGATAGGCGGTGCCGCGGCGGTCGTTGTTGACGTCGAACATCGCCTTGCGGATCTGCGCCATGAGCGTGGGCGACAGGCCGAGAGGCCCGTCGTTCAGCACCGGCTGCTCGCGCCCGCCGACCGATTTCACCAGCCGCGGGCGGATCGCCTCGCCGGTGGCGAGCCGCGCCGTCATCACCGCTAGTTGCAAGGGCGACGCAAGGTTGTAGCCCTGCCCGATCGCGGCGTTCAGGCTGTCGCCGATGCGCCAGGTCTCGCCGCGGGTGCGCCGCTTCCAGTCCTTGTCGGGCACGAGGCCCTCGGACACCGCCGAGAGCGGCAGGTCGAACCGTTCGCCGAGGCCGAAGCGACGGGCCATGGCGGCGATCCGGTCGATGCCGACGCGCTCGGCCAGCTCGTAGTAATAGACGTCGCAGGACTGGACGAGGCTGTCGTGCATGTCCATCCAGCCGTGGCCGCCCCGTTTCCAGCAATGGAAGCGGCGCCCGCCCATCTCGCGGAAGCCGGGGCAGTAGACGGTCTCGCCGGGGGTGATGACGCCCGCCTCGACGCCGGCGATGGCCACCAGCATCTTGAAGGTCGAACCCGGCGGGTAGGTGCCCTGCACGGTCTTGGTGGCGAGCGGGCGGTGATCGTCCGCGGTCAGAGACCTGTAGTCTGGCACCGAGATGCCGCGCACGAAGAGATTGGGATCGAAGGAGGGGGCCGAGGCGCAGGCGAGGATGTCGCCCGACTGCACGTCCATCACCACGGCCGAGGCGCTCTCCTCGCGCATGCGGGCCTGCGCGAAGTTCTGCAGGCCGGCATCGATGGTCAGCTGCAGCTCGGCGCCGCGCTCGCCCTCCTGCCGGTCGAGCTCGCGCATCACGCGGCCGGTGGCGTTGACCTCGATCCGCTTGGTGCCGGCGGTGCCGCGCAGCATGGGCTCCAGCTTGCGCTCGACACCGACCTTGCCGATCTGGAAGTCGGGGATCTGCAGCACCGGGTCGGGGTCGCCCTCATGCTGCTCGAGATCGCGATCCGAGACGGGGCCGACATAGCCCACGACATGGGCGAAATCGCCCTTGAGAGGGTAATAGCGTGTGAGCCCCACCTCTGGCGTGACGCCCGGCAGGGCGGGCGCGTTGATGGCGACCTCGGCCACGTCTTCCCATTTCAGCTGGTCGGCCACGGTGACGGGCACGAAGGGCGCGCGGCGCTCGATCTCGCGCAGCGCCCGATCCAGCTGTTCGTCGGATATCGGCACGAGACCGCGCAGCTTGGCGATGGTCGTCTCGAGATCCCCCGCCTCCTCACGCACGACGACGATGCGGTAGTTCTGGGCATTCTCGGCGAGGATGCGCCCGTGCCGGTCGAAGATCAGGCCGCGGACGGGGGGGACGAGGCGCAGGTTGACGCGGTTCTCCTCGGCGAGCAGGCGGAAGGCCTCGCCCTGGTCGACCTGCATCCAGCGCATGCGGCCGGCGAGCACGGCCATGAAGCCGAACATGCCCGCCCCCATGATCGCGGCGCGGCGCGAGATGCGGCGGGCGCTCTCCTCGGTGTCCTTCGGCGGTCTGCGCATGGGCCTATCCTAGCGGGGTCCGTGCCGCGGGGGAACGGCACGAATGGGTGAGCGGACGAGACCACGAAAGCAGGGACCGGAGAGGATTGCGACGCTCGATCCGGCATCGCCCGGCCGCAGGCCGGGCAGCGCCCGCCCCTCCCACCAGGGGGCGCATGGCCGACAAGCCGCGCCGCCCCGGCGGCACGAGCGGTGGCGGCGCCTCGCAACGCGACACCCCGGGCACTGCATGCGCCCTCACCAGGATCGGGCGCCGCCGGTCTCGCACCCTTTCCGCGCTTCCGTCGCGCGCCTCGGTTCCGTGCCTCGCCCTCGCCCCGCTCACGTCCGCGCCTCCGAGCCGTCATAGTCGCCGGGCGCGGGGCGGCGCACATGGAAGAGCCACACGGTCGCCGCGACAGCCACCGGATAGACAGCCGCCGTGAAGAGCGCCCGGAGGATGTCGAGGCCGAGCGGCGGGCGGGGGCTGATCGTAAGCGTCAGCACCGCCTGCGTGCCCGCGACCATCGCCAGCAGCACCGCCGCGGCAAGCGCCCATTCCAGCAGGAACGGCAGCGCCCGCGTGGCCGTCTGCCGCCGCCGCAGGAACTCGGTCGCCATCAGCGCCGCCAGCGCCCCCAGCCCCGGCGGCCGCTGCAACAGCAGATCGAGCGCGAGAAACAGCGCCACCACCAGCCATGCCGGCGCATAGGCCGGCCGCCGCATCACCCACGCGATCGTCAGCGCGAGGATCGCGTCGGGCCCCGGCAGCGTCGCCGGCGCCACGTCGAGCGGCATCAGCCGCACGATCGCAAGGATCGCCACCATCGCGGCGAAGAGCGTGCGGTAGCCCCAGAGGCGCGCGGCATACGGGTCAACCACCGCTGCCCCCTTCCTCCGTCGCCTCCAGTTCGCCGGTTTCGGCCGGGTCGGGCGCTGGCACCGGCGGCAGTTGCGGCGGGATCAGCAGTGCCCCCGTCTCGTCGATCACCTCGGCCGAGTGCGAGCGCAGCACCCGCAGGAACTCGAGCCGCTGGTAGTCGGCCGCGAGCCGCACCCGCAGCTGGCCCGACGCGGCCACCGCGACCTCTCCCACCAGCAGCCCGGCGGGAAAGAGCCCGCCGTCGCCCGAGCTCACCACCCGGTCGCCCGCGCGGATCAGGTCGGGGTCTTCCACGAAGCCGAGCTGCGGCAAGGCCGAGTTGTCGCCCATCAGCATCGCGCGCTGCCCCGAGGGCTGCACCGTGACCGGGATGCGGCTGCTCGGGTCGGTCAGCAACAGCACCCGCGCCGTGTTCTTCCCGACGCCGGAGATGCGCCCCACGAGGCCCAGGCCGTCCATCGTGGCCCAGCCATCCACGATGCCGTCGCGCGCACCCACGTTCAGCAGCACCGACTGGCGGAAGGGCGAGCCCGAATCGGCGATCACCACCCCGGAGACAGAGGTCAGCCTGGGGTCGAGCCGCACGTTGTTGAGCGCGAGCAGCTTGGCGTTCTGCTGCTCGAGTTGCACCGCCGCCTCGCGCCACGCCTTCATCTGCTGCAACTCGCGCCTCAGGTCGCGGTTCTGCGCGTGCAGACGCTGGTAGGACTGGAAGTCGCGCACCATGTCGGCCATCCGCCGGACCGGCACCGACACCCACTCGAAGCGCGGCACGACCCGGTCGACCAGATCGGCGCGGATGCGCTCGACACGCGGGGAATCGATCCGCCACAGCAGGAACACGCCGAGGCACAGCAGGATCAGTGCCCCGAGCCCGATGCGGCGGAGCGGCGAGACATAGTCAAGCTCGGTGCGGTCCCGTGCCATGGGCGGGCCTCGCGGGCGGTCAGCTCTCGTAGTCTATAGCGTGACGAAGCTGCTTTTCGTATTCCAGCGCCTTTCCGGTGCCGAGGGCGACGCAGTTGAGCGATTCGTCGGCCACCGAGATCGACAGCCCCGTCTGCTCGCGCAGCGCCAGGTCGAGATCGCCCAGGAGCGCCCCGCCCCCCGTCAGCATCACGCCGCGATCGACGATGTCGGCGGCCAGATCGGGCGGCGTTGCCTCGAGCGCGGTCATCACCGCCTCGCAGATCGCCTGCACCGGCTCGGCGAGCGCCTCGGCCACCTGCGCCTGGTTGACCTCGGTCTCCTTCGGCACGCCGTTGATCTGGTCGCGCCCGCGGATCAGCATCGAGGCGCCGCGCCCGTCGTCGGGCATCCGCGCCGAGCCGATCGAGGTCTTGATGCGCTCGGCCGTGGAGTCGCCGATCAGGATGTTGTGCTGGCGCCGCAGGTAGTTGACGATCGCATCGTCCATCCGGTCGCCGCCCACCCGGATCGAGCGGGCGTAGACGATGTCGCCGAGCGACAGCACCGCCACCTCGGTCGTGCCCCCGCCGATATCGACCACCATGTTGCCGGTGGGGTCGGTGATCGGCATTCCCGCCCCGATCGCCGCAGCGATCGGCTCGGCGATGAGACCCGCGCGCCGGGCGCCCGCCGACAGCACCGACTGGCGGATCGCCCGTTTCTCGACCGGGGTCGCACCGTGGGGCACGCAGACGATCACCTTGGGCTTGGTAAAGGTCGTGCGCTTGTGCACCTTCCGGATGAAGTGCTTGATCATCTCCTCGGCAGTGTCGAAGTCGGCGATCACCCCGTCGCGCATGGGCCGGATCGCCTCGATCGAGCCGGGCGTGCGGCCGAGCATCAGCTTGGCGTCTTCGCCCACGGCAAGCACCTGCTTGCGCCCGTCCTTGACGTGGTAGGCGACGACCGAGGGTTCGTTGAGGATGATCCCACGGCCCTTGACGTAGACGAGCGTGTTCGCCGTCCCGAGGTCGATCGCCATGTCGGAAGAAAACAATCCGCTGAGCAACGCCATACGCTCCGCCCTTCCCGTCTGAGGGCCCCCGGCCCGAGCCTGCAACTCCCCACCCACGGGGCTGGCGCCTTATACGGGGGCGCCCTGAGCGGCGAAAGGGGCGCCGCGCCAGGGTTGGCCGCGCGACCGGCGGGGAACCGCCGCCACGAGGGGCCTCGAGGGATCCGGATGTCGATAAAGGACAAGCATGGCGTCGCAGATGGTGCTTCCGCCAGCCCTCCATGCAGCATTTGTGCAGGCGCAAATAAATTGGGGGAACGCACCGCCTTGCGTCCCCCCAAGGCCTCCGGAATGTGGGATTGCAGCTCAGGCACCCGGAGGCATCGTCTGCCGCCGGGGCGCGCACAAGCCCATGGGCGACAGCGATCTCTTATGTTGATCGTCGGGCCGAGGCATCTCGCTCCGGCACAAGAAGCATATCGGGCAAGCCGCACAGAAGGGAAGCCAATGGAATTCGAATTTTCGATTGGCTTTTCCTATACGCCCGCCTATCCCGGCACAGCCGGCCCCGTCGGGCCACGGAGGCCGCATGTCCGCCCTGCCCACGCTCCGCCAGCTCCGCTACCTGATCGCCGTGGCCGAACAGGCCCATTTCGGGCGGGCGGCCGCACGGCTCGGCATCTCGCAGCCCTCGCTCTCGCTCCAGATAAGCAACCTCGAGGACGTGCTCGGACTGCGCCTCGTCGAGCGCGGGCGCGGCCCCGTCACCCTCACACCCGCGGGGCGCGAGGTGCTCGGCCGCGCGCGCCGCGTGCGCGACGAGGTGCAGGGGATCGTCGATCTCGCCGCGACGATGGGTGTGGGGCTCGTGGGCACCCTGCGTCTCGGCACCACCCCCACGATCGGCCCCTACCTGCTGCCGCGCGTGGTGGCCCGCCTGCACGCCGACTTTCCCGACCTGCGCCTCTACGTCCGCGAGAGCGCGCCGCGCCCCCTGCGCGACGCACTCGTGGCGGGCGAGCACGACCTGATCCTGACCCAGCTGCCCGAGCCCGGCGCCGACCTCGTCACGCACCGCCTGTTCCGCGAGCCGCTCACCCTCGCCGTGCCCAGGGACCACCCCTTGGCCACCGAGGAGCAGATCGAGCCCGCCCAGATCGCCGGTCTGTCCATTCTCGGCCTGTCGCCCGCCTACGCACTGCACGACCAGATCGCCGGCCTTTGCCGCGACCACGGGGCCGAAATGGTGCGCGACTACGAGGGCACCTCGCTCGACGCGCTGCGCGCGATGGTCGGCATGGGGATGGGCGCGGCCTTCCTGCCCCGCCTCTACGTCGCCTCCGAACTGGCCCCGCGCGACGAGGGCGTGGTGGCGATTCCCTTCAGGGGCGCCCGCGTCACCCGCACCCTCGGCCTCGTCTGGCGCCGCTCCGCACCCGACGCCGCCCCCTATCAGAAGCTCGCCGACATCCTGCGGGAGGTCGCCCGCACCCGCTTCCGCGCCGAACTGATCCTCTGACAGAGCCTGCCCGCCCACGCGGACCGCGTCCTGACGGACGACGGCCCGCCCGCCCGGGCATCCCTCGCCGGCGCGCGCCGCGCCCGCCCCTTCTTCTTGCGCGAAATATCCCGGGGGGTGCGGGGGGCTGGCCCCCCGCTCCCGCCTTCGCCATCCATCGCCCGCGCTGTCAGGAGACGTCCTTGTAGGAAATCTCCCTGGCGTCCGTTCCCGTCTTTCCGCGCCGCACGATCAGGCGGTTGAGCGCAGCGATGTAGGCCTTTGCCGAGGCCACGACCGTGTCGGTGTCGGCGGCCTGGCCGGTGACGATGCGGCCGGCCTCCTCCATCCGCACCGAGACGGTCGCCTGCGCGTCGGTGCCGCCCGTGACGGCGTGCACCTGGTAGAGCTGCAGCCGCGCGCCGTGCGGAAAGACCCGCTTGATCGCATTGAATACGGCATCGACCGGGCCGTCGCCGTTGGCGGTCACCTGGTGGTCCTTGCCCTCGACCGTCAGCGTCAGGTCGGCCGATTGTGGCGCCTCCGTCCCGCAGATCACGCGCAGGAACTTGAGCCGCAGGTGCTCGCCCTCGGCCTCGATCTGCGCGTCGGTCATCAGCGCGATCAGATCCTCGTCGTAGACCTCCTTCTTGCGGTCGGCGAGCGCCTTGAACCGCACGAAGGCGTCCTTGAGCTCGTTGTCGCCCAGCTCGTAGCCGAGCTCCTTCAGCTTCGCGCGCAGCGCCGCGCGGCCCGAATGCTTGCCCATCACCAGGTTCGATTCCGACAGGCCGATATCCTCGGGCCGCATGATCTCGAAGGTCTGGGCGTTCTTCAGCATCCCGTCCTGGTGGATGCCGCTTTCGTGGGCGAAGGCGTTCTTGCCAACGATCGCCTTGTTGTACTGCACCGAGAAGCCCGAGACGGCGGCCACCCGGCGCGAGATGTTCATGATCCTGGTGGTGTCGACGCCCGTCTCGAACGGCATGATGTCGCCGCGCGTCCTGAGGGCCATCACCACCTCTTCGAGCGCGGTGTTGCCCGCCCGCTCGCCGAGGCCGTTGATCGTGCACTCGATCTGGCGCGCCCCGCCCGCCACGGCGGCCAGCGCGTTGGCCGTCGCCATGCCGAGGTCGTCGTGGCAATGGGTGGCGAAGATCACGTCTTCGGCCCCCTCGACCTCGGCGATCAGCCGGCGGATCAGGTCGGCCGATTCGGCCGGCGCGGTGTAGCCCACCGTGTCGGGGATGTTGATGGTCGTGGCGCCGGCCCCGATCGCGATCTCGACAACGCGCCTGAGGTAGTCCCATTCGGTGCGTGTGGCGTCCATCGGCGACCACTGGACGTTGTCGCAGAGGTTGCGGGCATGCGTGACCGTCTGGTGGATGCGCTCGGCCATCTCGTCCTGCGTGAGGTTGGGAATGGCCCGGTGCAGGGGCGAGGTGCCGATGAAGGTGTGTATGCGGGGCGAGCGGGCGTGGCGCACCGCCTCCCAGCAGCGATCGATGTCGGTCAGGTTGGCGCGGGCCAGTCCGCAGATCGTGGCGTCCTTCGCCTGCCGGGCGATCGCCCTGACCGCCTCGAAATCGCCCTCCGAGGCGATGGGGAAGCCCGCCTCGATGATGTCGACGCCCATCTCGTCGAGCAGCTGCGCGATCTCGAGCTTCTCGGCATGGGTCATGGTGGCGCCGGGCGACTGCTCGCCGTCGCGCAGGGTGGTGTCGAAGATCAGCACCCGGTCCTTGGCGGGCGTGGCGGTCTGGTCGGTCATGGCGGTGGTCCTTCTCTTGCGTGCCGTGGCTCCGGGTGAGCCTGTTTCCGGGGCGCGTGGCTACCTCTGAGCGATCGCGCCCGAGGGCACGCTCAGAGGCGGCTAAGGAGAAGGAGGCCGGCCAGCGCCCTGCTGGCGGCCTGGGCGCGGGCGATATGGGCGCGTCCGGTCATGCTGCGCATAATAGCCGCGCGTGCGGCGGGCGAAAAGGGGCGATTTCGCGGCAGGGCGGGGATGCGGACATCCCGCGACACCCGGCGCCGGCGGCAGCCCCTACTCGGTACGCCCGCGCAGGCTGGCGATCAGGTTGGACTCGATGTCGAGCACGCGATCGGCGGCATCGATCACGGCGTGGTCGAGCGGAACCGGGCCGAGCGCCACGCCGCGGCTCAGCACCTCCACGATGTGGCGCAGCGCGGCGATGCGGGCGTGCCGCTTGTCGTTGGCGGCGATCAGGTGCCACGGCGCGTCGACCGTCGAGGTGCGAGAGAGCATCTCGTCGATGGCGCGGGTGTAGTCGTCCCATCGCTCGCGGTTGCGGAAATCCTCGTAGGTCAGCTTCCATCGCTTCATCGGGTTGCGCAGCCGCTCCTCGAAGCGGGCGAGCTGCTCTTCGGGCGTGATGTGGAAGAACAGCTTGACCAGCCGCGTGCCGTCTTCGCGCAGCATCCGCTCGAAGTCGTTGATCTCGCCGTAGGCGCTGCGCCAGCGCGCCTTGGGCGTCAGACCCTCCACCCGCTCGACCAGCACCCGGCCGTACCACGACCGGTCGAAGGCCGAGATCGCGCCGGCGGGCGGCAGCCGCTCCATGAAGCGCAACAGGTAGTGCCGATCGAGGTAGTAGTCGCGCGGCGCCCCGATGGGCCAGACCTTGAAGCTGCGCGGATCGAGCGCCGCCGACATGCGCCGGATCGTGCCGCCCTTGCCTGCCGCGTCCCACCCCTCGAAGACGACCACCGCCTTGTGGCCGGAAAAGAGATAGGTCTGCTGGATGGCGGTGAGCGCGAGCTGGGTCTCCTTCAGCGCGCGGGCATAGGCCTTCTTGCCGAGCCGAACCGACATGTCGAGGTCGGCCAGCCGGATCGACTGCGTGGCGGTGCGCTTGGTCATGGCGGGCCCCTTCGCACGGGCGGCCCCGGAAGTTGCTTGGGCGGGCCGTCGGGCGATCCAAGCAGCATCCGGCAGCGGGGGCAACGCGGCGGTTTTGCGCCGTCAGCCCGTGCGCGTCGCCGCTTCGGGCAGCGGGCGCCCGGTCTCGGCGCCGCGCTCGGTCACGGCGCTGCGCAGAAGGCCCACCGCCGCCTGCACCCCGTCGATCACCGGCACCGGCACGGCAGGGCCGATGGCGCGGGCGAGGCCGGCGAGCGGGCCGCCCCCCAGCACGATGGCGCGGGCCCCCTGCCCGGCCATCTCGCGGGCGAGGCGGGCGAGATCGGGCGCGCAGCGCTCCTGCACCGTCGAGGGGTCGCCCGCGGCGCCGTCGGGCAGCGACGCCACACCGACGAGGCGCGACGCGAGGCCGTGCGCCTCGGCCATCTCGCGCAGCCCGGGGGCCAGTCGCGCGCCGAAGGTGACGATGCCCGTCGGCCCGCCCAGCGCCCGCGCCGCGGCGAAGGCCGCGCCGGCCAGCCCCACGACCGGCAGGCCGGGCCGCAACGCGCGCACCGCGTCGGCGCCCGTGTCGCCGAACGAGCCGAGCACGATCCCGTCGACCGGGCCGTCATGGGCGCGCACCGTGGCAAGCACCCCCTCGACCGCCTCGGCCGTCTCCGCAGGTGTCACGATCAGCGCCGGGCCGAAGGCGGCCGAGCGCGTGGTGAAGCGGTCGCCGGGCAGCGCCACGGCCTCGGCGGCGGCGGCGATCCGGTCGGTCACGCCCCGGCTGGTGTTGGGGTTGACAATCAGCAGGCGCATCAGACGATCACCGAGGGCAGCCACAGCGCGATGGCAGGGAAGACGTTGACAAGGAGCAGCGCCACCAGCATCGCGCCGATGAACCACAGCATCGAGGGGATGATCTTCGCGATCGAGATCTTGGCGATGGCGCAGGTGATCAGCACGACCGAGGCGACCGGCGGCGTCTGCTGGCCGATGCCGAGGTTGATCGTCAGGATCAGGCCGAAATGCACCCGGTCGATGCCCAGCTGATCGGCCAGCGGCAGGAAGATCGGCACCAGCATCAGGATCGCGGGCGTGCCGTGGATGATCGTGCCGGCGAGCAGGAAGAACGCGTTGATGGCGAACAGGACGACCCAGTAATTGTCGGAGATGCCGAGGATGCCCTGCGCGATCTCCTGCGGGATCCGCTGATTGGTGAGATACCAGCCGAGCAGCGTCGAGGTCGCCACGATGAACATCAGCATCGCCGAGCGCTTGCCCGCCACGCGCAGCGTGTCGATCAGCGTACCGAGACGAACGGTGCGGTAAAGCAGGACGGCCAGCACGATCGACCAGAAGGCGGCGATGGCGCCAGCCTCGGTCGCGGTGAAGATACCGCCGAGGATGCCCACGAGCACGAGGATCGGCAGCGTGAGCGGGATCGCGGCGTCCTTGCCGGTCTCGGCCACGCGGCGCAGCGAAAAGGCGCCCTCGGTCGGGTAGCCGCGGCGGACGGAGATGACCCAGGCCGTCCCCATCAGCAGCGCGCAGACCATGATGCCGGGCAGGATGCCGGCGGCGAAGAGCTCGGCGATCGAGGCGTTGGCGACGTAGGCATAGAGGATGAGGTTGAGCGAGGGCGGCACGATGATCGCCATCGTCGCCGAGGTCGAGGTCACGGCGGCGGCGAAGGCGGCCGGGTAGCCGCGCTTGCGCATCTGCGGGATCATCACCGAGCCGATGGCGGCGGCGTCGGACGTGGCCGTGCCCGATATCTCCGAAAAGAACAGCGAGGTCAGGATGTTGACATGCGCAAGCCCGCCCCGGATGTGGCCGACCAGCGACGAGGCGAAGGCGATCAGCTTCTCCGCGATGCGGCCCTGGTTCATCACCTCGCCCGCGATCATGAACAGCAGCGCGGCGACGAGCAGGTAGTTGTTGGCCCCGCCGAAGGGGATCAGCCCGATGATCTGCGGCACCACCGCGGGGTCGAGCAGGATCATCGTGGCCGCCGTGACGCCGAGGACGAAGGCGATGGGCAGGCCCGCGATCAGCAGGGTGACGAGAAGGATCAGGATGATCCAGCCGGGATCGATGGGCATCACGCGTCCGCCTCCGGCAACAGGGCCCGAGGGTCGATCCGACCGGTGAGTACGCCCACGAGGCGCACCGCGCAGAAGGCGGCAATGAGCGCGCCGCCCACCGGCATCGCCGCGCGGAAGAGCAGCATCGGCAGGTCGACAGAGATCAGCTGCCGCCCGGCAAAGCTCGCGGCCGCGAGCCCGCCATACCACGCCAGCAGCAGCCCGAAGCCCGCCATGAGCACAAGGTTGATCGCGGTGACCACCCGCATCGCGCGCGGCGGCAGCACCCGCAGCACGGCGTCGAAGCCCAGATGCTCGTTGGTGCGCGTCAGGTAGGCGGCGCCGACGAAGGTGAGCGTGGCGAGGATATGGGCGGGAAGTTCCTCGCCCCACGACACGCTTTCGTTGAGGATGAACCGGGCGAAGACCGCCCAGTTCAGCAGGATCAGCAGGAGCCCGGCGAGGGCCACCACCACGGCGTCGAGCGCCGCGCCGGCCCAGCGGTCGAGCCGGTCGAAGATGTCTGCCATTCGGTCCATCGCCGGGCTCCCTCGCCGCTCACTCGAGGCCGAGCGCGGTGCGCGTCGCCGCGATCATGTCGTCGCCGATCACGTCGACGAAGGTGGGGCTGTCGTAAAGGGGGGCGGCGGCCTGCTGGAAGGCGGCGAAGTCGACCTCGTTGACCTCGATCCTGTCCGACAGCGCGGCGATGGTCTCGACATCCGTTTGCTCGCCCCAGTCGAAGGTCCACGGCGCCACCTCGGCCGCGACGCTCAGCACGGTCTCGCGCAGGCCCTCGTCGAGGCCGTTCAGGAACGGCTCGCCGAACACCAGGAAGGTGGGCAGGTAGACGTGATTGGACAACGACATGTAGCCCTGCACCTCGAACAGCTTGGCAGTGTCGACCACGTTGGCGGGGTTCTCCTGCCCGTCGATCACGCCCTGATCTAGCGCCGAATAGACCTCGCCGAACGAGAGCGGCGTGGCGTTGGCGCCGAGCGTGTTGAACATCTCCACCCGCTGGCGGTTGGTGGGCGTGCGGATCTTCAGGCCGGCCAGATCCTCGGGCGTCACGACGGGCCGCACGTTGTTGGTGATCTGGCGAAAGCCGTTGTCCCACATCGCGGCGAGCACCATGCCGCTGCCGTCGAAGCCCTCGCGCAGCATGTCGCCCGCGGGGCTGGCGGCGAAGGCCTGCACCGCCGCGCGGTCCTCGAAGAGATAGGGAAGGTCGAAGATCGCCGTGCGGGTGTTGATCTGCGCGATGGCCGAGGCCGAGAGCGAGGCGTGGTGCGTGCCGAGGCCGAGGCCCTGCAGAACGTCCTCCTCCGAGCCGAGCGTGTTCGACATGAAGATCTGAACGTCGATCTCGCCCGGCGCGGCCGCTTCGAGGCGCTGCTCGTATTCCTGCAGGAAGACATGGGCGAACGAGCCCTCGGGCAGCGACGAGTTGATCTGCAGCACCACCTGGGCCTGCGCGGCGAGCGGCAGGGCGATCGCCGCGGCGGTGGTGAAAAGCGTCTTTCTCAGTTGGGTCATGGCGTGCGTCCCTTTCGGTCGGAGCGGCCGCCCGGAATCGGACGGCCCATGCGGAAGCCTTGTTTCACGGCGCGCCGCTATGAAAAGTATTTTTCTTAATTCGGTGCCGTGCGCTCCGCCCGCCTGCCCGAAGGCGCGGCATGTGCACGGCCGGCTGCCTGCCCCCAAGGCACCGCGCGAACGCTCAGAGCTCTCCCAGCCGGGCGTGCCCCTCCTCGATCACGCTCATCCGTCGCCGCCCCTCGGCGCCCGACAGCTCGATGGCGCGCGCCGCGATCAGGTTGCACACGGCCATCACCGCGACGTGATTCAGAAGCGGCCCCGGCGCGCTCGTCGCGCAGCCGAAGCGCCAGCGCGCAGGCAGCGCGTCAAGCCCCGGCAGGTCGCCGATCAGGGCGAGTGCGGCGCCGCTGTCATGCGCCGCCGCCACCGCCTCGGGCAGAAGCGCGGGCGCCCGGCGCAGGGCGACCACGATCACGCAATCGTCCGGCCCCAGCGCCGTCAGGCCCTCGGCGAGGGTCTCGCCGTCGCGGGGAAAGACGGTGACGTCGGGGATCACCTGCTGCAGCTGCCAGCCGAGGTAGCGCGCCATCGGCTGGCCCGCGCGGAAGCCCCCGACGCGGACACGCCGCGCGGCGAGCGCCGCCTCGGCCAGCGCGTCGACCTCGGCCGCATCGAGCGCCGCCGCCGTGCGGTCGAGGTTGAGGCGCGACTGCTCGAGATGGGCGGCGACGGCCCCCTCGAGCGGCGCTCCGCCCGAGCCGAAGCGAAAGAGCGGCGCACCGGCGCGCTGCTCGGCCCGGACGGCCTGCCGCGCCTCCTCGAACGAGCCGTAGCCGATCTTGCGCACGAAGCGCGAGACGGTGGCGTTGGAGACGTTGGCGAGCTGGGCGAGCTCGGTCGCGGTATAGCTGGCGATGTCGCCGGGGAAGCTGAGCACGACGTCGGCGAGGCGCCGCTCGCTCGGGTGAAGCTCCGAGAGCGCGCCGCGCACCCGCGCGACGAGGGAATCTCGAGGCTTCCGGTCCATGCCGTGAAACCTACTTTTCATGGCCGGTCCAGTAAAGCCGCCGGACAGCCCGTGCCCCTCCGTCCGGCAGGCGCCTTGCGGCGCCGTCACGCGGCCTGGCGCGACCCGGCAGGCCGCAGCGCGTAGCGGGTATCGCGGCCGCGCGTGGCGGTCAGGCGCCAGTCGGCGGGCGGCGCGGCGCGGTCGCGCAGGCGGGCGAGGCGCCATGCCATCGCCTGCGGGCCGTCATGGGCGGGGTCGAGGCGCCAGCGGCTCTCGATGCCGGCCGCGCCCCCCTCG
>LJNT01000183.1 GCA_001314685.1 Rhodobacteraceae bacterium HLUCCA09
TCGACGTCCTGCATCGTCTTCCAGGGCCCGCGCTGCTTGATGACCTCGGTTTTGAAGAGGCCGATCACGCTCTCGGCCAGCGCGTTATCATGGGAATCGCCGACGCTTCCCACGGCCGGGTCGACGTCCGCGTCGGCGAGGCGCTCGGTGTCCCGTGCGCCGGCCTTCCGTGCATGGTATGTTGACGGGGCGATCGGCAGCACGCGGCAGATCGGGTTCGCCATCGGTCTCGAACGCATGGCGACTCGATGGCTCAGCCCCGAATTCCTCCCGGAATTCGTCAATGAAGCCAGTCATTTGCGGAACGGGCGGTCGAGCTCCGCCTGGGCAAAATAAGCGCTGGCCTTTTTCAGGATCTCGTTCGTTTGCCGCAACTCGCGGTTCTCGCGCTCGAGCTCCCTGATGCGGGCCTTCTCGGCACTGGCCGGCCCCGCTTCCTTGCCCGCGTCACGCCGCGCCTGCTTGTACCAGACCCGCAGGCTGTCGGGCGAGCAGCCCAGCTTGCCGGCGATGTCGCGCACCGCGCCCGTCAGAGAGGCGTAGCTGTCGAGATGGTCGACGACCATCTGCACCGCCCGTTCCCGGAACTCCGCCGGGTAAGGGCTCGTCGTGTTCTTCTTCCTGTCCATGAAAGAGCATCCTTTGAGAGTTTCGCTCTCCGGACAAGGCGGGGCGATTCTTTGCGGCTCGCCGTCAGTCCATAGTGGGGCGCCTCGGGCTCGGTCATCCGGAGATGGCGCAGCAGCGTCACCGCCTGCACCGACGGAGCGCGATCCCGGATCGGCGCGAGCACATCCACCGCCTCCCAGACGCCTTCCGGGGCATGGGGAACGGTGCGCCCGCGCTCCGGGCGGCGTCGCGAGGGAAGGCGGGGATCGGCGTCGATGCGCCGGGCCGTGCGCTCGCTGAAGCCGGCGCGGGCCGCGGCGACGCGCTGGCTGTGACGAAGACGGTCTTGCATGTACAACCTCACTTGCTTTTCGGTGACGGGTCTGCCCCGCACGGCGGGACCTCCGTTCGGAAGACAGAGATCCCGACCCTACCGGGCCCGCAGCGACCAGCGACATCCCCAGAGAACGAGGGCGCGACGACCGCGTCGCGCCGGTCGGTCGTGCTCGGCACGGCCTTCAGCGCGCCCCTCACCTGGCAGGTTTCCGTCAGGATCGCCTCGAAGCCGGCCTCGCGTCGAGAAGCAGGCCCCGGCGCTGCGCGGCCGGATCGCGGGACGGTGCAACCGCGCGATCGCGAGACCGGGGCGACGCGCCGACACGCTCCCTTGCGGCGCGGTCCGGCCCACGTCAGATTGCCTTGCGCCGCGCGTGAGCGCCCCGACGGGCGTTTCGGGCCAAGCGGCCGAGCGAGGGAGGGCAACACCATGACCGACGACGCGGTCCTGGAGGACCGGTCGGAGGGCGTCATCCTGCTGACGCTCAACCGGCCCGGGCGGATGAACGCGTGGGACGAGGGGATGCGATCGGACCTGATCGACCGGCTGATCTCTGCCTCGGCGGACCCGGAGGCGCGCGCGCTCGTCCTGACCGGCGCCGGCGACCGGGCGTTCTGCGCCGGGCAGGATCTGAACGAGCTTTCCGCCTTCGGGCCCGAGAAGGCCGATGACTGGATCGACGGGTTCGCCCGCCTCTACCGGGCGGTCGCGTCGCTCGAGATCCCTGTGGTCGCGGCCCTGAACGGGGTGGCGGCGGGCTCGGCCTTCCAGTTCGTGCTGCTCGCCGACCTGCGGATCGGACATGCCGGGGTTCGCATGGGCCAGCCGGAGATCCGCTCCGGCATCGCGAGCATCACAGGCCCCTGGATCATGCGCGAGACGCTCGGGCTGTCGCATACGCGCGAGCTCACGCTCTCGGGCCGGCTGATGGAGGCGGAGGAGGCGCTGCGCCTCGGCGCGCTCCACGAGATCGTGGCGCGCGAGGCGGTGCTGGAGCGCGCGATGGACGCGGCGCGCGAGCTGGGCAGCCGCCCGCGCACCGCGATGCGCCTGATCAAGCGGCGCTTCTTCGAGGTTCTGGAGCCGGGGCTCGACGAGGCCATCGACGCGGCCAGGCGCTATCACCGTCTCGCCTTCGAGTCCGGCGAAATGCACGAGGAGACGCGTCGCTTCCTCGATCGGGGCGCCGGCAATGGCTGAGCTTCCCGCCGTGCTCCGGCCGCCCTTCGCGGGCACCGCCGGCGGGCTGCTCAGCGACATGGCCCACCGCGCGCCGGAGCGGACGATCCTCGTCCACGAGGGCCAGGAGATCTCCGTCGGCGCACTCGCTGCCGCCGCCGACGCCGTCGCCGCCCGGCTGCGCGCGAGGGGCGTGGCGCCCGGCGATCCGGTGCTCACCATGCTCGATGCGGGGCCGGACCACATCGCCACCGTGCTGGGCATCGCGCTGGCCGGCGCCCTCTGGGTGCCGCTCGCGCCGGATGCGCGAGGGCCCTCCCTCGCGCATGCGCTGTCGGTCGCGTCTCCCGTTCTCGGCCTCGTCGCGCCCGCGGCCGAACCGGCGCTGCGCGCCGCGGGCTGGGCCGGGCCGCTGGAGCACCGCCACGGACAGGGCTGGACGCCCGAACGGGGGCCAAGGATCGAGCCGCCGCAAGACCCCGAGGCGCATCGCGCCATCCTGTTCACCTCGGGCACCACCGGCGCGCCGAAGGGCGTGATCGTGACCGAGCGGATGCTTCTCGCCTCCGCCGCCGGCTGCGCGCTGGCCAGCGCCTGCACGCCCGGCGACGGCTATCTGATGTGGGAGCCGATGCACCATATCGGCGGGCCGCAGCTCGTGCTCATGGCGCTCGCGGGGCAGGCGCGGCTGGTCACGACGCCCCGCTTCAGCGCCTCGCGCTTCTGGGAGGACGTGCGCCGGCACCGCGTCACGAAGCTGCACTATCTCGGCGGTATCCTCGAAATCCTGCTCAAGGCCGCGCCCCGCCCCGACGACCGCGAGCACCCTGTCGCCCTTGCCTTCGGCGGCGGCTGCCGGCCGGACGTGCAGCGCGCCTTCGAGGCGCGGTTCGGCATCCCGCTCCGCGAGGTCTACGGCATGACCGAGGCGTCGAGCTTCACCACGGTGAACCTGCGCGGCGTGCCCGGCTCGGTCGGCACGCGCGTGCCCTGGCTCGACGTCGAACTCGTCGGCGCCGACGGCGTGGCGCGCGACGGCCCTGCCGAGGGCGAGATCGTCGTCTGCCCCCGGCAGGCAGGCCTGCTGACGCCCGGCTATCTCGGCAACCCGGACGCGACGGCGAAGCTCCTGCGCGGGGGCCGCCTGTTCACCGGCGATCTCGGCGCGCGCGACGCCGAGGGGAACTACCGCTTCCTCGGCCGGACGACCGATTCGCTCCGCCGGCGGGGCGAGAACGTCTCGGCCTGGGAGGTCGAGACGGCGCTGGCGGCCCACCCCGACATCGCCGAGGCGGCGGTGGTGGGCGTGCCCTCGGAGATCGGCGATCACGACATCCTGTGCTTCGTGCTGATGCGCGACGGCACAGCCTGCGACCCCGCCGCGCTCGCGGACTGGGCGCGGGACCACATGCCGCGCGCGCACGTGCCGCGCTACTGGAAGGCGGTCGCGGTGTTCGAGCGCACCCCGAGCCAGCGCATCCGCAAGAACCGGCTCGACCGGAACCTCGCCGACGCTTTCGACCGGGGCGACCGCTGAGGCCACTCGCTCGGGCACCCATGGCATCCTGCCGGCGGCCTGTGCCAAATGGCGGCGCTGAGAGGCGACAGGAGGATCTGGCATGCTGCTCTTCGACAGGTCGGAATACGAGGCGCGCCTGGCGCGCTGCAAGGCGGCGATGGCCGCGCGCGGGATCGACGTGCTGCTCGTCGCCTCGCCTGCCAACCAGTTCTGGCTGACGGGCTACGACGGCTGGTCGTTCTACACGCCGCAGATGGTCGTCGTCGCCGCCGACCGCGACGAGCCCGTCTGGATCGGCCGCAGGATGGATGCCGCCGGCGCGAAGTTCACCGCCTATCTCGCGCCCGACAACGTGGTGCCCTACCCCGACGAATACGTCGGCTCCGACACGCTCCACCCGATGGATTTCGTCGCCGACCGGCTGATCGACCTGGGGCTTTCGGGCCGGGCCATCGGGGTCGAGACCGACGACTACTACTACACCGCGCGGTGGGATCACATCCTGCGCCGCCGTCTGCCTGAGGCCGATTTTCACGACGCCTTCCTTCTGGTGAACCGCTGCCGCATGGTGAAGTCGGAGCGCGAGCTGGCCTACATGCGCCAGGCCGGGCAGATCGCGGCCGCCGCGCACGAGGCCGCCTTCGCCGCGGCGGAGGTGGGCGTGCGCCAGTGCGACGTGATGGCCGAGGTGTACCGCGTCACCACCGCCGGCCTGCCGGAGTTCGGCGGCACCTTCCCGTGCAAGCCGCCCAACGCGATGGTGGGCGAGCTCTGCTCGGCGCCGCACCTGTCGTGGACGGACGATCCGCTGGTCGCGGGCGACATCTTCTACATCGAGCTCGGCGGCATCCGGCACCGCTACCACTCGCCGCTGTCGCGCTGCATCTACCTCGGCACGCCCCCGGACGACCTGACCCGGCTCGCCGACGTGATCGCCGAGGGGCTGGAGGCGGTGCTCTCCACGGTGAAGGCAGGCGCGACCTGCTATGATCTCGCCACTGCATGGCAGGCGGTCAGCCGCCGCCACGGCGTCGAGAAGGACAGCCGCATCGGCTACCCGGTCGGCATCGGCTACCCGCCGACCTGGGGCGAGCTGACGGCGAGCCTGCGCAGCGGCGACATGACCGTGCTGGAGCCCGGCATGACCTTCCACTGCATCCCGGCGATCTGGCTGGAGCGCTACGGCGTCGTCATCTCCGAGACCTTCGCCGTCACCGAGAGCGGAGCGGACGTCTTCGCCGACAGCCCGCGGGAGCTGTTCGTCAAGCGTTAGGGCAACGGGAATCGCCGAGGCACGAGACCCGACTGGAACCAGCGCACGAAGCCTTCCATCGTGAAGACGGGCAGCGCCGTGGCCGCGGCGATGTCGGCGGCGTAGGGCGTCATGTTGGTGCATTCGAGCACGATCGCGCCGAGATCGTCCTGCGCCGCCCGCAGCGCCTGCGCCGCCTCGACGTTGTCGGCCCGGGCCGCGTCGACGTCGAGCTCGGGCCGGTCGTCGAGGATCGCCGAGGTGAACTCGCGCATCCCCTCGGTCGTGCCCACGGGCGTGCCCGCCGGCACGCCGGCGGCGGCGAGATGCGCCTCGGTCAGGGTCGACGCCGATATGGTCAGGATGCCCGCCCGCCGGTCGGGCGGCAGCAGGCTGTTCACCATGGCGACCTGCATCAGCGACGAGGCCGCCACCGGCACGCCCGTCGCCTCGGCCAGTTCCTGCTGGAACGGCGAGAGGAAGCCGCAATTGGTGGTCAGCCCGTCCACGCCGTCGGCCACCAGCTCGCGCGCCGCCGCGACGAAGGCGTCCAGCAGCCCTTCGGCGCCGCGGCGCACCACGCGGTCGGGCGAGGCGTTGCGCACGACCCGGTAATGCACCGGAAAGTCCCACGTCGTGGCGTTGCCCATGTCGCCGGGGATGCGCGGGAAGCGCGCGTCGAGCATCAGGATGCCCACTGCCGCGCCGTAGATCGACTTGTTGCCCGCCACCTTCATCGCTAGGCCCTTTCTTCTGTGAACAGTCCCGCCCGTCGCGCGACGGAACCTGATTGACATTCCGACGCGCCCGCGCCCAGCCTTGCAAGGGGGCGAAGCGCTTGGGGGCCGGGATGATGCAGGGGTGAGCGAGGCGGGGCACAATCGGCTGTCGGGCGCCGAGGCGACGGTGCGGATGCTGCAGACGCACGGCGTGCGCCACGTCTTCGGCCTGTGCGGCGACACCAGCCTGCCGCTCTACGACGCGCTCGCGCGGCTCGACCACGGGATGACTCATTTTCTCACCCGCGACGAGCGGCACGCGGCCTACATGGCCGATGGCTACGCGCGGGTGACGGGCCGGCCCGGCGTGTGCGAGGGCCCCTCGGGCGGCGGCGCAACCTATATCATGCCCGGCCTCGTCGAGGCGGACGAAAGCTCGATCCCCGTCCTCGCCATCACCACCGACGTGGCGACGACGGCCGAGGGGCGCTTCCCCCTCACCGCGCTCGACCAGGAGGCGCTGTTCCGCCCGGTCACGAAGTGGAACGGCGTGGCGCGCAGCGCCGCGCGCCTGCCCGCGCAGATCCGCGCCGCCTTCCGCGCGATGACGACCGGGCGCCCCGGCGCGGCGCATCTGGCGCTTCCCATCGACGTGCAGAAGGCCGAGGTGCCCGAGGCCGAGCTCTGGGCCGACGCGCGCCACCGCGTCTTCCCCGCCGAGCGCGCCGCGCCCGACCCGGACGCCATCCGCGCGGCGGCCGACATGCTCGCCGAGGCCCGCTCCGCCGTCGCCATCTGCGGCGGCGGGCCGGTCATCGCCGGCGCGGAAGCCGCGCTGGCGCGGGTGGCCGACCTGCTCGACCTTCCGGTGGCGACAACCGTCTCGGGCCAGGGGGCGCTCGCCGAGACCGATCCGCGCGCCGTCGGCGTGGTCGGCTCGAACGGCGGCGTGCCCGCGACGCGCGCGGTGGTGGACGCGGCCGATGTCGTCCTCTTCGTCGGCTGCCGCGCCGGCTCCGTCACGACGGAGCGATGGCGCGCACCGCCGCCGGGGCGCCGCGTCATCCATATCGACAGCGACCCGATGGCGATCGGCGCCAACTACGCCACCGAGGTCGCCGTCTGCGCCGACGCGCGCCTCGCGCTCGAGGCGCTGGCCGACGAGCTTTCGGCCCGGGAAGACCTGCCGGGCCAGCGCGGCCAGAGCCGCGCCGCGGCAGCCTGGGAGGCCAAGCTCGCCGCCTTCCGCCCGCTGGCCGAGAGCGCCGCGCGCCCGATCCGGCCCGAGGCCGTCGTTGCCGCGCTGATGGAGATCCTGCCGGCCGACGCCACGCTCGTGGCCGACCCCGGCACACCCTGCCCCTACATCTCGGCCCATTACCGGCTGCCGCGGGCCGGGCGGCACTTCATCTCCAACCGCGCCCACGGCGCGCTCGGCTACGCGCTCGCCGCAGCGATGGGGGCGCATGTCGGCCGGCCCGACGCGCCCGCGCTGGCGCTGATGGGCGACGGCTCGTTCGGCTTCTGCTGCGGCGAGTTCGAGACGCTCGTGCGCTATCGCCTCCCGGTGAAGGCGCTCGTCTTCTCGAACGCCACCTACGGCTGGATCAAGGCCGGGCAGAAGACCGGCTTCGGCGGGCGCTACCACAACGTCGATTTCGGCCGGACCGACCACGCCGCCGTCGCCCGCGCCTTCGACCTCGCCGCCTGGACGGTGGAGGATCCGGCCGACCTGCGCGCGACGCTCGGCGCCTGGCTCGCCCATGACGGCCCGGCCCTGATCGACGTGATCGCGCAGCCGCTGCACGAGGCCGCGGCGCCGGTGTCGGAGTGGATCGCGTGACGGCCGATCTGCTCCAGCCGATCACGGGGGTCGACCTGTGGCACCTGAAGCTGCCGGTCGTGTCGCGGCGCGATCACGGCGTCGGCACCGTCGCCGGTGCCTGCGAGGTGGTGGTGGTGCGCCTGACGGCGGAGGGCGGCGCGACGGGCTTCGGCGAGGCCGCGAGCTGGGCCGTCTTCACCGGCTCGCCCGAGGCGAGCTTCGCTGCGCTCGACCGCTACCTGCGCCCGCTTGTGCTGGGCCGCCCGGCCGGAGACGTGCAGGCAATCATGGCCGACGCCGAGCGCGCCGTCGCCCACTGCACCGAGGCCAAGGCGGCGCTGGAGACGGCGCTGCTCGACCTCTGCGGGCGGATCGCGGGCGTGCCCGTCTGGGCGCTGCTGGGCGGGCGATGCCGCGATCGCATCCCGCTGTCGGTCTCTCTGGCCGATCCCGATGTCGAGGCCGACCTGCGGCTCGTGGCCCGCCTGCGCGAGGAAGGCGTGGGCATCGTGAAGCTCAAGGCCGGGGTGCGCGACCACGCCTTCGACATGACGCGCCTCGAGCGCCTGCGCGCAGAGCATCCCGACCTCGACCTTCGGGTGGACTACAACCAAGGCCTGAGCCCGGAAGAGGCCCTCCCCCGGGTGCGCGACGTCGCCAGTTTCCGGCCGGCCTTCATCGAGCAGCCGGTGCGCGCGCCCCTCTTCGACGCGATGGCACGGCTGCGCGACGCCGTCGACGTGCCGCTGCTCGCCGACGAGAGCGTGTTCGGCCCCGAGGACATGCTGCGCGCCGTGCGCGCGGGCATCTGCGACGGCGTCTCGGTGAAGGTCATGAAGGCTGGCGGCCTGCGGCGCGCGCTGCGGACCGCCGAGATCGCCGCAGACGCGGGGCTCGCGGCCTATGGCGGCGACATGTTCGAGACGGGGCTCGGCCATCTTGCCGGGGTTCACGTGATCGCCGCGGCGCCCGCGATCACGCTGGGCTGCGAGTTCTACCAGGCGCGCTGGTACCTCGCCGACGACATCCTGTCGGAGCCGTTCCCGGTGCGGGACGGCGCCGTGCGCGTGCCCGATTGCCCCGGCCTCGGCCACGAACCCGACCCGGAGGCGCTCGAGCGCTTCGCCGTCCGCACAAGCACGAGAGAGGCAGCATGACCGGGCATCGCCGCGTCGTCGTCGTCGGCGCCGGGATCGTCGGCGTCTCCACCGCGCTCTGGCTCCAGCGCGACGGGGCGGAGGTGACGCTGATCGACAAGACCGGCCCCGGGGCGGGGGCGAGCTTCGGCAACGGCGGGGTGCTGGCGTCGTGCTCGGTCGTGCCGGTGACGGTGCCGGGGCTGATGCGCAAGGCGCCGCGGATGCTGTTCGACGGCAACCAGCCGCTGTTCCTGCGCTGGCGCTACCTGCCGCGGCTCCTGCCCTGGCTGCGGGCCTACCTCGGCCACGCCAACGCGCGGGACACAGAGCGGATCGCGCAGGCGCTCGCGCCGCTGACCTGCGACAGCCTCGAGGATCACCAGGCGCTCGCGGCGGGCACGCCGGCCGAGCGCTGGATCGTGCCGTCGGACTACCTCTACATCTACACCGACCGGGCCCATTTCGAGAGCGACGCCTTCGGCTGGAGGCTCCGCCGCACGCATGGATTCACCTGGGACGAACTGGAGGGCGAGGCCTTTCGCGCCTACGATCCCGCCTTCTCGGAGCGGCTGGGATTCGCCGTGCGCCTGCCGCGCCACGGGCGGATCGTCGACCCGGGCCGCTACGTGCAGGATCTCGCCGCGCATTTGGAGGCGCAGGGGGGGCGCGTGCTGGCCGCCGAGGTCACCGACATCGCCTCGGCGAACGGCCGCGTCACCGGCGTGCGCGCGGGCGGCGAGACCATCCCGTGCGACGCGGCCGTCCTTTGCGCCGGCGCCTGGTCGAAGAGACTGGCGCGCACCCTCGGCATCGACGTTCCGCTGGAGAGCGAGCGCGGCTACCATCTCGAACTCGTGGAGCCGAGCGTGATGCCGCGCGCGCCGGTCATGGTCGCCTCGGGCAAGTTCGTCGCCACGCCGATGGACGGGCGTCTGCGGCTGGCTGGCGTGGTGGAGTTCGGCGGCCTCGACGCACCGCCCTCGCGTGGCCCCCTCGCCCTCCTGGAGCGCAACGCCCGCTCCACCTTTCCCCGCATCACCTGGAGGGAGACGCGCGAATGGATGGGCCACCGCCCGGCGCCGGCGGATTCGATTCCGCTGATCGGGGAGGCACCAGCAATCGCCGGCGCCTATCTGGGCTTCGGGCACCACCATGTTGGCCTCACCAGCGGGCCCAAGACGGGCCGGCTTCTGGCCCAGCTCGTCGCCGGACGGCAACCCAATCTTGACCTTGGGCCATATTCCCCGGCACGCTTCGCAGTGCCTGGGATGCGCAGCCGCGACGCCACCCCAAGAACCACCTGACCACAGGGAGAAAAAAACACATGAACACGAAGACCAGCCTGATCCTCGCCACGGCGCTCACCGCCGTCGCCGCAGCGCCCGCCGTGGCCGAGACGTGGGACATGCCGCTCGCCTATACCGGCTCGAACTTTCACTCCGTGACCGCCGCCGAGTTCGGGGAATGCGTCACCACCGGCACCGGCGGCGACATCGAGATCACCACGCACCCGTCCGGCTCGCTCTTCGCCGGCAACGACATCAAGCGCGCCGTCCAGACCGGTCAGGCACTGATCGGGGAGCGTCTGCTGTCGGCCCACCAGAACGAGGACCCGATCTTCGGGGTCGACTCGATCCCCTTCCTCGCCACGTCCTTCGATCAGGCCGCCGATCTCTGGGAGGCCGCCAAGCCCACGATGGAGGAGCTGCTGGCCGGGCAGAACCTCAAGCTCCTCTATTCGGTGCCGTGGCCGCCGCAGGGGCTCTACTTCAAGGAGCCGAAGGAATCGGTCGCCGACATGGAGGGGGTCAAGTTCCGGTCCTACAGCAATGCCACGGCCCGTCTCGCCGAGCTGACGGGCATGCTGCCGGTGCAGATCGAAGAGGCCGAGATCAGCCAGGCCTTCGCCACCGGCGTGGCCGACTCGATGATCTCCTCGGGCGCGACGGGCTACGACCGCAAGGTGTGGGAGAGCCTCAACTACTTCTACGAAGTCGATGCCTGGCTGCCGCGCAACTACGTCTTCGTGAACATGGACGCCTGGGACGGGCTGCCCGAGGAAAACAAGAACGTCATGCTCGGCTGCGCCGGTCTGGCCGAATACGCGGGCACCTGGCGGGCGAAGGAATACACCCAGTTCACGCTGAACGGCCTGCGCGAGGGTGGCATGACGGTCGAGACCGCCTCCGACCAGATGAAGGACGATCTGCGCGAGATCGGCGAGACGATGACCGCCGAGTGGCTCGAGGACGCGGGCGAAGGGGGCCAGGCCATCGTCGACCAGTTCCGCAGCATGCAGAACTGACCGAAGGGGGCGCCGCGCCGCCAGCGGCGCGGCGCCCCTCCCGACAACGGAACGGGGACAGGAGGACGGCCGTGGAAATGCTCCGCGCGTTGAGGTGGACGCTCGACACTCTGTACAAGGTTGCCGGCGTGCTGGCCGCGCTCTGCCTGATCGCGATCCTCGTCCTCATCGTCTTGCAGATGGTCGCGCGCTGGACCGGCATGATCTTCGTCGGCGCAGCCGCATACGCCGGCTACGCCATGGCCGCGTCGAGCTTTCTCGCCTTCGCCTACGCGTTGAACCACGGCTCCCATATCCGTGTCTCGCTGCTGCTCAACGCCGTTCCCGCATCGGTCCGCCGCTGGATCGACGTCTGGTGCTTCGCGATCGGCGCCGCGGTGATGTGGTACTTCGTCTGGTTCGGGCAGCGCTTCGTGTTCTGGTCGTGGAAGTTCGGCGATGTCAGCCAGGGGCAGGACGCGACGCCGCTGTGGATCCCGCAAAGCGCAATGCTCGTGGGCGCCATAATCCTTGCCATCGCGCTGACTGACCATCTGGTGTACCTTCTGGTCCGGGGCGATCACCGGCTCAAGCGCGACCTCGTCGATCAGAGCTTTGCGGAGTAGCCCGGGTGGAAGACCTCTTGATCATCATCCTCTTTCTCTTCGTGCTGTTCACGCTGCTGGGCACCGGTGTCTGGGTGGGCCTCGCGCTGATGGGCGTGGCGTGGGTCGGAATGGAGCTGTTCACCACGCGGCCCGTGGGGGACACGATGGTCACCACGATCTGGGCCTCATCATCCTCGTGGACGCTGACGGCCCTGCCGCTGTTCATCTGGATGGGTGAAATTCTCTTCCGGACAAGGCTGTCGGAGGACATGTTCAAGGGGTTGTCGCCGTGGCTCGCACGCCTGCCCGGCGGGCTCGTGCATACCAACATCGTGGGCTGCACCGTGTTTGCTGCAGTCTCCGGCTCGTCGGCTGCCACGTTGACGACCGTCGGCAAGATGTCGATCCCCGAACTCAGGGCACGCGAATACCCCGAGCGCATCGTCGTAGGAACGCTGGCCGGCGCGGCGACGCTGGGGCTGATGATCCCACCCTCGCTCGCGCTCATCGTCTACGGCGTCACGGTGAACGAGAGCATCACGCAACTCTTCTTCGCGGGCATGCTGCCAGGGCTCGTCCTGGCCGGGATGTTCATGGGGTATGTCGCGCTGCACGCGGTGTTCTCGCCCTCGTTCCGGCCGATCCAGGAGACGGCGCTGACCTTCATGGAAAAGGTCAGAAACTCGCGTTTCCTCATCCCGGTCATCTGCCTCATCATCGTCGTGATCGGCTCGATGTATCTGGGCCTTGCCACCGCGACCGAGGCGGCGGCGGTCGGCGTGATCGGCGCGCTCGTCCTTGCGGCGTCGCAGGGGTCGCTGACCTGGAGCACATTCACCGAGAGCCTGATGGGCGCGACACGCACCTCGGCCATGATCGCCCTGATCCTCGCGGGCGCCGCGTTTCTCAAGCTCGCGATGGGCTTCACCGGCCTGCCACGGGCCCTGGCAGACGGAATCGCGACGTTGGACCTGACGCGCTTCGAGTTGCTGATGGTCCTGCTGGTCTTCTACATCATCCTCGGCATGTTCCTCGACGGGATATCGTCGGTCGTGCTCACCATGGCGGTGGTCGAGCCCATGGTACGCGACGCCGGGATCGACCTCGTCTGGTTCGGAATCTTCATCGTCGTCGTGGTGGAGATGGCGCAGATCACGCCGCCGATCGGCTTCAACCTGTTCGTGTTGCAGGGCATGACAGGGCACGAGATGGGCTACATCGCACGGGCGGCGATGCCGATGTTCTTCATCATGGTGCTGATGGTCTTCGTCCTGATCCTCTTCCCCGAATTGGCGACCTGGCTGCCGGAGACCATGCGCGCCGGCCCCTCGACCTGAGTGAGTGACGTGTCGCACCTGCTGGGGGTGCCGTGGCTGCTGGCCGCGGTGCTCGCCGTGGTCTTCGTCGCGGCCATCGTGCAGATCAATCTCGGCATGGGTTTCGGGCTGACGGCGGCGCCGCTGCTGGCACTGCTCGATCCCGCGCTCGTGCCGGTGCCCACACTGATCCTCGGGCTGTTCACCGCGAGCTGGGGCGCCTGGCGCGAGCGGGAGGGGATCGCCTGGGCCGAAGTCCTGCTCGGCGCGCCAGGCCGGATGGCCGGGGTGGCCGCGGGGGCGGGCCTGCTCGCCCTGATCACCGGGCCGCGCCCCTTCATGCTCGCCTTCGGCACACTGATCGCCCTCGCCCTGATCCTCTCGGTCTCCGGCTGGCGGATGCCGTTCACGCGCGGCCGCCTTCTGGCGATGAGCGCGCTCTCGGGCCTCATGGGCACGCTCACCTCCGTCGGGGCGCCCCCGATGGCGCTGCTCTACCAGCACCGGCCGGTGCAGACGGCGCGGCCCACCATGGCGGCCTTCTTCGCGGTCGGCTGCGTGCTCTCGCTGGCCGGGCTCGCGCTGGCGGGCTGGGCGCGGCCGAGCCACGTCCTGCTCGCCGCGATCATGGCGCCGGGGCTGCTCGCCGGCATCCTCGCCGCCCGGGCCGCGGGCCGCCTGGTCGATCGCCGCTTCCGCCCCGCCCTGCTCGCGGTCAGCGGGGTCGCGGCGGCGATCCTCGTCGCCCGGGGCCTCGGGCTGTGAGCGCCACGCTCGCGCCGCTTCTCTTCGCGGCGCGGCATTCGCGCACGATCCTGATCGCGAGCCTCGCCACGGGAATCGCGCTGCCGGAGCTGGCGCAACTGGCCCGGCCCTGGCTGGCCGAGGGCGTTGCCGCGGCGCTCTTCTTCGCGGCGCTGCGCGTGCCGCCGCGCGCGGCGATCGGCGACCCGTGCGCCCTGCCGTGGACTCTCGCCCTCGTCGGAGTCCTGCAGGTGGCGCTACCGGTCGCATCTCTGCTGGCGCTCGCGGCCTTCGGCTGGCTCGATACCCTTGCAGCGCTGGCGCTGGCCGTGATGCTGGCAGCGCCGCCGATCGCGGGGAGCCCGAACCTGACGTGTGTGGATGCCCCCTGTTTGGCAAGCTTGATCTTCGGTCTTTCGGCGGGGTCTTCGATCGGACGTGTGTCAGGCCTCTGAGCGTGGCCTTCATGAC
>LJNT01000087.1 GCA_001314685.1 Rhodobacteraceae bacterium HLUCCA09
ACTGTCGTCGGAGCGCGGGTCGACCGTGGCGAAGGGCAGGACCCGGCCCTCGCTTTCGGCTGCCATGGCGGCGAGTTCGTCGTGCTGGGCCGATAGCGGGCGCTTCGGCGCGCCCCAGCCGCCATGGGCCATGTCCATCGGCAGCACGACGAAGCGAGTGCCGTACGGATATTGCCGCGCGATCTCGGCAAGGATGCGCGCCTGCGTTCCCGCCGCTCCGGTCTGGCGAAAGCGGATCAGCCGCTCGACGGATTCGGCGAGCCGCTCCTGCCCGATGAACGCCAGGGCGACCCTGGCGGCCCGTGCGAGGCCGGGAATGCGCTTGAGCGGCCAGGCCGCGGGGTGCGGAAAGAACTCGGGCACATGCGCGTCCGTGAAGGTGTGGACGTGGCAGTTGGTGATGCGGATGTCGGCCATGGCACCTTTCCCTCGACCCGGTCGGGCAGGAGCTTACCACGGCGCGGGGACGCTCCGCGCCGCAGCGGGCACGCGGCCATCCGCCGCCCTCAGCCCACGGCGCCCCGCCGGCGGAAGGTCAGATAGTGGGGCCGGCGACCCTCGCGCAGCGCCTTCTGCTCATAGCGTGTGGAGATCCAGTCGTCCCACGGGCGCCGCCAGTCCTCCGGCCCCTCGGCCAGCCAGTCGAAGCCGTGGCGCGGCACCTGCTCGAGCGTCTGGCGCACGTAGTCGGGGATGTCGGTCGCCACCCGCAGCTCGGCCTCCGGCGCCATGACGCGGGCGAGCGGCACGAGGTAGTCGGGCGTCACCGCCCGCCGCTTGTGATGCTTCGTCTTGGGCCAGGGGTCGGGGTAGAGCAGGAAGCATTTCCGCACGGCGCCGTCGGGCAGGACGTCGAACAGGTCGCGCACGTCGCCGGGATGGATGCGGATGTTGTCGGCCCCCGCCTTGCGGATCTTGCCCAGCAGCATCGCCACGCCGTTGACGAAGGGCTCGCAGCCGATCAGCCCCACGCCCGGGTTGCGCACGGCCTGGTGCACCATGTGCTCGCCCCCGCCGAAGCCGATTTCGAGCCAGAGCGGGCGCCCCCCGAACAGGGTGGCGACGTCGAGCGGCCGACGCTCGTGGTTTTCCTCCCACGAGACGGGGCCGGGCGAAAGGCGCGCGAGATCCTCCGCGAGGAACGCCTTCTGGCTGTCGCGCAGGGCCTTGCCATGGCGCCGGCCGTGAAAGTTGCGCCAGGGCGCGCCGGCCTGCACGCTCGGCGGAGGGGCGGGCGGTGGACGGTTCGCGGCCATGCTCTTTCTCTCTCTCCGGGCCCGCGCCCCTAGCCCTGCACGCCGCCCGCGGTCAAGCGCGCGGGCCCTTGCTGCATTCCGTTGCCGATACGCCGGCCCCGCGCTTGCCACTCCGCGCCCGCGCCTGTATAGAGCGGCTCGTCAGAGAAGCAGGCGGTCAACGCCGGGGGCAATGAGCAGGGTCGGGGGCTCCCTCCGGCCCTTCGTGTTTTCCCGGTGCCCCGTGAACAGACCAATCTCCAGACCGGCGGAGACAACCGCCCGGCCCGCAACATCGCAAACCAGGACCCGAAACATACACATGCCCGCGAACGCATCCATGGAGGAATTCGAGAACCTCCTGAACGAAAGTCTCGAAATCGACACGCCGAGCGAAGGCTCGGTGGTCAAGGGCCGCGTCATCGCCATCGAGGCGGGGCAGGCCATCATCGACGTCGGCTACAAGATGGAAGGCCGCGTCGATCTCAAGGAATTTGCCAATCCCGGCGAGGCGCCCGAGATCGAGGTGGGCGACGAGGTCGAGGTCTATCTCGACCGCGTGGAGAACGCCCGCGGCGAGGCGTCGATCAGCCGCGAGAAGGCCCGCCGCGAGGCCGCGTGGGATCGCCTGGAAAAGGCCTATGCCAGCGAGGATCGCGTCGAGGGCGCCATCTTCGGCCGCGTCAAGGGCGGCTTCACCGTCGATCTGGGCGGCGCCGTGGCGTTCCTGCCCGGCAGCCAGGTCGACGTGCGCCCGGTGCGCGACGCGGGGCCCCTGATGGGCCTCAAGCAGCCCTTCCAGATCCTCAAGATGGACCGCCGCCGCGGCAACATCGTCGTGTCGCGCCGCGCCATCCTGGAGGAGAGCCGCGCCGAGCAGCGCGCCGAGGTGATCGCCAACCTGATGGAGGGTCAGGCGGTCGACGGCGTGGTCAAGAACATCACCGAATACGGCGCCTTCGTCGATCTCGGCGGCGTCGACGGCCTGCTGCACGTCACCGACATGGCGTGGCGCCGGGTCAACCACCCCTCCGAGATCCTGTCGATCGGCGAGACCGTGAAGGTCCAGGTCATCAAGATCAACAAGGAGACGCACCGCATCTCGCTCGGAATGAAGCAGCTTCAGGCCGACCCGTGGGATACGGTCGAGGCCAAGTTCCCGATCGGCTCGGTCCATACCGGCCGGGTGACGAACATCACCGATTACGGCGCCTTCGTGGAGCTCGAGCCGGGCGTCGAGGGCCTCGTGCACGTCTCCGAGATGAGCTGGACCAAGAAGAACGTGCACCCGGGCAAGATCGTCTCCACCAGCCAGGAAGTCGACGTGATGGTGCTCGAGATCGACACGCAGAAGCGCCGCGTCTCGCTCGGCCTCAAGCAGACCATGCGCAACCCGTGGGAGGTCTTCGCCGAGACGCATCCCGAGGGCACCGAGGTCGAGGGAGAGGTCAAGAACATCACCGAGTTCGGCCTGTTCATCGGCCTGCCCGGCGACATCGACGGCATGGTCCACCTGTCCGACCTCAGCTGGGACGAGCGCGGCGAAGACGCGATCCAGAACTATCGCAAGGGCGACGTGGTCAAGGCCGTCGTCACCGAGACCGACATCGAGAAGGAGCGCATCTCGCTCTCGATCAAGGCGCTCGGCGGCGACAAGTTCGCCGACGCGGTGGGCGGCGTGAAGCGGGGCGACATCATCACCGTCGAGGTGACCGCGATCGAGGATGGCGGCATCGAGGTGGAGTACGAGGGAATGAAGTCGTTCATCCGCCGGTCCGATCTGTCGCGCGACCGCTCCGAGCAGCGGCCCGAGCGCTTCCAGGTCGGCGACAAGGTCGATGTGCGCGTGACCAACATCGACAGCAAGTCGCGCCGGCTGGGCCTGTCGATCAAGGCGCGCGAGATCGCCGAGGAGCGCGAGGCCGTCGAGCAGTTCGGCTCGTCCGATTCCGGCGCCTCGCTCGGCGACATCCTGGGCGCCGCGCTCAAGGGCGACGACAAGAGCTGAGGCCACGGCCCCGGCGACTGCACACAGGCCCCGCGTCCGGCGCGGGGCCTTTTCCTTTGGCGGCGACCCCTCGCGCCGCGCCCGCCGTTCGGTCGCCCTGAGGGCGCCGAATCGCGTATCCGCCCCATCCGCCTGGAGAGCCCGATTGGCGCGGGGCGACCTTCCCCTGCGGCAGATCGCCGTTTTTGTCGCCTGTTTCCGGCCATTTAGTTGTGGATTTCCCCGGGGCGCGGGCGGCTTCGTCGTTCCCGCGGGCGCCGTTTCCGGCTATGGTCAGCTCGCGGCATAGTGAACAAGAACGCATAGGCCAGGACGGCCGGCACGGGGGGAAACCATGATCCGTTCCGAACTCATTCAGATCATTGCTGACGAGAACCCGCATCTTTACCAGCGCGACGTCGAGAAGATCGTCAACACGATCTTCGACGAGATCATCGAGGCCATGGCGCGGGGCGACCGCGTCGAGCTGCGCGGCTTCGGCGCCTTCTCGGTCAAGAAGCGCGACGCGCGCACCGGCCGCAACCCCCGCACGGGCGAGGCGGTCGACGTGGACGAAAAGCATGTGCCTTTCTTCAAGACCGGCAAGCTGCTACGCGACCGGTTGAACGAGACCACCGACGCCTGACCGACCCACCAGGACGAATGACGCCCGAGGCCCGCCCATGATCCGCTTCCTCAAGTATGCCTTCCTCTTCGTGCTCGCCGCCGTGCTGCTCGCGGTGGCGCTGGCCAACCGCCAGCTCGTGACGCTCAAGCTGCTGACGCCCGAGCTCGAGACGTTCTCGGGCTGGTCGTGGTCGCTGGACGTGCCGCTTTACTTCGTCGCCTTCGGGGGCGTGGCCATCGGCCTGCTGATCGGCTTCATCTGGGAATGGATCCGTGAGTCGAAGCACCGGCAGGAGGTGGCCAAGCGACAGAACCAGGTGCGGAGCCTGAAGCGCGAGGTGACGAAGCTGAAGGGCGAGAAGGGCGAGCAGGCGGACGACGTGCTCGCGCTGATCGACAACAAGCCGCGGAAGGCCGGCTGAGCCCTTGGCCGAGACCCGCGAGGCCGGCGTCGCCGTAAAGATCTGCGGCCTGACGCGCCCCGAGGACGCGCGCGCCGCCGCCGAAGCGGGCGCGCGCTACGTGGGGCTGGTCTTCTTCGAGCGCTCGCCGCGCAACGTGGCGCTCGACGTCGCGCGAGAGATCGCACTCGAAGCGCCGTTTGGCGTCGCCAAGGTTGCGCTGACGGTGAATGCCACCGATGCCTTCCTCGACGGCCTCGTGGAGACGGTGCCGCTCGACCTGTTGCAACTGCACGGTCGGGAAAGCCCCGAGCGCGTGGCCGAGATCCGCGACCGCCTCGGCCTGCCGGTGATGAAGGCAGTGGGCGTTGCCGACGCCTCGGACCTGCCCGAGATCGCCGAATACGCCGACGCGGCCGACCAGCTGCTGATCGACTCCAAGCCCCCGCGGGAGGCCGACCTGCCCGGCGGCAACGGCCTGCCCTTCGACTGGCGTCTGCTGGCGGGCCGGCGCTGGACGCAGCCCTGGATGCTCGCCGGCGGGCTGACGCCGGACACCGTCGGCGAGGCCATCCGCCTGACCGGGGCGCGGCAGGTCGACGTCTCGTCGGGTGTCGAGAGCGCGCCGGGCGTGAAGGATTCCGGCCGCATCGCCGCCTTCGTCCGCGCCGCCCGGGCGGTCACCTGGGCTTAACGCTGCGTTCACCATGATGTGCGAGCCTCTCTTCATGGCCGCGCTTCCCCCGCACATCACCGCCGATATCTGGCTGACGCAGTTTTTCACCTGGGGCGAGGCGCGCAAGGGCGGCGTCGTCAAGCGGCAGGTGCGCGACGTCGAGCGCCTCGTCGGCCGCGACGCCTTCCTGCGCGAGGTCGAGCGGCGGGGCTTTCAGGCGGTGCAGAACGGCCGGCATTTCGTGGTGTTCTGCAACGGCCTGCCGATCCGCCGGGTCCGCGCCTGAGGCAAGAGCCTTCGAAGGCCCTTGGTTCAAGCCGCGGCGCCGCGGCTTGTCACGCGGCGTGCAAGCCGCGTGTCAAAAGGCGTTTCGAAACGCCTTGCGCTTGCCGGCACGCCCGCGCTGCAATACCTGTGTCGCGCAAGCGGAGGGAGCCCGAGATGCCCGAAGACCTGATCAACAGCTTCATGACCGGACCCGACGAGAACGGCCGGTTCGGCGATTTCGGCGGTCGCTTCGTCTCCGAAACCCTCATGCCGCTGATCCTCGAGCTCGAGCAGCAATACGAGCACGCCAAGACCGACGAGAGCTTCTGGGCCGAGATGGACCACTTGTGGACCCATTACGTCGGCCGCCCCTCGCCGCTCTACTTCGCCGAGCGGCTGACCGACCGCCTCGGCGGCGCGAAGGTCTACATGAAGCGCGACGAACTGAACCACACCGGCGCGCACAAGATCAACAACGTGCTCGGCCAGATCCTGCTCGCCCGCCGCATGGGCAAGAGCCGGATCATCGCCGAGACGGGGGCCGGCCAGCACGGCGTCGCCACCGCCACCGTCTGCGCCAAGTTCGGGCTCAGGTGCATCGTCTACATGGGCGCGCACGACGTCGAGCGGCAATCGCCCAACGTGTTCCGCATGCGGCTCCTTGGCGCCGAGGTCGTGCCGGTCACCTCGGGCCGCGGCACGCTGAAGGACGCGATGAACGACGCGTTGCGCGACTGGGTGACCAACGTGCGTGACACCTTCTACTGCATCGGCACCGTGGCGGGCCCGCATCCCTACCCGGCGATGGTGCGCGACTTCCAGTCGATCATCGGCAAGGAGGTGCGCCGCCAGATGCTCGAGGCGGAGGGCCGCCTGCCCGACACGCTCGTCGCCGCGATCGGCGGCGGCTCCAACGCGATGGGCCTGTTCCATCCGTTCCTCGACGATCCGGACGTGGCCATCGTCGGCGTCGAGGCGGGCGGCAAGGGCGTCGACGAAAAGATGGAGCATTGCGCCTCGCTCACCGGCGGCCGGCCCGGCGTGCTCCACGGCAACCGAACCTACCTCTTGCAGGACGACGACGGCCAGATCCTCGAGGGCTATTCGATTTCTGCCGGTCTCGACTATCCCGGAATCGGGCCCGAGCATTCGTGGCTGCACGACGTCGGCCGGGCGACCTACGTCTCGGTGACCGATGCCGAGGCGCTCGAGGCGTTCCAGCTCTGCTGCGAGATGGAGGGGATCATTCCCGCGCTCGAGCCGTCGCATGCCCTCGCCCACGTGATGCGCATGGCGCCTGGCCTGCCGCGCGACCATGTGATCTGCATGAACATGTGCGGTCGCGGCGACAAGGACATCTTTACCGTCGCCAGGGCCCTCGGCCACGATATCTGAGCGCCCTGCGAGGCAGCCCATGCGGCGCCGGCGGGCGCTGCCGCGCCGGCTACTGCGCCGTGATCGCGTGGCGTTCCAGCACTTCGAGCGGCACGATCTCCAGCGCGCTGCGGTGCGTCGCGGGCAGGTTGACCTGCGGCGCCGCCCCCTCGTCATGCGCCTGCAGGAAGCGCGCCGCGCAGAGGCACCAGTGGTCGCCGGGCTTCAGCCCCGGGAACCGGAACTCGGGCCGCGGCGTCGACAGGTCGTTGCCGAGATACTTCGACAGCGCCAGAAACTCCGCCGTCATCACCGCGCAGACGGTATGGCTTCCGCGATCGGCCGCGCAGGTGTTGCAATGGCCGTCCCGGAAGAAGCCGGTCACCGGGTCGGTCGAGCAGGGGGCGAGCGGGCCGCCGAAAACGTTGAGCGCGGGGTCCTTTTCCATGGGCTGTCTCCTTTCTCCGCAAGGGTAGCCGCGCCGCCTCGCCTGTCGAGGGGCCTCATGGCCGCGGCACTGCCACCGGCCCCGTCCATGCCACCGCCCGCCCGTGGAAGTCGACCCGCGCCAGCGCCGCCGTCGCACCGCCCGGCCACAGCGTCAGCGCCAGCCGGGCACGGCGCTCGCCGTCGGCCTCCATTCCGATCCGCGCGAGCGGTGCGTCGCGCGTCGCACGGGCGCCGGCCGCTTTGATGAGCGCCTCGCCCTTCCCGCGCGCCACCTCGGGCAGATACTGCCAGGCTACCGTGTGGAAGACGACCGTCGCGACCCCCTCGCGTCGGCGCGGCAGCTCTGCCCGCAGCCAGTCGACCGCGTCGCCCCGCGCCACCTCGGCCGGCGCCTCCGCCGCTCGCGCCAGTGCCGCCTCGGCGAGCGTGCGCCGCTCCGGCTGGTCGGGCCAGAGGTAGGAGAGCAGGCGCAGCCGGTCCTCCGGGCGAGCCGGATCGAGGGGCGCGAGGTCCACCCCCCGCCGCTCCACCACCTCGAACGGGCTGGGGGCCGGCGCGGGCCCCTCCCAGTCGGGGCGCAGCAGGGGCGCGGCGCCCGCCGGCCCCCAGGCCATGCCCGACGCCTCGAGCCGGAACAGGTCTGCGCGCAGGTTCAGCCCCGCCGCGCAGCCGAGTTCCCACAGCGCGAGGGGCTTGCCCGTCGCCGCCGCGACCATCCCGAGCGCCGGGATCAGCGCTGCCGCCCGCCGCACCTCGTTGGTCTGCGGCGCCCGGTCGAGTGCTTCGAGCAGCGCGCCCGCGTGGCGCGCGAGCGCCCGCTCCACCGCCGACCAAAGCGCCCCCTCCGGCACCTCGTGCGGCGGGTACACCCGCGCGAGGTCCGCATCCGTTCCCGCCAGAACCAGCCGATGCAGACCGCCGGCGAGCCGCAGCATCGGGTTGTCGGCCGCGATCCCCGCATCGCCCGGCCAGAACAGCACCGCGTCCGCCACCGCGCCGCCCGGCGCCAGCCGCTCGGCACACAGCGCCATCAGCCGCGCCATGAACGGCGAGCCCAGCCGCCCGCAGGCGCGCCCCTGCATGGCGAAGCCCGCCCGCACCCGTGCCGCGCGCGCTTCCCTCTCGGCGTCCCCGTCCTTCTTCTTGCTCCAAGTATCCCGGGGGGCTCCGGGGGGCTGGCCCCCCGGTCCGCCGGCGCCGCCGGGGCTCACCGCCGGGCCTCCAGCGCGTCGGACATCGCACGGAACGCCGCCATCGCCGCCGCCTGCCGCCCCGGCTCGCGGAAGCCCCGGTCGGCTGCGGTCGCCACGATCACCACGTCGCGCGCCCGATCGATGTAGAGGTATTGCCCGTAGACGCCCCGCCCCAGCACCTCTCCGGGCCGCGCGTCCCACGGGATCCACCACTGGTAGCCGTAGCGCAGCGCTCCCGGCACCGTCGCCGCCTGCGGCGTGGTGCTCGCCTCGATCCACGCGTCGGGCAGCACCTGCCGACCGCCGATCCGCCCCTCCTGCGCCACCATCAACCCGAACCGGGCGTAGTCGCGCAGGGTCAGGTTGAGCCCGCCGAGGGCGAAGGCCACCCCCTCGCCGTCGGTCAGGAAATAGGGCTGGGCCTCGAGGCCCAGCGGCGCGATCAGCCGCTCCGACATCAACTCGGCCAGCCCGCGGCCCGTCGCGCCACGCAGCACCATCGCCAGCACGTGGGTGTCGATCGAGACATACTCCCACGCTTCCCCCGCCGGCCGGTCGCGCGCCTCGAGCGCGGCGGCGAAGCCGTCCATCGTGCCGCCCAGCGCGATCACCCGGCCCATCCGGTTGATGTCGGACCGTGGGTCCAGGTAATCCTCGTCGAAGCTGACGCCCGACTGCATGGTCAGCACGTCGCGCACCGTCACGCCCGCGTAGGCAGAGCCGGCGAGGGCCGGGGCGTGGTCCGTCACGGGGTCGTCCAGCGCCACTTCACCCCGCGCCACGGAGAGGCCGAAGAGCGCGGAGAGAAAGCTCTTGGCGATCGACCAGGAGATGCGCCGGTCGTCGGGGGCGGTGCCGAGGTCGGCCCGCTCGGCCACCAGCGCGCCCCTGTCGAGAACGACCAGCCCGGTCACGTCGGTCGTCGCGATCCAGTCCTCGGCCACGGCGGGCAGCGCGAGGGGGGCGCCCGGGGGCAGGGGCGTCACCGGCCCGTCGCCGCGCGACACGGGCGTGGTCAGGAAGAGCGCGTCCATCGCCGAGAAGTTGCCGACGATGCGGCCCTCGTCGAACAGCGTGTTCACGGCGTGGAGCCGCACCAGCTCCTCGCGGAACCACAGCCCGCCGGCGAGCGCCATGACGGCCAGCGCGAGGAGGGCATAGCCCGCGCGGCGCAGCCAGCGGCGCATCAGCGGAACCGGTCGAGCAGCTTCTGCATCGGCGAGCGCTGGTCCTCCGGCTCCGGCGTCGCCGCGGGCCCGTCGTCCGGCGGCGCGTCGTCCGGCCGTGCGTCGCCCGCCGCGCCCTCGGCCGCACCCGCACCCGTCGCCGCGCCCTTCGTCTTGCCGCCGCGCTTGTCCCCGGCGTCGCCGCTGCCCGGACGGGACGGCGCCACCCTTTGCGCCACCGCGTTCTGGAAGCGGCCCCGGTCGCCCGCCGCGAGCGCGTCGGCCCCGTCGGAGATGCCGCGCATCAGGTCGTCGAGCCACTCGGCGTCGGCCCTGGCGAAGTCGTGCAGAACGTAGCCCGACACCGCCTCCTTCCGGCCCGGATGGCCGATGCCGAGGCGCACGCGGGCGTAATCCGGCCCGATGGCCGAATGGATGGAGCGCAGCCCGTTGTGGCCCGCATGCCCGCCGCCCTGCTTCACCCGGCACTTGCCCGGCGCGAGGTCGAGCTCGTCGTGGATCACGATCACATCGGCGGGCTCGAGCTTGTAGAAGCGCATCGCCTCGCCCACCGCGTTGCCCGAGAGGTTCATGTAGGTCTGCGGCTTGAGAAGGAGCGCCTTGTCGCCGCCGAGCCGCCCCTCGGCCACCTGCGCCTGGAACTTCGACCGCCAGGGCGAGAAGCCGTGATCCTCGGCGATCCGGTCGACGGCCATGAAGCCGATATTGTGCCGGTTCCGGGCATACTGGCCGCCCGGATTGCCCAGTCCCACGATCAGGCGCATCGCGTGTCTCCCCTCGGCAGGCTGCGCCCCCTCATGCAACGAAGTGCCGCGCGATGCCAGACCGTGAAGGGGCGGACCGGCATCTGGCCCTCCCCGCGACGACGCGCTACCGAGAGGGGAGGGACGCGTCGAACGAGGGGTTTGCGATGTATCTGACGATGAACCGCTTCAAGGTGAAGGCCGGGCACGAGGCCGAGTTCGAGGAAGTCTGGAAGACGCGCGACAGCCACCTCAAGTCGGTGCCGGGCTTCGTCGCCTTCCACCTGCTCAAGGGGCCCGAGCGCGACGGCCACACGCTCTACGCCTCGCACACCGCCTGGGAGTCGGAACAGGCTTTCACCGCCTGGACGAAGTCCGAGGCGTTTCGCGCCGCCCATGCCGGGGCCGGGGCGCACAAGGAGATGTATGACGGCCCGCCAGAGCTCGAGATATTCGAATCGGTGCAGAGCCTGAGCTGAGTCCTCACCGGGCCATGGCCCTGGACTGACAAAGGGGCGCGCCCTGCGGCGCGCCCCTCCGGCATTCGGGTCGGGCGAGAGATCAGGCCTCTTCGGCCGCTCCCTCGGCCTCTTCCCCGGCCTCTTCGGCCTGGGCTGCGGCGAGGCCCGACGGCGTGGTGATGTTGGCGATGACGAAATCGCGCGCGATCGTGGGCCTGGCCCCCTCGGGCAGATCGACCTGACTGATCGTCAGCGTGTCGCCAAGGTCGCGGCCGGCGAGGTCGACCACGATCTTCTCGGGAATGTCGCCCGCGGTCACCATCAGCTCGACCTCGGGGCGCACCACCGTCAGGACGCCGCCCTTGCGGAGGCCGGGCGCGTCCTTCTCGTTGACGAATTCGACGGGGATGAACAGGTTGATCCTGCTTGTCCGGCGCAGACGCATGAAGTCGACATGCGTCGGCAGGTCCTTGACCACGTCGCGCTGCACGGCGCGGCAGATCACGCGCACGTCCTCGTGTCCCTCGACCTTGAGGTTGAACAGCGTCGACAGGAAGCGGCCCTGCTTGAGCCGCTTGATCAGGGCGTTGTAGGGCAGGTTGATGGGCAGCGGATCCTTGCCGCCGCCGTAGACGATCCCCGGAACGAGGTTCTCGCGTCGAGCCTGACGGGCGGCCCCCTTGCCTGTCCCCGTCCGTTCCAGGGCCTCGAGATCCGGAATCTCTCCAGCCATGTCTGTCTCCTTCAGCCGGGCATCCTCCAAGGGTGCATGCCCGCGGTCTCACGATGAAGCTGCGCCCTTAGCCCGGATCGCTCTCGAAGGAAAGCGCCAATCCGGGCTGTGTCGCCTGCTCCGCGTCCCTCCCCGCCATTATCTCGGCTCGTCTCGTCTCCTCGGCCAAACCGTCGCCCGCCGGGCTCCATCGCCGCGGGGGGCCGGGCGCGCGCCTGCCCGCCCGGGTAGCCCGTCGCGCCACCGCGTGCCGTGCGCGCCAGCGCCGCCCGCATGCCTGTGGAAGCGGGCTCTCAGTTCGTCGCCCAGCGGCCCTCGAAATCCTCCGGCACCAGCAGGATGTCGCGGTCGACCTCGTGAATGTCGCGCCGCCCGCACAGCGCCATCGACACGTCGAGCTCCTTTCTGATGATCTCGAGCGCCGACGTCACCCCCTTCTGCCCCATCGCGCCGAGCCCGTAAGTCCAGGCGCGGCCGATATAGGTCCCCCTGGCGCCCAGGGCCATCGCCTTGAGCACGTCCTGGCCCGAGCGGATACCGCCGTCGAAATGCACCTCGATCCGGTCGCCCACCGCGTCGACGATGGGGCGCAGCGCTCGGATCGACGACAGCGCCCCGTCGAGCTGCCTGCCGCCGTGGTTCGACACCACGATCGCGTCGGCGCCCACGGCGACGGCCGCCCTGGCGTCTTCCACGTCGAGGATTCCCTTCAGGATCACCGGGCCGCCGTCCCACATGTCCATCAGATGGCGGATGCGCGTCCAGTCGAGCGCGGGGTCGAAGGCCTCGGCCGTCCACGAGGCGAGCGAGCCGGGGTCGGACACGCCATCGGCATGGCCCACGATGTTGCCGAAGAAGCGGTTCTTCGTGCCCAGCATCTCGAGCGCCCAGCGCCATTTCGTGGAGATGTCGAGGATGGAGTTCGGCGTCAGCTTCGGGGGCGTCGACAGGCCGTTCCTGACGTCCTTGTGGCGCTGGCCCAGCACCTGCAGGTCGACCGTGATGACCAGCGCCGAGCAGCCGGCCTTTTTCGCCCGCTCGATCAGGCGGCGCATGAAGTCGTCGTCCTTCAGCGTATAGACCTGGAACCAGAAGGGTTTCGTGGTCTTGCGGGCCACCTCCTCGATCGAGCAGACCGACATGGTCGACAGCGTGAAGGGCACGCCGGCCGTCTCGGCCGCCCGCGCCGCCTTGATCTCGCCGTCGGCCGATTGCATGCCGGTCAGCCCCACAGGGGCGAGGGCCACGGGCATCGACACGTCGTGCCCGACCATCTTCGTGGCGAGAGTGCGGTTCGACATGTCTCTGGCGATGCGCTGGCGCAGGTAGATCTTCGAGAAGTCGGAGGAGTTCTCGCGGAAGGTCTGCTCGGTCCAGCTGCCCGACTCGGCATAGTCGTAGAACATCTTCGGCACGCGCCGCCGGTAGATGCGCTTGAGATCGTCGATATTGGTGATGACGGGCACGCCCGCGCCTCCTCCCCCGGATTGGTCGGGTTCTCTTACCGATCCGGGGGGCAGGGGGCAAACGCCGCGGCGCGCAAGCCATCGGGCAGACCTGCGGAGGTTGGACCCCGTCGATCAGTCCACGCTCAGCGGAGGTATGCGCTCTGATCCGAAGGAGGCCTCGCGTGCCGCGAATGCGGGTCGGTCGCCGGTCTTGCGGCCGCCGATTGGATGGCGCACTGGCCCGGCGACGGGGGAGCGCTCGCCAGGATCGTCTTCCGGTCACGACAGGGAGATGCGCCGCGTCAGCGACGACCCCCGCGTGCCGCGTGCCCCGCGTCCTCCTGCGCTTCCCGCGTCCGGACATCGAACTTCGTCAGGGTGGTCGGCCCGAAGGTCTGTGTCAGAGGGACGTCGGCGCCATCCCGGCCTCGGGCGACGAGGAATCTTGCGGTCCGTCTCGTGTTGTTCCGCGGGTCGACGACCCACCATCGACCGTCGAGAAATGCCTCCATCCAGGCGGCGAAGTCACTGGGCAGATGGGGCTCCGGCTCTCCGATATCGCTGAGGTATCCGGTGCAGTACCGGGCCGGGATGTTCATGCAGCGGCAGAAGGCGATCGCCAGGTGCGCGAAGTCGCGACACACGCCCTGCCGCCCGTCGAGGGCCTGCGAGGCTGTCCGCGTCGAACTCGCCTGCATGTAGTCGAAGGCCACGCTGTCATGCACGAAATCGCAGATCGCCTGAACCCGCGCCCAACCGGGTTCGGTCGCCTCGAAAAGTCGCCACGCCTTGCCTGAAAGCAGATCGGTGTCGCAGTAGCGGCTTCCAAGCAGGTAGACGAGCGTGTCGAATGGCAGATCCTGAACCGGATGCTGGCGTGCGCCGGCCGAGACCGGGTCAGGAACGCCCGTATCCCGGAAGATCCCATCCGTGGAGATCGTGAAGTCGCCGGCCGGGGCGACCATCCGCGTACACCAGTTTCCGAAACCATCCGGGCGATCCGTCCTCTATGCCTTCGCGGCAGATGACGGGCCGGTGCGCCTCGGTAGCGCGCGGGTCGTGGCCACCGGGCCGGAGGGCTCGCCGAGCCATCTCGTCGCCGCTGTCCTTGCCCGACAT
>LJNT01000036.1 GCA_001314685.1 Rhodobacteraceae bacterium HLUCCA09
TGCCCGCCTTCGTGCTGCAGAAGGTGCTGCAGCCGCTCTATTTCGCCCGCGCCGACACGGTGACGCCGTTCCGCTTCGCCGTGGTGGCGATGGTGGTCAACGCCGTTCTCGCCATCGGCCTGGCGCCGCTGATCGGCTTCGCCGCCGCCGCGTGGGCCACGACGCTGGCCGGCTGGGCGATGGTGGGGCTTCTGTGGTGGGGCAGCCGCGGCATGGGCGAGGCTGTGCGCGCCGATGCGCGCCTGCGCCGCCGGGCGCCCCGCATCGCCGTCGCCTCGGCCATCATGGGCGCGGGGCTCCTGGCGCTGGAGGCCGCGCTCGGCGGCGCGCTCTACGCCGCAACCCTGCGGTATGCCGCGCTCGCCGCCCTCGTCGGCGCGGGCATGGTCGCCTATTTCCTGGCCGCGCAGCTCGTCGGCGCCGCCTCGCTGCGGGAGATCAGAGCGGCGGTGCGGCGCCGCTGATCGGCTCCATTGCCTCGAAGCGCCGGACCCCGGCATCCTTTCATCCCGACCACCCAGCTTCGACGGCGCCGCACGCGCCTCCCCGCCTCAATGCGCCTCGGCCCAGCTCGCCCCGCGCCCGGCATCGACCACCAGCGGCACCGACAGCTCGACCGCCGGGTCGGCGGCACCCTCCATCTCGTCGCGGACGCGGGCGATCACCGCGTCGGCCGCGCCCTCGTCGACCTCGAAGACCAGTTCGTCGTGTACCTGCAGGAGCATCCCCGCCGGCAGGTCGCCCAGGGCCGCCTCCATCCGGACCATCGCGCGGCGGATGATGTCGGCCGCCGTCCCCTGGATCGGAGCGTTGATCGCCGCCCTGCGGGCGAAGCCCGCTCCGGGCCCGCTCACGTTGATCTCGGGCGTGTTGATGCGCCGGCCGAACAGGGTCTCGACGTAGCCGTGCTCCTTGGCGAAGCGCACGGTGTCGTCCATGTAGGCGCGGATGCCGGGGAAACGTTCGAAATAGCGGTCGATGAAGTCCTTGGCCTGCTCGCGGGGGATGCGCAGGTTGCGCGACAGGCCGAACGCCGAGATGCCGTAGATCACGCCGAAATTGATCGCCTTGGCCTGCCGACGGATCTCTGGCGTCATGGCATCCAGCGGCACGCCGAACATCTCCGAGGCGGTCGCGGCATGGATGTCCTGCCCCTCGCGGAACGCCTGCTTCAGCGCGTCGATCCCCGCGACATGGGCGAGGATGCGCAGCTCGATCTGCGAATAGTCGAGCGAGACCAGAACCTTGCCCGGCTCGGCGACGAAGGCCTGACGGATGCGCCGCCCCTCCTCGGTGCGCACGGGGATGTTCTGCAGGTTCGGGTCGGTCGAGGCGAGGCGCCCGGTGTTCGCCCCGGCGATCGAGTAGCAGGTGTGCACGCGCCCCGTCTCGGGGTTGATGTGATCCTGCAAGGCGTCGGTGTAGGTCGATTTCAGTTTCGACAGCGCGCGCCAGTCGAGCACGCGGGCGGGCAGGTCGTGCAGCGTCGCCAGATCCTCCAGCACGTCGGCGGGGGTCGACCAGGCCCCCGCCTTGCCCTTCTTGCCCCCCTCGAAGCCCATCTTCTCGAACAGGATCTCGCCGAGCTGCTTGGGGCTACCGACGTTGAAGGGCTCGCCCGCGAGGTCGTGGATCTCGGCCTCGAGGCCGGCCATCTTCTGCGCGAAGGCGGCCGACATGCGGCTCAGCACGTTGCGGTCGACCCGGATGCCGCGCATCTCCATCGCCGCGAGCACGGGGATGAGCGGGCGCTCCATCGTCTCGTAGACGGTCGTCACCCGCGAGCGGTGCAACTGCGGCTTGAAGGTGCGCCAGAGCCGCATCGTCACGTCGGCATCCTCGGCGGCGTAGGCGGCGGCGCGGTCGACGGGCACCCGGTCGAAGGTGATCTGCGCCCTGCCCGAGCCGATCAGCTCCTTGATGGGGATGCAGGTATGGGCGAGGTAGCGCTCGGCCAGCGCATCCATCCCGTGGCCGTGCAGACCGGCATGCATCGCGTAAGAGAGCAGCATCGTGTCGTCGATCGGGTCGACGCCGATACCGAGCCGGGCGAAGATCTTGCTGTCGTATTTCATGTTCTGCCCGACCTTGAGGATCGCGGGATCCTCGAGCATCGGCTTGAGCATCGCGAGCGCGCGGGCGCGGTCCATCTGCCCCTGCGCCAGAGCGCCGTTGCCGAACAGGTCGCCGCCGCCCTCGGTCCGGTGCGCGAGCGGCAGGTAGGCCGCCTGCCCCGGCTCGACGCAGAGGCTGACGCCGACCAGCTCGGCAGTCATGTCGTTCAACCCCGTCGTCTCGGTATCGACGGCGATGACGCCCCTGGCGTCGGCCCGGTCGAGCCAGGCCTGCAGCGTTGCCGCGTCGCGGATCACCTCGTAGGACGCGGGGTCGATGGGCGGCATCTCCGCCCCTGCCTCGCCCTCCGGCCTCGTCGGCTCGGGCACGGCGGGGGCGGAGATGCCGAAGGCCTCGGCCACGCGCCGGGTCAGCGTGCGGAACTCCATCCGCGCAAGGAAGGCCATCAGCGCGTCCATCTCCGGGGCGCGCCGCGCCAGATCGTCGAGCGCAAAGTCGAGCGGCACGTCGTCGTCGAGCGCCACCAGCTTCTTCGACAGGCGCACCGCCTCCTCGGCGGCGGCGACCTTGGGCGCGATGGAGCGCAGCACCTTTCCCCGCTCGCGCATCGTGATGAGCTGGCGCGCACCCTCGTTGCCCCTGGCCGCGAGCATCGCGAGATCCCCGGGCGACAGCTCCGGCCCCACGTCCTCACCCGTGAGCGCCTGCACGATCGCGGCCGCGTCGGTCTTCGAGCCCAGCTTCACCCTGCGCTCGAGCCGTTCCTCGACGTCGCGCGTCCAGGTCTCGATCTCCTCGGCGACCTCGGCCAGCGCCGCCTCGCGGGCGCCCGCGTCGAACAGCCGCTCGACCGGGCCCACGGCCTGCAGGAGCAGCGCGGCCGAGGGCGCCCCGATACCCTTGACGCCGGGGATGTTGTCGATGGTGTCGCCGGCGATGGCCTGCAGGTCGATCATCAGCTCGGGCGGCACGCCGAAGCGGGCGCGCACGCCCTCGACGTCCAGCCGCTCGTCGGGCTTGCCCTGCATCCCCGGCCGCACGATCTCGACCGACTCGTTGACCAGTTGCGCGAGATCCTTGTCGGACGAGACGATGGTGACACGCCCGCCCGCCTCGCGCGCCTGCCGGCAGAGCGTGGCGATGATGTCGTCGGCCTCGAAGCCCTCGATCTCCTCGCAGGCGACGTTGAAGGCGCGGGTTGCCTCGCGCGTCAGCGGGATCTGGGGGCGCAGATCCTCGGGCATCTCGTCGCGGTTGGCCTTGTAGGCGGCGTAGAGATCGTTGCGGAAGGTGTGGCTGCCCTTGTCGAAGATCACCGCGATATGCGTCGGCCCGCCGTCGCCGCCGTTTCCGTCGAGATAGCGGAACAGCATGTTGCAGAAGCCCGCGACGGCGCCGATGGGCGCGCCGTCGGACTTGCGGGTGAGCGGGGGCAGGGCGTGGAACGCCCGGAAGATAAAGGCCGACCCGTCGATCAGGTGCAGATGGTCCCCTTTGCCGAACGCCATGGCCGTCTCTCCCTGCGCGGTGCGCTCACGCATCTATCGCGGCGGGCGGCGGCGGTCCAGCGACGGCACGCGCAGGGCCGCGAGGGCGGGCAAGCGTCGGGTCAGGGTGCCTCGAGCCCGAACTTCGGCAGTACCTCGGCGGCGAAGCTTTCGTGCACGAACAGCTTGTCGCAATAGCCACACTCGACATAGCCCTCGTCGCGGTCGACCGAGAGCCAGACGCGCGGGTGTCCCAGCGCGCCCTCGCCCCCGTCGCAGGCCACGCGCCAGGCCGACACGATCTCGAACTCGGGCGGGGCGTGATCCTTTGGGGTGGCGCTCATCCTCGGGCCTTCCTGTTGCCGCCGGTGCGCGGGCCGGCTACGTGCGGCATAAGCAATCGCAGCCGGTCCGACAAGCGGGAGGAACGCCCATGACGGGCAATGCCATCGACATCGAGGGCCTGTCCAAGACCTATCGCGCCGAGGGCGGCATGCCCGAGAAGGTGGCGCTGGAGGGGGTCGACCTTGCGATCCCGAGCGGCTCGATCTTCGGGCTTCTGGGGCCGAACGGAGCGGGCAAGTCGACGCTCATCAACATTCTTGCTGGGCTGGTGACCAAGACCACGGGCCGCGTGTCGATCTGGGGCTTCGACCAGGACGTGAACCCGCGCCAGAGCCGCGCCGCCATCGGAGTGATGCCGCAGGAGCTGAATCTCGACCCGTTCTTCACCCCGCGCGAGAGCCTGGAGACGCAGGCGGGCCTCTACGGCGTGCCGAAAAAGGCCCGCCGCACCGACGAGATCCTCGAGATGATCGGGCTTGCCGACAAGGCCGATGCGTACTCGCGCTCGCTCTCGGGGGGGATGCGGCGGCGGCTGCTTCTGGGCAAGGCGCTGGTGCATTCTCCCGCCGTGCTGGTGCTCGACGAGCCGACGGCGGGCGTCGACATCGAACTGCGCCAGATGCTGTGGCAGAATGTCCGCCGGCTGAACGAGGCCGGCATGACGATCATCCTGACCACGCACTACCTGGAGGAGGCCGAGGAGATGTGCGACGAGATCGCCATCGTCGACCACGGCCGGGTGGTGGCGCAGGATTCGACCGCGAACCTCCTCGGCCGGCTCGATGCAAAGACCCTCGTGATCGTGCCCGAGGGCGCAGCCCCCGACGACATAACCCTGCCCGAGGGGGTGACGCTCGAGCGTCGGGCAGGGGGCGCGCTGGCCTTCGGCTACAGGCGCGGGCAGACGGGGCCGGAGGACGTGCTCGACGCGGTGCGCGCCGCCGGCATCCGCATCGCCGAGCTGGCGACGGAAGAGCCCGACCTGCAGGACGTGTTCCTGGCGCTGACCTCCGGCACGGCAGCGCGGGCGGCCTGATGTTCCGTCAGGTACGGCCGGGCGACGCCTGGCTCGCGGGGCGCCGCCCCTTTCTGCGGCTTCTGGCAGAGGCGGCCGAGCGGCTGGGCGGCCGGCTGGAGCTCGAGGAGCGGTTCGGCCATGTCGGGCGCTACCACGGCCCCGGCGGCGTGGTGCGCCCGATCTTCGGCAATGCGCTGGGGCTGAACGCGGAAGCCGCGGCGATGCTGGCCGCCGACAAGAGCTACACCGCCGAGGCGCTCGCCGCCGCGGGGCTGCGCACGCCGCGAGGCGTGGTGCTGTTCTCGCCCGCCTACGCCGCGCGGATGCGGCTGAAGAACGCGGCCGTGGCCGAGGCCTTGCCCGGCCCGGACGACGCCGCGCGACGTGCCGCACGGCTCGGCTGGCCCCTGATCGTCAAGCCCAACAGCGGGTCCGAGGGGCGCGGCGTGGCGCGCGCCGACGACCCGGAGGAGCTGGCGGCCGACCTCGCCGCGCTGTTTTCCACCGACGACCGGGTGCGGGTGGAGGAATGGGTGCCGGGCCTCGACACCCGCGTGACGGTGCTCGACGGGGCGGTGCGGCTGGCCTATCGCCGCCTGCCGCCGGCGGTCCGGGGCGACGGGGTGCAGCCCGTGCGCATGCTGGCCGCCGCGGCGCTGGCAGAACTCGCCGCCCGCCACCGGGGGCCGAAGCTGTCGGTCGACGACCCGCGCGTGGCGCGGGCTCTGGCGGCGCAGGGCACCGCCCTCGACACCGTGCCCGAGGCAGGGCGGGAGGTGCGCCTGCTCGACACCGCGAACCTCTCGGCCGGCGGACGGCTCGACGACCTGACGGGGCGCCTCTGCCCTGACGCCGAGGCGCTGGCGATCCGCGCGGCGGCGATCCTCGGGCTGCGCTTCGCGGGCATAGACCTGCGCGCCGCAGACCTGACGGTGGGTGCGGCGGACGCCGTGGTGATCGAGGTCAACGCCGCGCCGGGCCTCGACTTTTTCGGCAGCCACGGCGAGGCGCAGCGGGCGCGGGCGCTGGAACTCGTGACCGACGCGCTGTCGCGCTGAGCGTCATCCTGCCTGGAGCATCCGGCCCAGGCCCCGCCCGCCGACCACATGCACGTGGAAATGTGGCACCTCCTGCACGCCGTCGACCCCGGCGTTGGACAGCAGGCGATAGCCCTTTTCGGCCCCTTCTGGCGCGACGCCCGTCTTGCGGATGACCTCGCCCACGACGCGGTTGAAATCGGCCAGTTCGGCGTCCGACGCCTCGGCGGCGAAGTGGTCGAAATTGACGTACTTACCCTTGGGGATCACCAGGACGTGCACCGGCGCCTGCGGGCGGATATCCTCGAAGGCGAGGGTGTGCTCGGTCTCCAGCACGGTGGTGTTGGGGATCTCGCCGCGCAGGATCTTCGCGAACACGTTGTCGTCGTCGTAAGCGTAGGCCATCCGTTCCTCCTTCAGTCGTCGAACAGGCGGGCCGCCTGCAGCAGCGCCTCTGCCTCGCCCTCGGGTATAGAGAGAAACGCGGCGAGCGACACCGCCCCGTCGCCCTCTGTCCCGCCCGCGCCCTGGCGCAGGCGGTGCAGATGGGTGAGCCCCGCCGTGGCGAGCGCGTCGCTCTCGTGACGGATCGCCCGGCGCACCGCGGGCAACAGCCCCGCCATCACATCCGGCGGGGTCGCCTCGCCGGCGAGGCCCGAGCGTCGCGCATGGCCCGCGAGCCAGTCGTCGTCCATCGCGCACTGGATCTCGAGCACGCGGACGGTGGCGTGCGCGGCGTCGAAGTCCAGCATGATGTCGAGCCGCTCGGGATCGACGCAGAGCAGAAGCCGGTCGGCATGGTGATGGGCGAGCAGCAGGTGCACCAGCGCCCGGCGATGGCGGGTGCGCTTGTCGAGCGACCCTTCGGCGCCGCCTAGGTCGGGCAGCACGGCGCCCCAGTCGTCGAAGACGTATCCGTGCGCCGGCATCAGCCCGGCGGCGCGCACCGCCTCGACCAGCCGCTGCGCCACGTGCCATTTCTTGCAGGCGACGAGCAGCAGCTCCTGGTGGCGCTCGAGCGTGGCGTCGGCCTCCCAGAAGCGGGGCGCGAAGCGGCGCCCCTCGCGCCCCTGCGCGGTGAGGAAGCGGAAGAGCCGCGCGCCCTCGCCCGAGACGTGGAACTCTGCGCCGTCATCGGCCCAGAGCGCACGCAGCCGCCCCTGCAGCCCGGTCGCCTCGGAGCTGATCTTGCGCGCGAACAGCGCGTCCTGCGCCACGAGCAGGTCGTAATGGTCGTTGTAAAAGGTCGCGGGCATCCCGTAATCGGTGAACAGCAGGAAGGTGAGCGCGCGGTTGCGGATCTCGTCCCACGGCACGAGATGGCGCACGAGGGTCTGGAAGAACGTCTCGTCGGGAATCCACGTGGTGCGGAAGAAGCGCACAACGTCGGGCCTGCGATCGACGAAGTCGAGCACGCGCTCGGCCGTGGCACGGCGCAGGCACCACCACTGGCTGCCGATATGCACCCTCAGGCCCTGCGGCGGGGCCCGGCGCAGGCGCAGCAGCTCCTGCACGGCGAGCGAGCCGTAGAACAGCCGCCTGGCACGGCGCTCGTTGAAGACATGGCGATAGATCAGCCGTTCTTCCTTGAGGCCCGTCCTGATCCAGTCGCTGTCGAAGAAGTCGTGGCTTTCGATGAAGTCGGCGTTCTCGCGGTCGAGCAGGGCCCCGGCATGGGCCGCCGACTTCACCGGGGCGCAGTCGCCCGACAGAAGGTAGACATGGGTCGCGTCGGGAAAAGCCCTGAGTGCGGCGCGCAGCGTCTCGAGCGTGGCGGCGACGAGCGACCAGTCGCCCCAGCCGCAGCGCAGCCGCCGGGGGGCGAAGGCGACGCCCGTCTCGCCCGCCAGCCCCTCGCGGATGCGGTCGAACTCCGCCGCCGGTGCGCGCGCGTCGTAGTGGATGGCCACCGCGCTCCCCCCCGCGAGCAGGCCGCAGGCCTGGGCGATCACCGCCTCCGGCTCCTTGTGGGCAAGAAGGAGGAAGGCAATCCGCGCCATCGAAGCTCCGTGGTGACACACTCGCCCCGACTTTGCGCATCACGGCGGCGGGGGCAATTGCGCGTCAATCCTTTGTGGGGTCAATGTGGCTGCGCGGCGCGCAAGCGGCCAGGGCCAGGGGCAGGGGCAGGGAGCGAGGGAGATGGGCTTTCCCGGCGTGTGGATGACCGAGACCGAAAGCATGGTCTATCGCGTGGTGCCGAAATGCGCCTGCTCGACCGTCGGTCAGATCATGTTCTATTCCGACCACGGCCACTTCTTCGACGGCGACATCCACGACGCGACCGAGGGCCTGCACAAATGGGCGCGCGACGACAGCCGCGACGCCATCTCGCGGGTCGTGCGGGAGCACGGGGCGCCTGCCTTCACCGCAGTGCGCAACCCGTTCTCGCGCATCCTGTCGTCGTTCTTCGACAAGATCTGCGGCATCCAGCGCAACGGGCGCCGCTATCGAGGCAACCTCGTGCCGCTTCTGATCGAGAAATACGGGGTGGAGGTGGGCAGCCCCGACGACGGCTTCGCCTTCGACCAGGTGCGCAGCTTCCGGCGGTTCCTGCTTTTCGCGCGCGACACGATCCGCTGGAAGCGGCCGATGGAGCCCGACATCCACTGGTCGGCGATGGCGAGCCACATCTCGACCTTCGTCCACAATGGCGGCCAGTACGACGCGATCTTTCCCGTCGAGCGGTTCGACGCCGGCATGGCCGAGGTGCTCGCGCGCTGCACGACGCCCCATCCAGTCGACCTCGCCGCAATCCCCCGCTTCAACGAGAGCGAGGGGCACGGGCCGAAGCGGGCGCACCCGGTCGAGGACTATTTCGACGACCTCGCGATGCACCTGATGTGGGAGATCTACCACCGCGATTTCCAGCTCTTCGGCTACGCCTTCGACCCGGCGACGAAGGCGCCCGCGCGCGGCATCGACCTCGACGAAGTGCACGCGGTGCTCGGCGAGTGAGCAGCAGACTCCCGATCGCTTCAGGGGAGCTGGAAGCGGCTCCACAGGCCGTCGGGCCGCTCCCGAAGACTGCATAGATAGGGCGCCGCATCGCTGCCAGCCGGGATGGCTCAGGCCAGCCCCGCCTCGGCGAAGCGGGTGCGCATGTCGGCCTCGGGGCGCGGGCCCATGTGCGAGATCACCTCGGCCGCGGCCATCACCCCCATCTTCCCGCAGGTTTCGAGATCGCGGCCCGTCGACAGCCCGTAAAGGAACCCGGCGGCGAACTGGTCGCCCGCGCCGGTGGCGTCGATCGGCGTCGTCCTTTCCACCGGCACCTCCACCCGCTCGCCACCCCGGATCAGGATCACCGGATCCCCCGAGCGCGTGCAGACCACCGTCTCGCAATCCTTCGCCGCGTGGCGCAGCGCGTCGTCGAGGCTGGCCGTTTCGTAGAGGCCCAGCCATTCCTTCTCGTTGCCGATGACGAAGGCCATGTCGTCGCGCACCAGCACGCGGAAATCCTCGCGGTGGCGGTCGACGCAGAACGGATCGGACAGCGCGATCCCCGGCTTGCCGCCCGCCTCGTGGCAGAGCCGCGCGGCCCGCAGGAACGCCTCCTTCCCCTTGTCCTTGTCGAAGAGATAGCCCTCGAGGAACAGGATCTCGGCGCCCTTCGCCACCTCGTCGGGCACGTCGCGGGGGCCCAGTTCGGCGGAGATGCCGAGATAGGTGTTCATCGAGCGCTCGCCATCGGGCGAGACGAAGATCATGCAGCGCGAGGTGGGCAGTTCGCCGTCGGCAACGGGCGGGTTGACGAAATCGCAGTTCACCTCCGCCATGCCCTCGGCATAGTGGCGGCCCAAAGCGTCGTCGTGGACGCGGCCCATGAACGCCGTCGTCACCCCCAGCGCGCCGAGTCCGGCCATCGTGTTGGCGACCGAGCCGCCGGGCACCTGCGTGCGACCGTCCATGGCGGCATAGAGGCGCTCGGCGCGGTCGCGGTCGACCAGCGTCATGATCCCCTTCTCGATGTCCATCATCTCGAGGAAGTCCTCGCCGGCGTGCGTGAGCACGTCCATGATGGCGTTTCCGATACCGGCGACCTGATACGTGCGGGTCATGCGACTCCTTCCTTGCAGCAATACTCTTCCAGCAGGCACACGTCGCAGCGGGGCTTCCGCGCGGTGCAGACGTAGCGACCGTGCAGGATAAGCCAGTGATGGGCGTGGCGCTGGAATTCGGCCGGCACATGGTCTTCGATCGCACGCTCGACGGCAAGGGTGTCCTTGCCGGGCGCGATGCCGGTGCGGTTGGCGACGCGAAAGATGTGGGTGTCGACGGCCTGCGCCGGCATACCCCACCACATGTTGAGCACGACGTTGGCCGTCTTGCGCCCGACGCCCGGCAGCGACTGCAGGGCGGCGCGGGACGAGGGCACCTCGCCGCCGTACTCGTCGACGAGGATGCGCGAGAGCTTCATCACGTTGCGGGCCTTGTTGCGGTAGAGGCCGATCGTCCTGATGTGGTCGGTCAGCGCCTCCTCACCGAGGTCGAGCATCTTCTGCGGCGTGTCGGCCACCTCGAAGAGCGGCCCGGTGGCCTTGTTGACGCCCTTGTCGGTCGCCTGCGCCGAGAGGGCCACGGCCACGAGCAGGGTGAAGGCGTTGGTGTGCTCCAGCTCGCCCTTCGGCTCGGGCTCAGCGGCTTGGAAGCGCTCGAAGATCGTCTTGATCGTGGCATAGGGCAGCTGCTTGGCGGGCACGGGCGTTCCTGTCGCTGGGGTCTTGCGCGGTGTAGCGTGCAACGCGGGCGATGCAAGCGAGGCGCAGGATCCGGGTCGCGCGAGGCCTTTCCCGGCGCTAGATCGGCGGTGAGGACGGAGGGCGAGAGATGGACGGAACCGGGATCGACACGGCGCGCGAAGGCTACCATTTCCACGTCGTGCGGCGGGCGCTCGACGAGATCGACGCGGCCGAGGCGCCGCTCTCGCTCGAGGAGCTGGCGGCGCGGATGCGCATGAGCCCCGCGCATTTCCAGCGCGTGTTCAGCCGCTGGGTGGGCGTCTCGCCCAAGCGATACCAGCAATACCTCGCCGTCGACCATGCGCGGGCGCTGCTGCGCGCGCGGCACACCACGCTCGCGACGGCCGACGCGGTGGGCCTGTCGGGCGGCGGGCGCCTGCACGACCTGTTCCTGCGGTGGGAGGCGATGGCGCCGGGCGACTACGCACGGGGCGGGGCGGGGCTGACGATCCGCTGGGGATGGTTCGACACGCCCTTCGGCGCGGCGCTGGCGATGGGCACCGACCGGGGCCTGTGCGGCATCGGCTTCGCCGCCGAGGCAGGGCGCGGGGAGACCTTCGCCGACCTCGCCGGGCGCTGGCCGGCGGCAAGGTTCGTCGAGGATGCCGCGCCCCTGCGCGGCTGGGTCGAGGCGGCCTTCGGCGGGGGCGGCGAGGCCCGGGTGATGATGATCGGCGCGCCGTTCCAGATCAAGGTGTGGGAGGCGCTGGTCACCGTGCCCTCGGGCCATGTCACCACCTACTCCGACATCGCCTCGGCCATCGGCCACCCAAGGGCGGTGCGTGCGGTCGGCACGGCCGTGGGACGCAACCCGGTCAGCTGGCTGATCCCCTGCCACCGGGCGCTGCGCAAGTCGGGGGGCCTCGGCGGCTATCACTGGGGCCTGCCGGTCAAGCGCGCGATGCTCGCCTGGGAGGCGGCGCGCGCCGAGGCGGGAGCGGACGCGGCCGCAAGATAGGCGAGCCTCTGCCGAGCGGCGCCCTTTCATCGGCGGATCGACGGTGCAATACGACCGCGCAGACGTTACCATGTCGCGCAACAGACAAAAACAACGAAGGCAGACCCATGAGCATCCGTATCACCGCCGCCCTTTCCCTCTCGGCCATCCTGGCCCTTTCGGCCTGCACCGACCCGGCCGCCTTCAACACGGCGCCGGGCTCCGACCCCAACCGCACGCGCGACGGCGCGATACTCGGCGGCATCCTCGGCGGCGCCGCCGCGGCGATAGGCTCCGACGAGCGAGACCGGGGTCGCAACGCCGTCGTCGGCGCGGCGGTCGGCGCCGGCATCGGCGGCGCCATTGGCAATCGGCTCGACCGGCAGGAAGCGGCCCTCCGCCAGGAGCTCGGGGACGGGCGGATCAGCATCGAGAATACTGGCGAGGTGCTGATCGTGCGGATGCCGCAGGACATTCTCTTCGCCGTCGACAGCGCCGAGTTGCAGCCGGCCGTGGTGCCCGACCTGCGCGCGGTGGCGGCGAACCTCAACCGGTTCCCGGACGGGACGGTCGAGGTGGTCGGCCACACCGACAACACCGGCGCGGCGAGCTACAACCTGCAGCTTTCGCAGCGGCGGGCGCAGTCGGTCTCCAACGTGCTGACGGCGGCCGGAGTGCCGCAGGGGCGCCTCGCCGTGCGGGGCGTGGGCGATGACCAGCCGCGCGCGTCGAACCTGACGCCCGAGGGCAGGGCGCAGAACCGGCGCGTCGAGATCATCATCCGCCCCTCGAGCTAAGCTGCCGCCGCAAGCGGGGGGCCAGCCCCCCGGCCGACCCCTTCGGGGCCGGCTCCCCCCGGAGTATTTCGGCCAAGATGATGGAGCGGGCGGTGCGACAGGCGGAGGGGAGTCACGGGATGCCGTTTTCGCCGGTGGAGACGGAAAAGATCAGCGCCGCCGTGGTGCGGCAGGTGGAGCTCCTGATCCTGCGGGGCATCCTGCGACCGGGAGAGCGGCTGCCGGCCGAGCGCGACCTGGCGGAGCGGCTGGGGGTCTCGCGCCCCTCGCTGCGCGAGGCCGTCGCCGAGCTCGAGGCACGCGGGTTGCTCGCGCGGCGGGCGGGGGCCGGCATCTTCGTGGCAGACGTGCTGGGATCGGCCTTCGCGCCCGCCTTGGTGCGGCTGTTTTCGGCACATGACGAGGCGGTGTTCGACACGATCGCCTTTCGCCGCGACATGGAGGGGCTGGCGGCCGAGCGGGCGGCGCGGCTGGGCTCGGACACCGATCTTGCGGTGATCGACACGATCTTCGGCAAGATGGAGGCGGCGCATTCCAAGCGCTCGGGCGCCGACGAGGCCGCGCTCGACGCCGAGTTCCACATGGCGATCGTCGAGGCGAGCCACAACGTGATCATGCTGCACATGATGCGGTCGATGTACGACCTCCTGCGCGAGGGCGTATTCTACAACCGGCAGATGATGTTTCGCCGGCGGACGACCCGGGCGGCGCTGCTCGCCCAGCACCGGGCGATCAACGACGCGCTGCAGGCGCGCGACGCCGCGGCGGCCCGGGCTGCGGTGGCGGCGCATCTCGACTATGTCGAGCAGGCGCTGGTGGAAAGCCGCAAGGCCGAGCGGAACGAGGCCGTGGCGCGCCAGCGCCTGGAGCACGAGACGCGGCGCTAGGCCCGGTCACACGATACCCCCGGTCGCACGCGGCCGGGGGGTTGTCGTGCATCCGTTCCCGCGCTGCCTCAGTGGAGACGGGCGTCGACCACCGACAGGCTCTCGTCGATCAGCCTTGCGCTGTCCTCCGGCCCCAGCTGAGTGCGGATGACGTCGGCGGCGGCCGCCACCGCGACCTGCGCGGCGCTGTTGCGGACCTCGCGCACCGCCGCCTCTTCGGCCGAGGCGATCTGGTCTTCCGCCGCCTTGAGGCGACGGGCGATTGTGCGCTCGAGCTCCTTCTTGGCCTCGGCGGCGCCGGCCTCTGCGTCAGCCCTGGCCTGGGCGACGATGCGCTGCGCCTCCTCCTGCACGTCCTTCTGCTTGCGCTCGAACTCGGCGAGCAGGGTCTGCGCCTCTTCGCGCAGGGCGCGGGCATCGTCGAGTTCCTTGCGGATCGTCTCGGCGCGCTGGTCGAGCATGCCCGTGAGAATGCCAGGCACCTTGAA
>LJNT01000139.1 GCA_001314685.1 Rhodobacteraceae bacterium HLUCCA09
TTCAGCTCGTTGCCTCAGGCGCAAGGTGCGGAATCTTACTCCGCGACGGTCAGACCAACCGACCGCTTCCGCTGTCCAATTTGTCTCCGGGATTCACACCCGCTCCTCCGGCAGGGGCAAGGCACGGTCAGTCGGAACCATAATGGACCTTCCGCCCGATCGTGGCCGCCTTGAGCAGGGTGATCCCGATCAGCAGCGAAAACAGGAACAGAGCGACCGCAGAACCGGAATCCCGGCCGATCAGCCCCCGAGCCGTCGAAACCATGACGTGTCTCGGAACTGCCATGGCCCCGACCGGCGTCGGCCGGCACTCGACGGAAAGGGCGTATTGGGGGCCGCATCGCCAGGAGCCCGAGCCGCGCCGAAACCGGTCCGATCCATCCGACAGGCCCCAGCCACGACGACACGCGCAGGACACTGATCCAGCTCACGCGCGCCTGCGGCTTCCGCGGACCTGTGGCTGTGGCCTCGCATCATCCCCGGGAACATCGAGGACCTCTTCGCCTCCGGCGCGGACAGGGTGCCGGAGGCCGCCCGGAATGCCGCCGACCGCGCCATGGACCTGCTCCGCCGCGCAGCCGAGGGAGACCGGACCGAGATCCCGGCCATCGACTCCGAGTATAAGCAGGCGTCCTGATCCATGAGCCCGTCGGGGCCGGCCGACCGAATTTTCCTGTCCGGGCATCGCCAATCACCGTCCCGGCCACGACCGAGGACGGACACGGCGCCATCGCGTTCGGCGCGCCGCGGGACCGATGTCACGCCGGCGCGCGATCCTCGGCCGCGCGCGGGACGGCGGTGTCTTCGAACAGGCGGTCAGGATCGACCCCGCGCTTCTCGGCGCTTGCGCGGACGGCGTCCTGCAGGGCTGCGCTGCGGTCCAGCAGGCGGCGGAACCGCGCCTCGTCGAGCACCAGCAGCGTCGAGGGGGCGATCGCGCGCACCTCGGCGCGGCGGGCCTTCTTCATCAGGATCGCCATCTGGCCGAACATCTCGCCCCGCCCGAGCCGCCAGCTCTGGCCGGCGGTCTCGATCTCCACCGCGCCCGAGGCGATGAAGAACACGCGCCGGGCGGCGCTGTCCTTGCGGATGATCACCTCGCCGGCATTGACGTAGCGCGTTTTCAGCGCGCGCCCGAGGCGCTTCAGCACGGCGTCGTCGAGCTCGGCGAAGAGCGGGAATTGCCGGACAAGATCAGCCCGCCGAAGCGCGATGTCGAGAGGGGGTCTCTCCTCGGCTGCGGTTCGACGCGCATCCAGTCCGTGCATCAGGGTCGTGTAGACCTCGGAGCCGATCAGCCCGTCCTCGCGCATCGCGGTGTATTCGCGCTCTTCCAGACGCAGCGCCGTGCGCCGGATGAAGCGTCGTTCGAGTTCTTCGGCATAGCCAGGATATTGCAGGCGCAACCCTTCCAGCGCCGTCTCCACCATCTCGATCCGGCGGGCGAGCAGCTCGTGCAGCAACTCCGCCACCCGCCGGCCATGGATGCGTCGGATGCGGCCGTCGATGAAGGCGCCCAGATCGCGCAGGATCAACCGCTGCGACAGCAGAAGCTCGAACCGGTCGGCCGCCATGCGCGCCAGCGGCACGGACAGGCGCAGACGACCGTTCAAAAGCACGGCGACGCGGAACGCCCGGCCATAGGCGACGCTGCGGCGGGCCGCTCGGTTGTAGCCGCTGCGCCCCTGGTTGCGGGCACCCTCGATCAGCCGGTCGGCATCGGACAGCACCTGTTCGGCCATCCGCGCAGAGATCGTCCGCTCCCGCACCCGCGCAAGGATCGTGTCGCGCTCATGGCCCGCGAGCGCGATAAGGCCCAGCGTGACCCGGTCTCGGTCGAGGATGTCGGCGCTGTCCTCCGCCGACTTCACCGCCGCGTCGAGCCTCTCGCCGAACCGCTTGGCTTCGGAGCGCACGGTGTCGTGACTCAGCTCGTAGTTCTCGGTCGTCCGCGCCACGTCCTCGCGCACCGTCTGCAGCGCGACGGCGACCACCTGCCGCGACAGCGCCTCGTCGATGGGCGAGAGCCGGTCGAGCCCCAGCCGCGCGATAACCCACCTGAGCGTCGTGCCCTGCACGATCAGGGTGAAGAGCGTGAAGCCGGTGGCAAGGATGCCGACGACGCGCTGGATATCGTCAGGCACCCGGAAGCTCTCGGTGACGGCAAGCGCCAGCGCCAGCGTCACCGCGCCGCGCAATCCACCCCAGAGGATCGCGATGCGATATGGCCGCTCGACCGCAGGCGAGAGCTTCAGCGCGGTCAGAAGCGGCAGGAGCCCGAACAGGATCACCGCCCGCGCAGCGATGGCGGCGAGGATTACCACGCCAACCAATGCGAAATCCTCGACGCGCACCTCCTCCAGCAGCCGGGGGATCAGAAGGGCGGCAAGGATGAAGATCAGCGCCCCGGCCCAATGGGCCAGCACGTCCCAGATCTCGCGCAAGTTCGCCCATGCCTGCGGCGGGAGGCGCCCGGGCCCGGTCAGGTTCAACGTGAGACCCGCGGCCACCACGGCAATGACGCCCGAGGCGCCGATGCTCTGCTCCGCCCCGATATAGGCGAGGTATGGTAGCGCGATCGAGATCGAGATCTGCGCCAGTTCGTGGCGCGAGAAGAGCGCCATGACCCAGACCGCCACGCGCGCCGCCAGCCAGCCCGTGAACGCGCCGCCGGCGATCAGGACGGGGAAGCGCGCCAGCGCCTCACCAAGATCGGGATCGGGCATCCCCAGCATGACGAAGCCCATGAACAGGCCGAAGAGCGCGATGGCCGCGGCGTCGTTCAGCAGGCTCTCGCCCTCGATGATCCGCGCGAGCCTGCGCGGCGCGGAGATCGAGCGGAATATGGTGACCACCGCGGAGGGGTCGGTCGTGGACACGATCGCGCCGATCAGCAGGCATGCCGCCAGCGGCAACGCGCTGGCCCAGGACAGGGCATAGCCCACGCTCAACGTCGCCACGACCACGGCCACAACGGCCAGCACCAGGATCGGTACCCAGTCGTCCAGCATCCGCCGCAGGTTCATGCCCAGCGTGGCCTGGAACAGCAGCGTCGGCAGGAATACGTAGAGGAAGACGTTGGACCGGATCGGCAGCCCCAGGATCGCCTCGGCCACGGGATTGAGCGCGTCGGTCAGCTCCGTCCGCAAGAAAAAGATCGCGCCCGCGCCGATCAACACGCCCAGGACGGCGAGGATCACGCTGTAGGGCAACTTCAAGCGCGCGGCGAGCGGCTCCGCCGCGCCGATGACGAGGAACAGGGACGCGACGACAGTGGTGACTAGAACGATATCCATGAGCCTGAAATAGCCGGAAGTTCAGGCGCGGGGAATCGCCGGAACCCGAGGGGCGCCGGAGCGGGGCAGGATTTCCTCGCTTGGGCGCCCGGGACTCCCCCGGTGTACGGTTTTCCGAGACACTGATCTGGGCGTGTACGGCTCCCCGGAGGAGGAGCCATGACGGACGAACGGAGCACCAGGGCGGGGGCGAAGGAGCGCCCCGCGTTGGACGTGTCGAGAGAAAGTCGCTATGCGCCAACGTCGAATGCGGCTGATCATTGCACCCGTTGCAGCGCTGCTGCTCCTGAGCGGGCAGTCCCTTGCCGACGCGCCGCTGCGCATCGGGGTGTTGTCCTACCGCGGGGCGGAAGTGGCGCGCGGCGACTTCCGCCATACAGCGCGCCATCTGCGCGAGACCCTCACGGGCCGCGCGGTGGAGGTCGTACCCCTCACCCGGCGGGAACTCGACGCAGCAGCGCGTCGCGCGGAAGTCGATTTCATCTTCACCAACCCGGGGCATTCCTTCCAGCTGGTGCGCCGCCACGGGGCCAGCCGGCTCGCCACGGCGCGATATCCGGCACGTCCGGGGCCGCAGGCGGTGATCGGCGCGGCGATCGTGGTGCGCGCGGACGGGCCGGTGCGTGCGCTGCCCGATCTGGTTGACCGGCGCCTCGGCGTCGTCGACGCGGCGGCCTTCGGCGGGCATCTGCTCGCGCGGCAACGTCTTGCGGAAGAGCTCGGCGCCGCCGGACGCAGGGTCGAGACGGTCGAGCTCGGATTCCCGCAGCAGAGCGTGCTCGACGCGCTCCGGGCCGGCCAGGTCGAGGCCGGCGTCCTGCGCGCCTGCCTGCTCGAGGCACTGATCTCCGAGGGCACGGTACGACCCGGAGCTTTCCGTGTGCTGGGCGGTCGCAGCGAGGCGGACGCCTGCGCGCGCTCAACCGACCTTCATCCAGGCTGGGCGATGTTGACGCTGCCGCATGTCCCGGCGGAGACCGCGACGCAGGTGCTCGCCGTGCTCCTCTCGCAGCCCCCGCGCCCGGTGTCCGCGCCGCTCGACCCGGACGGCTGGCTGGCGCCGGTGAGCTACGCCTCGGTCGAGGATGTCTATCGCCAGTTGGAGCTGTATCCCTTCGAGCGCGACCTGCGCGGCGACATCCGGGCGTGGCTCTCCGAGAACGTGGTCTGGGTCGCGGTCGCCGCCATCCTGCTCGGCGCGTTTCTCCTGCATGTGGTGCGGGTGGAATACCTCGTCGTGCGGCGCACGCGGGAGCTGGAGCAGGCCGCCGCAGAGCGCCGTGCGCTCGAGGCCGAAATGGCGCATGCCAACCGCGTGTCGTCGATGGCGACGCTCGCCGGAAGCCTCGCCCACGATCTGAACCAGCCGCTCGCCGCGATCGCCTCCTTCGCCAACGGGCTGCGCCAGCGCCGCCGCGCCGGCACTGACGATGCGGAGACGACAGAAAAGGTCCTCGCCCGCATCGTGGAACAGGCCAACCGCGCGGCGGATTTCATCCGCTCCATGCGCGCCTTCCTGAGCCGGAGCGAGGCGGCGCGGGCGCGCCTCGACCTGCGCGAGGTGGTCGACGACGCGGTGCTGCTGACGCAGGGGCTTGCCCACGCCGCCGAGCTGACGCTCGACTGGCGCCGCCCGCCCGGCCCGATGCCCGCGACGGGCGATGTGCCGCGCCTCAGGCAGGTCTTCGTGGCGTTGATCCAGAACGCGATCGACGCCTCCTCCTCGGGCGGGACGGTCACGGTCGAAGCGACGCGCCAGACCTCGGGCGAAACCACGAGCGACGGGCCGGTCTGGCGCGTCTCGGTGGCCGATTCGGGTCCCGGCATCGACGAGGAGACCCGCCGCCGCGCGACCGAGCCGTTTTTCACCACGAAGGGCGAAAAGGGCCTCGGGCTGGGGCTTTCGACGGCACTGGCCATCGTGGAGGACCATGGCGGCCGTCTCTGGCTTGAACCGAGGGCGGGGGCTGGTACCCTTGCCGTCATGGACCTGCCCTTGGAGCCGCCGGAATGACGGATGCCGCTGCAGCCGACGCCGCGATACCCGATTTCGGCCCGGCCGCCGCGCCGCGGATCGTCATCGTGGAGGACGACGCCGCGATGCGCGAGTCGCTCGTCTGGCTCGTGGAGTCCGTGGGCCATGAAACTGTCGCCTACCCGAGTGCGGACGCCTTCCTCGCGGAGGCGCGGCTGCCCTGCATCGGCTGCGTCGTCACAGACATGCGCATGCCGGGGACGAGCGGCCTCGGCCTGATCGAGAAGCTGCGTGCCCGGCAGTCGCTCCTGCCCGTCGTGGTGATCACCGCCTTCGCCAGCGTGCGCGACGCGGTGACCGCGATGCAGCTCGGCGCGGTGAACTTCCTCGAGAAGCCCTTTCACGATCAGGACCTTCTGGACCTCCTGAACGACGCCGTCGCGGAGACGCGCGACACGGCGCAGGCCTGCTGCAAGGCGCGTGCGGCGGCGCAGCGCCTCGAGGCTCTGACGACGCGCGAGCTCGAGGTTGTGCGCGTGATGGCCGAGGGCCTGCGCAACAAGGAGATCGCGCGCGTCCTCGACATCAGCCCCAAGACCGTCGAGATCCACCGCCAGCGCGCGCTCGCCAAGCTCGAGGTGGACAGCGCGGTGGAGGTGCACCGCCTGCTCGAGGCGGCGACGGGCGCTGGGCCCTGCTCGGCCTTTCGCGATCTTTCCTGACGCTCCGGGCGATTCGCGGGTGCCTCACCTCCGACCCCTGTAGGGGAATTCCCCTATGCCGGCGAGGACTCGCCCTGATTTCGCGCCGCAGCCCCGATCCCTAGCCTCACTCCTGACCGGGCGTCGCATCTGCGCGCCCCTGAAGGAGGCCGAGATGACGACCAGACGAGACTTTCTGACCGGCGCGGTCGCACAGAACGGCGGGACCGAGGCGGCGCAAGCGCCGTCGCCCTCGCTGCGCCTGCCGGCCGACGGGCACACGCCGCGCTGGGCCATGGTGATGGACCTGCGCAAGTGCATCGGCTGCCAGGCCTGCACCGTGGCCTGCGCGATGGAAAACAACGTGTACGAGGGCAGCTACCGCACCCACGTTCCGGTCTACGAGATCGAGACCGAGTTCGGCCCGGTGCCCGCCATGCTGCCGCGAATGTGCAATCACTGCGAAAACCCGCCCTGCATCCCCGTCTGCCCGGTCAACGCCACCTTCCAGACCGAGGACGGCATCGTGCTCGTCGATCAGGACGTCTGCGTCGGCTGCGGCTACTGCGTGCAGGCCTGCCCCTACGAGGCGCGCCATCTCGACCACGACAGCGGGACGGCCGACAAGTGCACATTCTGCGTTCAGCGCCTCGACGCGGGGCTTCTGCCGGCCTGTGTCGAGACATGCGTGGGCGGCGCGCGCGTCTTCGGCGACATTCGCGACCCCGCGAGCGCCGTGAGCCGCCTGCTCGCCGAGCACGACACGCGGAACCTCAAGCCCGAGGCCGGAACCCGCCCGCAGGTCTATTACATCGGCCTCGACGACCGCCTCGTCTCGGAGGTCGAGATCGAGGCGGGCGCGCGCGCCCTGCGCCAGGCCGCCGGCCCCGCCCCCGACACCACGCACCACGAGGAGGCCTGAGCCATGACCGGAATAGATCTCGTCTCCGTCGATCAGGATTTCGCGTGGCGGCCCTGGGCCGTCGCCTATTTCCTCGTGATCGGCGCCGCGGTCGCCGCCGCGCTCGCCGCGCAGGCGCTGCGCGTCCTGCGCGGAGCCGCGGCCGCGCGGCCGGCGCTGCGGGTCGCGGCGGTGCTCGCGCTTTCCGCGCCGCTGCCCCTGCTGGCCGACCTGCACCAGCCGGCGCGCTTTCTCAATTTCTACCTCGGCGCCGCGCCGAGTTCGGTGATGTGGTGGGGCGCCTGGCTGCTGCCGGCCTTCGTGGCGACGACCCTGCTGGCGACGCTGGCCGACGCCACGGGCCGATGGGCCGGAGCAGGGCGGGTTCTGCGGCTCGGCATGGTCGGCTCCGGCCTTGGCGTGCTGACCTATACCGCCGGCGAAACCGCGATCGTCGCGGCGCGCCCGCTGTGGCACAACGCGGGCTTTCCGGTGGTGCTCACGCTGACCGCGCTCGCCTCTGGCGCCGGCGCCGTGCTGATCGCCGGCGTGCCGGACCGCGCCGGCGCGCGGCTTCTGCGCATGGCGCTCGCCGGGAGCGCTGGGGCAGGCCTCGTCGCGCTGGGCCTCTGGCTGCTGGCCGATCCGGACATGGCGCGCCTCGCGCTCGCCGACATGCCGGTCGTCGTGCTGGGGCACGTCGCAGCGCTCGGTCTGGCGCTGCCGGCGCTACTCGCGCTCTTCGGTCGTGGCGCCCTCTCGGCGCGGTTCGCGGGCGTGGCGGCGGTCTGGGGGGCGCTGGCCTTCCGCTGGGCGCTCTTCACCGGCGCGCAGGCGCAGTCGCGCGTGGAAACGGCGACCTACACGCCGCCCGCGCTCGCCGATCCCGCGACGCTCCAGAGCCTGACCGGCACGGCGGGGATGATCGCGCTCGCCGCCGTGCTCGTCGCGGTCCTCGACCTCTACCTCGCGCCCGCGCTGCGCCGCGGCCCCCAAGCCGGCCCCCGCGCCGACAAGGCCTGATCCCGGAGATCCCGACATGTTCCTGTCCAGACGTTCCCTCCTTCTCGGCGGCACCACCATCGCCGCGCTCGGCGCCATGTCGCACGGCTTCGCCCGCACCGCGCGGGACATGATCGGCGGCCTCGTCTCGTCCGCGGAGGCGCGCGGCGTGACCGGCGGCGCCCATGCGCCCGAATACAGCATCGACGCCGCCGGCACCCTGACGCCCAATCCCGGTCAGCGGGTCGCCTACACCATGTGCGAGGGCTGCACGACGAAATGCGGCGTGCGCGTGCGCATCGACACCCGGAGCGGCGACATCCTGCGGGTGACGGGCAATCCCTACAGCCCGCTCTCCGCCGATCCGCATATCGCCTACGACAAGCCGGTGGCCGAAAGCTATGCCGGGCTCTCCGGCCACGGCGAGGCCGGCCTCGCGGGGCGCTCCACCGCCTGCGGGCGGGGCAACGCGGCGCTCGCGAAATACCGCGACCCGCGCCGCGTGCTGAAACCGCTCAAGCGCGCCGGCGGGCGCGGCGACGGGCACTGGATCGAGATCGAGTGGGAGCAACTGATCGAGGAGGTGGTCGAGGGCGGCGACCTCTTCGGCGAGGGGCATGTGGACGGGCTGCGCGCGATCCGCGACCTCGAAACCCCGATCGACCCGGAAAACCCGGAATTCGGCCCGAAGGCCAACCAGCTCGTCGTGATGCCGGTCTACAAGAACGGCCGTCTGATGATCGCCGCGCGCTTCGCCAAGATGGCCTTCGGCACGCGCAACCTGGTCGGGCACCGCAGCTATTGCGGCCTGTCGATGCGCGCGGGCTACGCGGCGCTTCTCGACAACCTGAAGAAGCAGCCGCACCTGAAGCCGGATTACCGTCACGCGGAATACATGCTCTTCATCGGCACGGCACCCGGCAACGCGGGCAACCCGTTCAAGCTGCAGGGCACGCTGATGGCGCGGGCGCGCAGCGAGAACGGCGCGCGCTACGTCGTGGTCGATCCGGTACTGACCAACTCGGTCACCCAGGCCTCCGGCGATCGCGGCCGCTGGCAGCCGATCCGCCCCGGCACCGACGGCGCGCTGGTGATGGGCATGATCCGACACATCCTCGAGACCGAACGCTACGACCGTGCCTTCCTCGAGCGCCCGTCGAAGGCGGCCGCCGAAGCGGGCGGCGAGCTGTCCCATTCCAATGCCACCCATCTCGTCATCGACAGCGCCGAGGCGCCGGAGGCGGGCCGCTTCCTGCGCTGGGGGCAGCTCGACCCCGGTGCGGACGAGGCTCTCGCGGCAGAGCCCGTCTGCCTCGATGCCGCGACCGGCACGCCGATGCCTGCGGGCGCGCAGATCGATCCGGCGGTCCTGTTCCACGAGGACAGCGTGACCCTCGCCGATGGCCGCGTTGTCGAGGTGGCCACGTCGCTCGCGCTCCTGCGCCGCGAGGCGCAGCGAAAGACGCTGGACGACTACGCCGCCGATTGCGGCATCCCGGTCGCGCGCATCGTCGAGCTCGCACAGGAGTTCACCTCCTACGGCAAGCGCGCCGCGGCCGACTGCCACGGCGGCACGATGCACGCCGCCGGCTTCTACACCGCCTATGGCGTCGTGATGCTCAACGCGCTGGTCGGCAACCTGAACGCGATCGGCGGCACCACGGCCGGCGGCGGCTCGTTCAAGGCGGTGGCGCCGGGGCCGCGCTACGACCTGATGGGCTTCCCAGGCAAGGTCAAGCCGCGCGGCGTCGACGCCGGGCGCGGCGGCTTCGCCTACGAAAAGACCAGCGAATACGAGCGCAAGGTGGCGGCCGGCGAGAACCCCTATCCCGCCCGCGCGCCGTGGCATGCCTTCACCCAGCCGCTCGGCGCGCACTGGCTGGCCTCGCTCCTCGAGGGCTATCCCTACAAGGCGCGTGCCCTCGTCACCTGGTCGAGCAACCCGGTCTACGGCGTCGCCGGCCTGCGCGAGAGCATCGACCGGAAGATCCGCGATCCCCGCAACCTGCCGCTGATGATCTCGATCGACGCCTTCATCAACGAGACCTCGACCTACGCCGACTACATCGTGCCCGATCGCATCTTCTACGAGGCCTGGGGCTGGACAAAGCCCTGGGGCGCGGTCACCGTCAAGGATGCCACCGCGCGCTGGCCGGTCGTCGACTGCCTGACGGAGACGACGCCCGACGGCCGCCACATCGACATGGAGACCTTCTTCATCGACGTGGCCAAGCGCATGGACCTGCCGGGCTTTGGCGACGGGGCGATCCCGGACGCCGAGGGCCAGCTGCATCCGCTGCACCGGTCCGAGGATTTCTGGCTGCGCGCCGGCGCGAACGTCGCATTCGACGGCGAACCGGTCCCCGAGGCCAGCGACTCGGAGATGGCGCTGACGGGTGTGGACCGCTTTGCGGGTCTCATGCGCGCGACGCTGAAGCCGGAGGAATGGCGCCGCGTCGCCTACGTTCTCAACCGTGGCGGCCGCTTCGAGGCGCTTGAGGCGGGCTACGCTGATGGAGCGCTCCGCCACCGCTACGGCCGCACGCTGCAGATCTGGAACGAGACGGTGGCGAGCGCGCGCAATTCCATGACCGGCGCGCGCTTCATCGGCTGCCCGACATGGCAGGGCCCGCGGCTCGCCGACGGCTCGGAGCTCGACGCGCATTTCCCGCGCGAGGCGTGGCCGTTCCGCGTCGTCTCGACGAAATCTCAGCTCTTCTCCTCGTCCGGGCCGGCGCTGAAGCACCTGCGCAAGCTCCGCGGCACGAACGCCATCGGGCTCAACCGCGAGGACGCTGCCGCGCTCGGGCTGGAGACGGGCGACCGGGTACGCCTGACCTCGCCCGGCGGCAGCGTCGAGGGTGCGGTGCTCGCAAGGGCCGGCGTTGCGCCGGGGACCGTCGCGATCGAACACGGCTTCGGACACCGCGAACTGGGCGCGCGGACCTACTCCATCGGCGCGCGCGTCTTCGAAAAGGGGCTCACGCTCGCTGCGGGCGTCAATTCTAATGACCTCGGCTTCCAGGATCCGAGCTGCAGCGTGCCGAGCGTTCTGGCCGACCCGGTCGTGGGCAGCATCGCCCGGCAGGCGATCCCGGCCAAGGTCGAGCGGTTGCCGACGTGATGCGAGCGTCGCCGCGCGCCGCCGCCTTCAATCGCCGGGCGGCGGCGCTCGAGCGCCCCGGTCTGACCAGCGACGAGCGCGCCCGTCTCGAGGCGCTGGAGCGCGAGAACCGCGAACTGCGGCAGGGTGAAGAGGATCAGGGAAACGTCCCGTGGACGTTTCCCCGACGAACGAGATCCGCCGCAAGGCGAGCCCTTTTCTCGCTCAGGCGGGGCTCGTCGAGTTCCAGCCTTTCTGCGACGCATGAGGAGACATGAGATGCACCTCGCCTGCACGATGGCGCCCGGACGCGGCGACACCGACCTGATGCTCGCGGGTCTGGCCTCCGACCTCATGGCGCGGGGCCTGCGGCTCTGCGGGACGGTGCAGATCAATTCCGAGCGGGCCGATACAGCCCCTTGCGACATGGATGTGCGGGTGCTGCCTGACGGGCCCGTCCTGCGGATCAGCCAGGATCTCGGGCCTTCCGCGCGGGGCTGCCGTCTCGACCCGGAGGCGCTGGAGACGGCCGTCGGGCTCGTCTCGGCCCGGCTCGATGCCGGGGCCGACCTGCTGATCGTCAACAAGTTCGGCAAGCACGAGGCCGAGGGCCGAGGGTTCCGCGATGTGATCGCCGAGGCTCTTGCGCTCGAGATCCCGGTGCTCGTCGGCCTGAACGGTCTCAACAGGGACGCATTCGACGAGTTCGCCGGTGGCCTTGCCACCCACCTGCCGCCCGAAAGCGACGCGCTCGCCCGGTGGGCCAAGGCGATCGTTCCCCGCGCGGCCGAACCGGTCTGAGCCCCTCACCGGGCGCTAACGACTTTCCGCCCATCCTCCCGCCAGTCCGGCAATCCGCCTTCCAGCCGCCGCGCGTCGAGGCCATGGCGGCGCAGGGTGGCGACGGCCTGGTGGGCATAGACGCAATAGGGGCCGCGGCAATAGGCGACGATCTCGGCGTCCGGCGCGAGCGTGGGGAGGATCTGCTCCAGCTGCGCCAAGGTGGCGTTCAGCGCGCCGGGGATGTGGCCCGCGGCGTATTCGTCGGCCGGCCGGACATCGAGCACCGTGACGGAGCCTTCCGCGAGCCGGGCTGCGAGTTCGTCACGGCTGAGGGGCTCCGGCGCGTCCTCGCCGCCCGAGAGCCCCCGCAGGATGCGCTCGACCTGCGCGAGGTTGCGCTCTGCCACGATGCGCAGAAGGTCCATCAGCTGAAGCGTCTTCGCGTCGGTCAGCCGGTAGATCACCGCCTTGCCCGCGCGCCGGCTGGTGACGAGGCCGGCCCGGCGGAGCTGCTGGAGGTGCTGCGAGCAGTTGGCGATGGTGAGGCCAGTCTTTTCCGCAAGCCCCTCCACGCCGCGCTCTCCCTGCGCCAGTTGCTCGAGGAGCGACAGCCGCGCCGGAGCCGACAGGGCGCGCGCGACGAGCGCGTATTCCTCGAGAAGGGCTGCCTTCGGGCTGATTGACACCGGACGTCTCCGGACTCTGGATTGTTCAAGCGATCGGTCGAATGATAGCAACTCCGTCGCGTCCCACAAGTCCGAAGGACTGGCCCGATGTCCGAGACCATTCTTGCCACTGAGGCGACGATCCGCCTTGCCGCCTGTCCGGATGTTCTGACGGCGATGGCGCGGTGGGAGATGGCAGCACCGCGTCGGCGGGAGATCGCGCGCGTGATCCGCTCGACGACCATCCGCGCGCGCGTCGTGCCCGGCACGGTGAGCCTGGGGCTTTCCTTGCCCATCCGGCCGCTGCGCCCCACGACAAAGGAGCCCGCCGAATGACCGCGAGCGACTTCACGCGCGGCATCCGCGAGAACCGGGTTTAGGTCGGGCATCGGCATCTACCGCTTCTGGCGCGACCTCGGCTACGCCATCGGCGCGCTCGGCCTCGGGCTGGCCGCCAGCCTGACCGGTGCGGCCGAAGCCGCCTTCTGGTTCGTCGCGATCTCGATGTTCGTCTCGGGCGGCCTGCTCTTCTGGCTCGGCGAGGAAACCCACCCGCGGCTCAACCCCGCCTCCGACGGAACCCTGCGATGAACCACCTGATCCTGCTGAACGACCCGCCCTATGGCACCGAGCGCAGCTTCATCGGGCTGCGCATGGCCCATGCGCCGGCAAAGAACGACCCTGACACGAACGCATGCGGCGACGATCGCGCGCCGCGTTCGGACAGCCGCCCTCCCGGTCGCGCCTCCCGTCTCCAAGCGATGTTCATGGGCGTCGACCGGGGGGACATAGGCCCGGTCCGCCGCCGCGCCGGCGCGGTCGAGACGCGGTCGCAGGGCGCCCTCGCCGTAGCCTGCGACATAAGCCGAGAACCAGCCCTCCTCCGACCAGCCGCGGCACTGGTCGGCGACGGCAAGCGTTATCCGGCGCGAGGCGGGCAGCCCGGCGTCGAGCCCCGCCTGCAGGCTCTCCACATAGCCCGTCATCGCCTGCGGGACGGCCGCCATCCGCTCGGCGACGCGGCTTCAGTCGCGGTCGCGCGAGACGCGGTCGACGGGGACCTCGCCATGCACGTGCCGCTCCATAAGCCCGTCGCACGATGATGGCGTCGTCATTGGGGAAGATCCCGACCAAGTCGGAGCGGCGCTTGATCTCCGTATTCACGCGCTCGAGGGGATTTGTCGAACTGATCTGCGCCCAGTGCTCCTTGGGAAAGTCCATGTAGGCGAGGACAAGCGCGGCGGGCGCTTGCGCCAGCAGGCCCGGCCGGAGACCCGTAAGCAAAGCCTGGGCCCCACCTTCTGCGCTGTATCAAGCAGTGCGAGGCGTTCCCTGTCGCAGGACAGGGAGTGCGTTTCGCAATGTGCGCTACGAATGCGTTG
>LJNT01000010.1 GCA_001314685.1 Rhodobacteraceae bacterium HLUCCA09
GATCTTCCTGCTCGCCATGCACCTGATGTTCATGTTCACGATCAACGTGGGCGGCGCCTTCATCGACGCCTTCGACATCATCGCGGGCGCCATCGCCGTGGACGGGGTGGCGGCGCTGATGGGCGGACTCGCGGCGCCGGAATGGCTGATCGTTCTCGTGGCCGACGGGATCGGCGGCGGTATCCAGGTCGTGGCCACCTTCGTGCCCATCATCGCCTTCCTGTTCCTGTTCCTCTCGGTACTGGAGGATTCAGGTTACATGGCGCGCGCCGCCTTCGTGATGGATCGCTTCCTGCGTGCCATAGGCCTGCCCGGCAAGTCCTTCGTGCCGCTGATCGTGGGCTTCGGCTGCACGGTGCCGGCGGTGATGGGCACCCGCACGCTGGAGCAGGAGCGCGACCGGCTGATGACCATCGCCATGGCGCCGTTCATGTCCTGCGGCGCGCGGCTGCCGGTCTATGCCCTCTTCGCTGCGGCGTTCTTCGCGGCGTGGGGGCAGATGGTGGTGTTCCTGCTCTACCTCATCGGCATCGCGGCGGCGATCCTGACGGGCCTGATCCTCAAACACACGCTGCTGCGCGGCGGTGTGACGCCCTTCGTGATGGAGCTGCCACCCTATCACATGCCGACGCTCAAGGGCGTTGCGATCCGCACCTGGGACCGCACCCGGTCCTTCGTCGTCCGGGCGGGGCGGGTGATCGTGCCAATGGTGCTGGTGCTGAACGTGCTCAACAGCGTTGGCACCGACGGCAGCTTCGGCAACGAGGACACCGACAACTCGGTGCTCAGCGAGGTTGGGCGGACGATCACGCCGCTCTTCACGCCCTTCGGGGTCGAGGAGGAGAACTGGCCCGCCTCCGTCGGTATCTTCACCGGTGTTCTGGCCAAGGAAGCCGTCGTCGGCACGCTCGACTCGCTCTACGGCGCGTTGGCCGAAGACGCGGCCGAGGAGGCGGTCGCGCTGCGCAGCCAGGACGGGCCCGTTCCGCTGACCTGGCGGGCCGACAAGACGCAAGAGGCGCTGCCGGTCGCCGAGGACAGCTTCACCCTCTGGCCGCTGATCGGGGAAGGCCTCGCCACGATCCCCGCGAACCTCCTGGCGGCCATCGGCACATGGACCGACCCGCTGGGGCTGAACATTGGCGACGTGCGCGACACCGAGATGGCCGCCGAGGCGCAGGAGGTCGAGATCGGTACCTTCGGCGCGATGGCCGAGCGGTTCGACGGGGCGGCGGGCGCCTTCGCCTACCTGCTGTTCATCCTGCTCTACTTCCCCTGCGCCGCGGCGATGGGCGCGGTGCGGCGCGAGGCCGGCGGACGCTGGACCGTTTTCGTGGGCCTGTGGACCACGGGCATGGCCTATGTCGTGGCGACCCTGTTCTACCAGACCGCCACCTTCGGGCGCGACCCGGTCGCGGCCTCGGCCTGGATCGCGGGCACCCTCGCCCTGTCCTTGGCGGTGGTGGCGGCGATGCGGCTGTGGGGTGCGCGCGGCGGGCGGCGCGGCGCCGTCGCGGCCGGCGCGACGCCCGCGGAGTGAGGGGGCACGCATGATCCTTTCCGAACTGCGAGACTACATCCGCGACCGCCGCAGGGTCACCTTGACCGACATGTCGGCGCGGTTCGACCGCGACCCCGACGCGATCCGGGGCATGGTCGCTCGCTGGGTCGCCAAGGGAAAGGTGGCGAAGATCGAGGGTACGCGCTGCGGCAAGACCTGCTGCGGCTGCGCGCCGCCCGCGTTGGAGATCTACGAGTGGCGCGGGTAGCAAATGCCGCGCCGCCCGCCGGGCGGGATGCGGCGGGCGACACCGTCCTCGTGATCGGCGTGCACCGGGCCGAGCTCGCCTTTGGCGACGCGGTGGTCGAGCGCCTCGGGATCGGCGGGCCGCGCGTGCTGCGCATTCCTGCCGGCATCGCGGCGCCGCGCACTGCGCCGGGCGAAAGCTTCCGCTCGCGCATCGCGCATCGGGAGATGTATCTGCAACTCCGGCAAGAGATCGGCCCCGGGCCGCGGCTGCTTCTCGACCTGCATTGCGCGCTCGATGAAAGCCGGCGGGGGGCCGATATCTTCTGCGGCGATGCGGCCTTTCTCGACAGGTTGCGCCCGCGGCTGGAGAGGGTGGGGATCGCGGCCGATATCCGCCTCGTGGCGATCACCGGAGACGGGGACGCGGGCGAGAGCGCGCGGGCCGCCCGGCACGATACCGCGCACACCTGGATACCGCCCGACGTCTGGGCGGCCGAGCGGCCGCGCTATGTCGGGATCGAGCTGTACCAGAGCGCGGAAGGCGCCGGAGTGCCCGGCGACTGGACACTTGCCGCACAGCTGATCGCAGCCATCATAGACACCGACGCGGGAAGGCCGTCCCCTACCTGAAGCCGGTCAGCACGCTCGTCAGCCCACGCTCGACGGCGCGGTTGATCAGCGTATTCACCACCGCCTTGCTGACCGCGGTGCCCATGGCACTGGTCACGTGCGGCGCGAGGCCCGACAGCGCGATCCGCGGGCGCACCGTGCTCGGCGCCGGCAGTTTCGGGGCACGGTCCCGGTTCGCCGCGGCCTTGGGACAATGAAGGCAGATATGATCCATGATGCGGGTGATCTCGCCGCGCTCGGTGCAGTAATGCACGATGACCGACGCGGCGTGGCGGTTTACCTCCACCGCAGAGACACCCGGCAGCGCGCCGACCTCGCTGCGGATGCGCTCGGCGAGCTCGGGATCGTGGCGCAGGGTGTCGAGCTTGAACCTTGCCCGGCCCGGAACGTGGTGAACGCAATCGACCATGACGCGACCCTCCGCGATCTCTCACGGGACAAGATGCGCTTCCCAAGTGAAACAGTCAAGCTTTTCCGAGCCGCCCCGGCCCGGCTCAGGCATCGGCGCGTTCGGGAGCAGCCCGGCTGCCCGGCATCCCGGCCCGGGCGAGGGCGTGGAGCAGCAGGCCGATGGTCGAGCCGTTGTGCATGACCGCGGCCGCAACGGGCGAGAGATAGCCGGCCGAGGCCGCGCCGAAGAGCGCCGTGTTGATGCCCAGCGCCGCGGTGGTGTTGGCGCCGATGATCCGCATGGCCTGGTCGCAGGCCTCGCGGGCGTCGGCCACGGCGCCGATACGATCGTCGAGCAGCAGGATGTCGGCGGTGGCCTGCGCCACATGCGCGGCCTGCGCCATGCCGAAGCCCACATCGGCCACGGCCAGCGCCGGCGCGTCGTTGATCCCGTCGCCGACGAAGGCCACGCGCCGCCCCTGCACCTGCAACTCCTGCAGGATGCGCGACTTGTCCTCGGGCCGCAGCTCCGAATGGACCGCGTCGAGGCCAAGTGCGGCGCCGAAGGACTCGGCCCGCGCCCTGCGGTCGCCGGTCAGCATGACGATGCGGTCGACGCCCGCGCGGCGCAGCCGGTCCACCGTCTCCCGCGCGTCGCCGCGCAGCTCGTCGCGCAGGCCGAACAGGCCCACGGGCTTGCCACCCGCCGCGGCGTAGAGGACCATCTTGCCCTCGCCGACGAGGCGATCGGCTTTCTTGGCGTGGCGCGAGAAGTCGATGCCGGCTTCCTCCTCGAGGAAATGGCGGCTACCGAGCAGCACCGCCTCGCCCTCCACCTCGGCCCGCAGGCCGCGGCCGACCTCGAAGGTCACGTCGCCATGGTCGAGGTGTCCTGTGCCCGCCTCGCGCGCCGCGGCGACGATGGCCTGCGCCACCGGGTGGCGTGAATGTTCCTCGACCGACGCGGCGAGAGAGAGGAGCCGTGCCTTGGGCCATTTCCTCGTCGAGAGCGACATGACGTCGGTCAGCGACAGATCTCCGTGGGTCAGCGTGCCGGTCTTGTCGAATACGAAGGTGTCCACCTCCGACAGCGTCTCGATGCTCGGTCCGCCCTTGATGAGGATGCCGCGCGCCACCGCTTCGGCCATGGTCGCCCGTACTGCCACCGGCGCGCTGAGCTTGATGGGGCAGGCATAGTCCACGAGGAACACCGAGCTCAACCGCCGCAGGTCGCGCGTCAGTGCCAGCGTCGTCGCGCCGAGCCCGAGCGTCATGTAGACCTGCCGGTCGGCGTGGCGCTCGGCCAGCCGCTCGGTCTCGGACCGCACGGCGAGCGAGTCGCGGATCATCGCCGCGATCCGCGCCGTGGTGGTCTCGTCGCCCACCTGCCGCGCCTCGATCTTGACCTGCCCGCTCTGCACGACGGAGCCAGCCACGATCTCGTCGCCCGGCCCCTTCGCCACCGGCACGCTTTCGCCGGTGATCGAGGCCTGGTTCACCTCCGCGGCGCCGGCACGGACGACGCCGTCCACGGGGACGAGCTCTCCCGTCTGGACAATCACGATGTCGCCGCGCCGCACCTGCGAGAACGGCACCTCTACCGCGCCGCCCTCGGCCTCGATCCATGCGCGCTCCGGGTTCGGCATCAGCAGCTCCTGGAGAAGCGAGCCGGAATGCCGCATCGTCGTCTCCTCGAGGACCTCGCCGCCGGTCATCAGCGTGTCGGTGGTCAGCGCTGTGGCGAAGCTGCCGCGCGCCACGCCCAAGCCGACGGCGAGGGCGTCGAGCACCTCGACAGTCACGCCTTCGGTGACGAGCGAGCGGGCGCCGCGCAGCACCCGTGGAGCGATCGTGACCATGCCCAGCGCCCGGCCGATCCCGGCCGGCAGGACGGGCATCAGCGCCAGGAGTGCGAGCCGCCCGGCGAGCGGCAGGACCGAGGGCGCGCCGTCGTCCTTGCGCGGGCGGAGCCGCAGGGCGCCTCGGCGCAGGCCCGCGAGGTGGTCGATCACGCGCGCCCGCGTCTCGGCGCTGCCGTCGTAGGTGACGGTGACAGAGGCCGCGCCCGGGTTGATCCGCACCGCGGCGACGCCGGGCAGCGCCCGCATGATTCGCCCCAGATGGTCGGTGTCCAGCGCGGGCAGCCCGAGCAGCGGCAGCTTCACCCGGAGCCGGCCGGCGCGGTCGTGCACGACGACGGGACGGCGCCCGGGGCGGGCAGCGGGTACGGGGGCCGCGCTGCCATCTGCAGGAGCGTCGTGCTTCATCGGCCGGCTATTTCGCCCGGTCCGCCTGGATCTCGTGCTCGGCGTCGCGGAAGCGTTCCTTCGTCTCCTCGACGCCGCCCTTGATCGCCAGCCACAGATGGGCCGCGCCGTGGATCGCGGCGCGCTGCACCGCCTCGTTGGTGAGCAGGTAGGTGACCGCGCCGCCAACGAGCGCGCCGGTCAGGAGCCGCCCGTTGACGAGCGGCTGCCCGGGGGCGGCCGGCGCCCCGTTTCGGTATCCGTGTTGGAGGTGGTGCGACATCTCTCTCTTCCTCTCGTGTCCCTGGCCCGGGCGGCGACGCGAGGGCCGGCTCAGGCCTTCGGCGTCCCCGCGTCCTCGGCCGGGTCGTCCGCGCCGGGCGCCGCCGGCTTGCCTGCCTGCGAGACGTAGACCGCCCCGAGGCCAAGCGCGATGGCGGCGAGACCGAGAAGCGGCACGCTGCGCGCGATCTGCGTCGCGACATGGGCGACGGTGCCGGCAGCCGCGCCGACGGCGGCGCTGGTCGCCGTGGCGCGCAGCGCCTCCTCGGCGGTGACCTCGCCGTGCCGCACGCGGATCGCCTCGTTCACGCCGGTCCAGGCCCCGGCGATGGCGGCGCCGCTGACGCCGGCGCGGATCGCGGGGTGGCCGGGCGGCGGCGGAGCCGAAGCGGGACTGGGCAGGCCGCTGCGATACCGGCTCACGTCTTCTCCTCCTTCTCGCCGGACGGCTTCGAGCCGCCGGGGGCGCGCGCGGCCATGCCGGCGGCCGCGGCGCTCGCCTGCGCTCCGAGGCCGGCCATCGCCGCGCGGATCGCCGGCATGTTGGTCAGCGCGAGCACCGCGACAGAGCCGACGAGCGCGCCCTTCCAGAAATCCCGGTCGTCCAGGTTCAGGAGCCGCCCGAAGGTCTCGGCGCTCAAGTCGCCGCGCGCCAGACGGTCAAACGCCTCCATCAGGTCGCGGTTGTCGGGGCCGCCTGCGCCGCCATAAGGCGGCCCGTGCGGGCCCGCGCCGTGCACTTCGCCGCCCGGCCCTGCGGCCCATGGCGGTTCGGGTCCGAAGTAGTACCAGCCGTGTGGCGGCTGCCCCGCCTCCGGAGCCCCCTCCAGGCGCGGCGTGGCCCCCGTGGTGGCCCCCGTGGTGGCCCCTGTGCTCGTGTCCGTCGGACATGTGAGCGTCCCTCTTCCCGTGGCGTCTTTTCCTTCCCCAGTATTCGTTGATAAGTCGGGCGAAAGTCCAGACCCGACAACTTCTATCGGGAAACGGGTGGGGCATTCCATGCGTCACATGGAACGCCACCGGCACCGGCGTCTCGGGCGCCCGCAAGGAGATCGACAAGGCGATCCGTGCCTTCCGAATTTATGCGCAGCGGGTTCCGCTCGACGAGGGTGGCTACACCATGGACCATTCGGCCATGGCGCTTCTCTTCGACGAGGACGGCCGGTTCTTTCAGCCGATCAGCTACCAGGAAGACCCCACAGGAAGCGGTCAGCAAGATCCGCCGCCTGCTCACGGGCTAACGTCTCAAACGGCATCACAACCGCTCCTGACCGCGTCCGGAGCGGCGCCAAAAAGAAATCGGCCGGCCCTTGGGAAACGGCACTGGCATCTTCGCGGACACGCACGCCTGCGCTCTATCGCGCCGTCTGGCGAAGGCGCTCCCACGCGGGACATACCTGCCTGCCATTCGTCATCCTCATCTTTTACTTACCGGCGCGAAGGGAATGGCCTGCACGGTTAGGACGATCCTGAGACGACCTCCGGTGCGGCCGTGTCCGATTACCGCACGCTTCCCGGTAACATCGAGGAAGTTGCCGAACGTCATGGAAGTACCGCGTCAGATCGATGAGATCGGTTCGGTCTCAGATCACTGACAGAACGAGCCAGCCGGCCGCCTCGGAAGCCATCTGGACAGCGCCAAGGACATCGCCTGTCTGGCCGCCGAGCCGACGCCGGGCGACCGCGGCGATGCCGGCCGCCGCCGTGGCCGTCGCTGCGGCAAGCGGCACCGCCGCGGCCCCCAGCGGCAGCAGGCAGACGAGGGCCGTGGCGCCGCCCACCGCGAGCGCCCTCCCTCCCTTCCCTTGGGCGGCGGCGCCCAGCCCGTCGCCCCGCGCCGGCGGCAACAGGACGAGGACGGCGAGCATGGCGCAGCGGCTGGCCACCGCAACGGCGACGAAAGCGACCGGCGTCGCGGCGGCGCCGAGATCTGCCAGCGCCGCGCCGATGCCCGCCAGCGTCAGGCCGAGGACGAGCACGCCATAGCTGCCGATCCGGCTGTCGCGCATGATCTCGAGCCGCCGCGCCCTGTCTGCCCCGCCCATACCGTCGGCGAAGTCGGCAAGACCGTCGTGGTGCAGCCCGCCGGTGACGGCGGCGAGCGCGGCGAGGGCCCCGACCGCCGCGACCGGGTCGGACGCCCCGAGGCCGAGCGCGCCCCAATGGACGAGGCCGGCGATCAGCCCCACCGGCACGCCCGCGAGCGGATAGGCCCAGCCGCACCGGCCAAGCGGGATTTCGTGCGCGATCCGGCCCGCGGGAAGGCGCGTGAGCAGCATCAGCGCAAGGCGCGCCTCGTCCCACCGGCGCCGGAGCGGGCTCATCCGCCGGCGATCCCCGCCTCGGCGAAGGTCGCCATGCCGTCGTGGCAGGCGAGCGCCCCGCGCAGCACGCCGAGGGCGAGAGCGGCGCCGGTGCCCTCGCCGAGCCGCAGACCCAGATCGAGCAGCGGATCTAGGCCCATCGCCGCGAGCAGGCGGGCATGGCCGGGCTCGGCGCTGCGGTGCCCCGCGAGGCAATGGGCGATCAGGGCGGCGTCGGTGGCGTGCAGGGGCGCCACGGCAGCGGTGCAGATGAACCCGTCGAGGATCACCGGCATCCGCGCCGCCCGCGCGGCGAGCACCGCGCCGCAGAGCGCGGCCTGTTCCCGCCCGCCGAGCGCGGCGAGCGTGGCCATCGGCGAGAGGCCGGCATGGCGCGCCACCCCCCGCGCCACCACCTCGGCCTTGCGCGCCACGCCCGCCGCGTCTGCGCCGGTGCCCGGGCCGGCCCAGTCGGCCGCCGCGCCCCCGAAGAGCGCGTGAGCCAGCGCGGCAGCGACCGTGGTGTTGCCGATGCCCATCTCGCCGAGGATGAGCATGTCGGCCGAAAGATCCACCGCATCGGCCCCGGCCCGCAGCGCGGCGAGGGCCTCGACCTCGGTCATCGCCGGCGCTTCGGTGAAGTCCGCCGTGGGCCGGTCGAGATCGAGGGCCACGACCGACAGCTCGGCGCCGGCCACCCGGCAGAGCTGGTTGATCGCCGCCCCCCCGGCGCGGAAGTTCGCCACCATCTGCGCCGTCACCGCCTGCGGAAAGGGGTTGACCCCCTGCGCGCAGACGCCGTGATTGCCCGCGAAGACCAGCGCCTGTGCCCGCGCGATCCCGGGACGAGGATCGCCCCGCCAGCCGGCGACGAAGGCGGCCAGATCCTCCAGCCGGCCGAGTGCGCCCGGCGGCTTTGTCAGCTTCGCCTGCCGGGCGCGGGCGCCCGCGGCGGCGGCGGCGTCGAAGGCGGGCAGGCGCCGGGCGAGGCCCGCCACCTCCTCGAGCGCGGCGATCGGGGGCAGGCCGGCCAGCCGGGCGTCAGGCGGGGAAGTGGTCATTCGGTTTCACCTTCAGCGGGTATCCGGCGATCGCGAGCCACACCTCGTCGCAGGCGGCGGCGACTTTCTGGTTCGTCCAGCCGGCCGCGTCGCGATAGGCGCGGCCCAGCGGCGTCTCGGGCACGATGCCCGCGCCCACCTCGTTGGTCACCAGCACCACCGGCGCGCGCTGCCGCCCGAGCGCGTCCGCCAGCGCCTCCGCCTCGGCCTGCCAGTCCTGCTCGGCGAGCATCAGGTTGCTCAGCCACAGGGTCAGGCAGTCGACCAGCCGCGGCGGGCCGCAATCGCTTTCCTCGAGGGCGGCGACAAGGGCGCGGGGCGCGTCTACCGTCCGCCAGTCCGGGCCGCGGCGGGCCCGGTGGCGGGCGATGCGCTCTGCCATCTCGGCGTCCAGCGCCTCGGCCGTGGCGACGTATAGGGCCGGCCGCCCGAGCTGCAGCGTCAGCCGCTCGGCCAGCGCGCTCTTGCCCGAGCGGGCCCCTCCGGTGATGAGGATCGACTTCGCCATCGCGGCGTGTAAGAGCAGGTCCGACGCGCGATGGAAACCCCGATGTCCCCGATTGACCCACGCGATCTCGTTCTCGTGCGCCACGCCCCGACCGAGACCGGCGGGCGGCTCTGCGGTCGCCGCGACGTGCCCGCCTGGCTCGACGATGCGGGCGCGATCGCCCGGCTCGCCACCGCGCTCGAGTCTTGCGCGTGCGTGGTGGCGAGCCCGGCCCGGCGCTGCCTCCAGACAGCCGAGGCGCTGTTCCCCGGCCGTGTGAGCGACGCCGATCCGCGCCTGTGGGGGCAGGATTTCGGCGAGCAGGAGGGGCTTGAAACCGCCGCACTGCCCGATCCCGGCCCGCTCGACCGGGGCGCTCTTGCCCGCCAAGCGCCCCCCGGCGGCGAGAGCTTCGCCGACATGGTCGCCCGCGCCGCACCTGCGCTGATTGACCTGGCCGAGACGGCCAGCGGTACTGGTCCCGTCGCCGTGGTTGCACATGCCGGAAGGGTGCGCGCGGGGCTGGAGCTGGCGCTCGGCAGCGTGCCCGCCGCGCTCGCCTTCGGAGTGGCGGCGCTGTCGCTGACGCGGCTGCGCCGGGCGGGCGACGGCTGGTCGATAAGCCTCGTCGACGGGCATCCTTGAGCGGTGGTCTTCGTGCCGGGGCATTTTGGCGAATGGCTGCAGGGCCGCCTCGGGCCGGGCGGGCCCGTCGCGCTGGTGACACTGGCCTGCCCGTCGCATGGCGTCCGCGCCACGCTGGAGGCGGGCGCCCCGCCGGGGATCGACGGGTCCGAGGATCTTCTCGGCGCGGCCCGGGCGCAGCAGTTTGTTGCCGCCCTCGCTTGCGTGCTGCCCGGCCGCGTCCGGCTCACGGCCGATCTGCCGCCCGGGAGCGGGGCAGGCATGTCCACCGCGGCGCTGGTGGCACTCGCCCGTCTCGTCGGCGCAGAGGACGGGCGCATCCCCGCCGCCTGCCTCGCGGTGGAGGGCGCGACCGACCCGCTGATGTGCCCGGCCCCCGACGCCATGCTCTGGGCGCCCCGCCGCGCGGTGGCCCTGCAGGCCTTGCCGCGCCCGCCCGCGGCCGAGATCGTGGGCGGTCTCCTCGGCCCGCCGGAGCGGACCGATCCCGCGGACCTGCACTTCCCCGACATCGCGGATCTCGCGAAGGCCTGGGCGGCGACCGTCGCGGCGGCCACCGGGCCTTGCGCGCAGGCGAGGGATCGCCGGGGTAAGCGGGGCGATGGCGAAGGCGAGGTCCGTGCTCACGGCCTCGGTAAGCGGGGCGATGCCGCAGGCGAGGTCCGCGCTCCCGGCCTCGCGCAGGGCGATGGGCAGGGCGCGGGACGCCTGGCCGACCTCGCCCGCATCGCATCGGACTCGGCCGCGCGCACCACGGCGCTGCGCGGCCCGCGCGACGACCCGACGCCCGCGCTCGCCGCCAGGCTCGGCGCGCTGGGCCACGCGCGCGCGCATACCGGGCCGGCGCGGGCACTGATCTTCCCGCCGGGAGGAGCCCCCCCGCGGGCGGAGGCGGCGCTGCGCGGGGCGGGCTATGCCTGCGTCCTGCGCTTCCGTACGGGGGCCACGTGAGCTTCGCGGCGGCCACGCTGGTCGCGCTGGCGATCGACGCCGCGCTCGGCTGGCCCGCGGCGCTCTATCGCCGCGTCGGCCACCCGGTGACGTGGCTCGGCCGCGTGATCGCCGCGCTCGACGCCCGGCTGAACCGGGGCGAGCAGGGCGAGACGGCGCGCCTGCGCGCCGGTGCCGTCACTGTGGCGCTCGTCGTGGCGGCGGCGGCGCTGCCAGCGCTCGCGCTGCAGGCCGCTCTGCCCGCGGGCTGGCTCGGCATCGCGCTCGGCGGGGTGCTTGCCTGGCCGCTCGTGGCGGCGCGGTCGCTCCACGCCCATGTCGCCGCGGTTGCCCGCCCGCTCCAGGCCGGGGACACCGAGGGCGCCCGCGCAGCCGTCGGGATGATCGTCGGCCGCGACCCAGGGCAGCTCGACGCCGCGGGCATCGCGCGGGCGGCACTTGAAAGCCTGGCCGAGAACGCCTCCGACGGGGTCGTGGCGCCGCTCTTCTGGGGCGCCCTGCTCGGGCTGCCCGGCATTGCGGCGTACAAGGCGATCAACACGCTCGATTCGATGATCGGCCACCGGACCCCGCGCCATGCCGCTTTCGGCCGCGTCGCGGCCCGGCTCGACGACGCGGCCAACCTGATCCCGGCGCGCCTGACGGGGCTGCTGATCGCCCTTGCCTCCGGCCACCCGCGCCGCGCTCTGCGCGTCATGGCGCGGGATGCGCGGCGCCACCGCTCGCCCAACGCGGGCTGGCCCGAGGCGGCGATGGCCGGCGCGCTCGGCGTCCGCCTGTCCGGCCCGCGCCTCTATGCCGCCCGCGTCGCCGACGAGCCGTGGCTCAACGCGGGCGCGCCCGATCCGGCACCCGACGATGTCCGCCGCGGCCTTGCGGTCTACGTTCGGGCGATGGCCCTGGCGGCGGCGGCGCTCATGGGCCTGGCGCTGGCGGGAGGGGGATGATGCGCGTCCATGGCGGAGATCCGGGCGAGGCCATGGCGCGGCACGGCGGCGCGCCCGAGGACTGGCTCGACCTCTCCACCGGCATCAATCCGGTGCCCTACCCGCTGCCCGAGATCCCCGCCCGCGCCTGGGCCGCCCTGCCGGCGGAGCGGGAGATCGCCGCGCTGGAGCGGGCCGCCCGCACCGCCTACGGCACCGCCGCGCCTTCGGTGGCGCTCGCGGGCGCGCAGGCGGCCATCCAGATCGTGCCGCGCCTCGGCACGGGCGCCGCACGCGTGCTGGGGCCGACCTACGAGGAACATGCCGGCGCGCTCGCCGATGCCGGCTGGCAGGTCACGCAGGTGACGGAACGGGACGCGCTGGCGGGCGCCGACCTCGCCGTGCTGGTCAACCCCAACAACCCCGACGGGCGGCGACACGCGCCTGATGACCTGCTGGCGCTCGCCGGCCGGGTCGGGCTGCTGGTGGTCGACGAGAGCTTCGCCGATGCCGAGCCCGATCTCTCCCTTGCCCCGCATCTGGGGCCCGACTCTGAAAGCGTGCTCGTCCTGCGCTCTTTCGGCAAGTTCTACGGACTGGCCGGGCTGCGTCTCGGCTTCGCGCTCGCCGGGGAGGGGCTCGCGGGCGCCGTGCGGGCGGCGGCGGGACCGTGGCGCATCAGCGGCCCGGCGGTGGCGGTGGGCCGCGCGGCGCTGGCCGACACCGTGTGGCAGGCCGACGCGCGTGCGCGCCTCGCGCGTGACGTGGCCCGGCTCGACGCGCTGGCTGAAGAGGCGGGGTGGTGCCTCTGCGGGGGCACGCCCCTGTTCCGCACCTACGAGACGGGCGACGCCCGGGCGGCGCAGGAGCGGCTGGCCCGCGCCCGCATCTGGACCCGCGCCTTCCCCTACGCGGCGGACTGGCTGCGGCTCGGCCTGCCGGGCACGGAGGACGGTTGGACCCGTCTGGCCCGTGCGCTCGCCGATTGACCCACTCACTCGGCGCCGCCGGTGTCCACCCACTCAGCGACGCCGGCGCGCACCGCGTTGTACACGGCGCGGCCGATCGCCTCGCCCACAGCGGTATGCGTGCCGGCGTAGGGGGCCTCGCCCGGCAGGCAGGCCAGCACGATGCAGTCGGTGCCCGTGCCGGTGGCGATCCCTGTCTCCACCCGGTGGCCCGCCTCGATCACTGCCGCGGTGCGCGCCTGTGTCGCCACGCTCAATGCCTCGAGCTGCGCGGGTTCGCCCAAGGCCGCGTCGGTGGCGCAGACGAGGTTGATCGTGCCGCACGCGCCCGCCGCCGCGGGCCGCCGGCACCCCACCCGCTCGGTGTTGGTCAGGCCCACCGTCGCGCAGCAGGCGGCACGGACGCCCGCGGCCTCTGCCTCGGCCAGCCGGTACCGGGCCACGTTGCGCGAGGTGAGCAGGCCGACCGCGTCCGCCGCCCCTCGAGCCGCCAGCCTGGCACGCAGCCACGCGGCAGCGTCGACCTCTTCGGTCAGATCGGCGTCGCGCACCTCGCGCCACAGAACCCTGTCGGCGGTGACGAGGCCGCCCCCCGCCGGCGCCCAGCTCAGGCAGCGCATCGGACGCGGCAGGTGCAGCTCCAGCCACGGCCGCGCGAGGGCGATGTCGAGACGCCACGCCGCCTGCACCTGGTCCGTCGCCGCTCCCCTCTCGCGTGCCATGGCCGGACCCTGCGCCGGGCGGCGCCTGTACTGCAACTCCGGACCGCGCCGAAGGACGGCAAAAAAACATGGGTGGCGCAACAGAGGCCCCTTTCGTGCCGGTCCCTGTCAGGCTATGCTGACACTGCTCCGGTTCGGGCGGGCCGTATCTCGGGTCGCTCGATGAAAAGGGAACGCGGTGCGGCGCT
>LJNT01000190.1 GCA_001314685.1 Rhodobacteraceae bacterium HLUCCA09
GCTTCGTTCGCCACCCACATCACATGCAGAAAGCAGGCCCCACGGCCCGCCCGGGCAAATCAAGATGTAGAGGCACCGGCTTCAAAGGGATAAGCCTTAGGCCATGCCTTAAGACCATTCACGCGGTCAGCACAGACGGCCCTCGGCGGATGCTTGCGCAGGACGCGGGGCTGCCGCGTCAGAGCCCGTAGAGTCGGTGAAATTTCTCGTCGAGGTAGTCGAGCAGCGGCCCTTCGGAGACGGGGGCGCCGGTGGCGGCCTCGACGGTCTCGCGCGGCGCCCGCAGGCCGCCATGGCGCTGCAGCCGCTCGCGCAGCCAGGCGGTGGCGTGGGTAGCCTCGCCGCAGGCGAGGGCCTCTTCCCAGTCGGGCACGGCCTGCCGCAGGGCGGCGAAGAGGCAGCCGGCATAGACATTGCCGAGCGCATAGGTGGGGAAGTAGCCGAACAGGCCCACCGACCAGTGCACGTCCTGCAACACGCCGTTGGCGGCATGGTCGACAGGCAGGCCGAAATCCGCGGCGAACCGGTCGTTCCACGCCGCCTCGAGGTCGGCTACCTGCAGATCGCCGGCGACCAGGGCGCGCTCGAGGTCGAAGCGCAGAAGGACGTGCAGGTTGTAGTGCACCTCGTCTGCCTCGGTGCGGATCGGGCCGGTCTCGACCCGGTTGACGGCGCGGGCGAACGCCTCGGCGCTCGCCACCCCGATCTCGCCGAAGGTCTCGCGCATCCGCTCGTAGAGCCAGCCGCAGAAGGCGGGCGAGCGGCCGAGCTGGTTCTCGTAGATTCTGCTCTGGCTCTCGTGAACGCCCATGGAGACGCCCTGCCCCAGCGGCGTGAGCAGGTAGGCGCGGTCGATCCCCTGCTCGTAGGCGGCGTGGCCCACCTCGTGGATGGTGGAGTAGATCGCGCCCAGCGGGTCGGCCGCGCTGGTGCGCGTGGTGATGCGCACGTCGAGGCCCGAGCCCGAGGAGAACGGATGCACCGCCCTGTCGACGCGCCCGTGGGTGAAATCGTAGCCGAAGGCGCGGGCGATCTCTTCCGTCAGCCGCATCTGCGCGGCCTCGTCGAAGGGGCCCGAGAGCCGCGGCGCCTCGCCCTCGGCGGCAAGGACGCGGGCGCGCAGATCGAGAAGGCGGGGCCGCAGCGCGCCGAACATCGCCTCGAGCTCGGCCGCGGTCATGCCCGGCTCGTAATCCTGCAGCAGCGCGTCATAGCGGCTCTGACCGTCTTCGCCCGTGCGCAGGGCGTCGGCCTCCTGCCGACGAAGTTCGAGCACCTTGTCAAGAACGGGCGCGAAGGCGTTGAAATCGCGATCCGCACGTGCCTCGGCCCATTGCCCCTGCGCGAGCGAGGTGACGCGGGCGATCTCGGCGGCGAGGTCGGCCGGCACCTTGACGTTGCGGGTGTAGTCGCGCCGGATCAGCCGCAGTTGCGCCTGCCCCGCCGCGTCGGGCGCCTCGGCCGCCTCCAGCCAAGTGCCGATGCGCGGATCGGTGCGGCGGGCGTGCAGCACCGCACCGAGCGCGCCCATCTCTTCGGCGCGCTGGGGGGCGGCGCCGCGGGGCATCATCGTCTCCTGGTCCCATGCGGTGCGGCCAGCGACGGCCGACAGCGCCATCGTCTCGCGCTGGAACGCCATGAGGGCCTGAAAGGCGCCCTGCCCCGCATCTGTCATCGCACCGTTCCCCGCACCGACTCAGTCTCTGGATACCCTGCGAGGAAGCGTGCCCGCAGGATCGCGACCCAGAGCGCCACCGCCGTGGCCTGGTGCAGGATGGCGAGTTGCCAGGGTGCCGAGTTCATCACCGTCACGACCCCCAGCGCGACTTGCACCAGCATCAGCGCGGCCACATCGCCGAAGGCCCGTCGCGTCGCCCGGTGGACCGAGCGGCGCCCGACCATCCATGCCGCGAGGCCGAGGATCAGGAGCAGGTAGCCCGCCAATCGGTGCATGAACTGTACCAGCCCGTCGTTCTCGAAGAAGTTGCGCCACACGGGCTCGAGCGCCAGCGGCCCGGGCGGCAGGAGGCCGCCGGCCATCAGCGGCCAGTCGGTGTAGTTGCGCCCCGCGTCGATGCCCGCGACCAGCGCGCCCAGCAGGATCTGCACGAAGGCGAGGTGCATCACGGCCGTCGCCATGCCCCATCGCTGACGCTCGCGGGCCCGCTGGGCCTGCAGGAGCTCTGTCTGTGCCCGGCCGAGGCGGAAGATGTACCATGCGAGCAGCCCGAGGATGACGAAGGCGAGGCCGAGATGGATCGCCAGGCGATAGGAGGCGACATCGAGCATCCCCGGCGCGAGGCCGGAGGCGACCATCCACCACCCGATCGCCCCCTGCAGGCCCCCCAGCGCGCCGAGCAGCAGCAGCCGGCCCGCCCAGCCTGGGGGGATCTGGCGGGCGACGAGGAAGCCCGCGAACCCCACTGCCCAGACCAGCCCGATGACGCGGCCGAGCTGGCGGTGCCCCCATTCCCACCAGTAGATCACCTTGAACTCGGCGAGGCTCATGCCGCGGTTCTGCAACTGGTATTCGGGGATCTGCCGATAGGCGTCGAACTCCCGCTGCCAATCCTCTGCGCTCATTGGCGGAATCGCGCCAGAGATCGGCGCCCACTCGGTGATCGAGAGACCCGAGTCGGTCAGCCGCGTCAGCCCGCCCACGGCAATCATCACCACGACGAGGGCGAACAGCACCATCAGCCAGGCGCGGATCGCGCCGCGCGCGCCGGTCCGGGCGGCGCGATCGATCACGCCGGTCTGGCGGGGGGCGGAGCGGTCGGGCCCCTCGGTGCCGACCTCCTCGAAGATGCTGCGGGGTTTCTGCGCCATGGCCTGTCCTTCTCTTGCGCGAGCTAGGCGGCGCCCGGCCCGCGGTCGATGTCCTCGATGTCGCGCCCCTCGCCGGCCGGCCCGCGACGGCTGAGCTGCCGCAACACCCCGTGCAGGATGCGCACGTCGCCGCGGGTGAGCGCGAGCCGGGAGAACATCGCGCGCAGGGTCAGCTTCATGCCCGGCGCCTTCTCGAGCGGAAAGAAGAATCCCGCCTGCGCGAGCTTGCCCTCGTAATGGTCTGCCAGCCTTTCGATTTCTACGGCCTCCGCCCGATCCGGCTCGACCCGTGCCGCATCGCCCCCCTTCTGCCTGCGCCACTCGTAGGCCATCAGCAGCACGCATTGCGCGAGGTTGAGCGAGAAGAAGGCGGGGTTGACCGGCACCGTCACGATGGCGGTCGCCCGCGCGATGTCGGCGTTCTCGAGCCCCGCCCGCTCGGGGCCGAAGAGCACGGCGGGCTTCGCACCCTCTGCCGCGAGGGCGCGGGCCTCTGCCATCGCCTCCTCCGGGGTCAGCACCGGCAGGGTGATCTCGCGCGAGCGGGCGGTCGTGGCGTAGATATGGGTGCAGTCGGCCACCGCGCTGCCCACGTCATCGAACACGCCGGTCCGGTCGAGGACCTGCCCCGCGCCCGAGGCCATCGCCACGGCCCGCGCGTTGGGCCAGCCGTCGCGCGGGGCGACGAGGCGCATCCGCGACAGCTCGAAGTTCCACATCGCGCGCGCGGCGGCGCCGATATTCTCGCCCATCTGCGGGCGCACGAGGATGAAGGCGGGCTCTGCCATGGGGCTCCTGCACGTGTCGCGGGCCTGATACGCAGGGCGGGCGGGGGCCGCAAGCGGGCTGCGCCGCGGCAGCGCCCCCCATGGCACTCGCCCCCGGCCCGCGCTAAGGAGCGGCCCGCACCGCGCAGCAAGAGGACCCCATGGCCGAGCCGGACGCGCCCCAGATCTACCTCGTCAGCCCGCCCGAGATCGACGCGGGCTTTGCCGACCGCCTCGCCGCGGTGCTCGACGCCCGCCCCGTCGCCTGCCTGCGCCTCGCCCTGGCGACGCGCGACGAGGACAGGCTGATGCGCGCCGCCGACGCGGTGCGCGGCGTGACCGAGGCGCGCGACGTGGCGCTTGTGATCGCCGAGCATGTGGGCCTCGCCGGCCGCATCGGCCTCGACGGCGTGCACCTCGCGGGCGCGCGCGGCGTGCGCGCGGCCCGCAAGGCGCTGGGGGCCGAGGCCATCGTCGGCGCCTTCTGCGGCGCCTCCCGCCACGACGGGATCAACGCGGGCGAGGCTGGCGCCGACTACGTCGCCTTCGGCCCCTGCTCCGGCGCCGATCTGGGCGACGGGCACCTCGCCGGCACGGATCTCTTTGCGTGGTGGTCCGAGATGATCGAGGTGCCGGTCGTGGCCGAGGGCGGCCTGACCGAAGACGTGGTGCGAACCCTCTGGCCGATCACGGATTTCGTCGCTTTCGGCGAGGAACTCTGGCGCGCGGACGATCCCGCCGCAGCCCTCCGCGCCCTCCTGCCCGGCTGAGCGCCGCGCGCGCCCGGCGACGGCAGCGTCAAGGGACTGTTCCCTCGTGAGCCAGAGCCATGGCCGCGATCCACGAGAGTGCCGGTCACAGAAGGCGGGACAAAGCCGCAGGCGCCGCGCCCGCGCGCGCGGGGCCAAACGGAGCGAGGCGCAGGCGCGACGAGCGGAGGCGGGAGCGCCCCCGACCCGATGGGGCACCCGCGCTCAGCCCTCGGTGGGGGGCGTGGTGCCCGTCTCCAGCGCGCCGGTGCCGCAGGCGCGGGCGATGAGGCTCTCGAAGCGCTCGGTCAGCCAGGTGAGCGCCTGTTCCTGGTCGGCGATCTCTCCGGAAATCCGGTCCTGCAGCGTGGCGAAGACCTGGGCCGAGCGGCTCTGTTCGACGATCGCGAGCCCCTCGGTGCCGGCGACGAAATCGTAGATGATGAGCGCGATCACCACGAGCAGCATCCCCCGCAGCGCCCCGAACAGAAAGCCCAGCCCCTGGTCGATCGCGTTGAGCGCCGAGCGCTGCACGATCGACGAGAAGAGCGGCGTGAACAGCGCGAAGACGATCAGCACCACGGCGAACACGGCCGCGAAGGCCGCGATGGTCGAGGCTGCGCAGTTCTCGAGAAAGTCCGACACGACCGGGATCTCGGCCACCAGCGGCTCGGCGCGGGGGGCGAACATGTAGGCGAGCACCGCCGCCGCGACCCAGCCCGCGATCGCCAGCGCCTCGCGCACGAAGCCGCGCGCATAGGCCAGGATCGCCGAGACCACGATGACGACGGCGACGCCCCCGTCGACCAGAGTGAAGCCTTCCATGCCTCTCGCCTTCCTGCCCCCGCGGCCTCTTCGGGCCGCACCCCATCGTCCCGTCCGGGGTCACCGCGCCCGCGGCGGGAACCCGGCCCGACGCCTCAGCCGGCGCCGAACATCTCGCCCACGAAGGCCGTCAGGTCGGCCAGGCCGTGGACCTGCATCCCCCCGGGCGCCTGGCCCGCGGCCCGATCGCCCGCAAGGGCCTCGGCCGCGCGCGCCGGCAGCGCCGCCTGCGAAAAACCAAGTTTGGCGGCCTCTTTCAACCTGTTTTCGGCCTGTGACACGGGGCGAAGCGCCCCCGACAGGCTGATCTCGCCGAAAATCACCATGTCCTGTGGCAAGGCTGCATCTTCCCTTGCGGAAAGAAGCGCCGCCGCGACGGCGAGGTCGGCCGCCGGCTCGGTGATGCGCAACCCGCCGGCCACGTTGAGATAGACGTCGAGCCCGGCGAAGGGGATCGCGACGCGCGCCTCGAGCACGGCGAGGATCATGGCGAGCCGCCCGCCGTCCCATCCCACGACCGTCCGGCGCGGCTGGGCATGGGGCGTGGGCGCCACCAGCGCCTGGATCTCCACGAGCACCGGGCGCGTGCCCTCGATGCCGGCGAAGACGGCCGCGCCCGGCGCGCGCGCCTCGCGGTCCGACAGGAACAGCGCCGAGGGGTTGAGCACCTCGGCCAGCCCCTGCCCGGTCATCTCGAACACGCCGATCTCGTCGGCCGGCCCGAACCGGTTCTTGACCGCGCGCAAGAGGCGGAAGGGGTGCCCCCGCTCGCCCTCGAAATAGAGCACCGTGTCGACCATGTGCTCGACGGTGCGGGGGCCGGCGATCTGCCCCTCCTTGGTGACGTGGCCCACGAGGATCACCGCCGTGCCGCGCCGCTTGGCGAACTGGGTGAGCTCATGGACGACGGCGCGCACCTGGCTGACGGAGCCGGGCGCGGCCTCGACCGAATCGAGCCACATCGTCTGGATCGAGTCGATCACCACGAGGTCGGGCCGCTCGGCGTCGAGCGTGGTGAGGATGTCGCGCAGGTTGGTCTCGGCCGCGAGCGCGACGGGCGCCTCGGCCAGCCCGAGGCGAGACGCGCGCAGCCGCACCTGCGCCGCCGCCTCCTCGCCCGAGACGTAGACGGTCGAAAGACCCGAGGCGGCGAAGCGCGCGGCGCCCTGCAACAGCAGCGTCGACTTGCCGATGCCGGGATCGCCCCCGACCAGGGTCGCCGAGGCCGCGACCAGCCCGCCCCCCAGCACCCGGTCAAGCTCCGACAGACCCGAGGTCGCGCGCGGGGGCGGCGCGTCGGCCTCGGCCAGCGAGGCGAGCGGCACGGTGCGCCCCTTGGCCGGCCCCAACCGCGCCTTGCCCGGCCCCTGCGAGAGGGGCGCCTCCTCGGTGATGCTGTTCCATTCGCCGCAGGCGTCGCAGCGGCCGGACCACCTGGTCTGGCGCGCGCCGCAGGCGGTGCAGCGATAGGCGGGGGGAGCCTTGGCCATGCCTGCGCTCATGCCCTGACCGCGCGCGGGCGGCAAGGGTGGGAGCGGGGGCCAGCCCCCGCACCCCCGGAGTATTTGCGCCAAGATGAGGGGGCAGCGGGGCGGGAACTGGCGGGGCGCGGACTGGCGGGGCGGGGTCGCCACGCGCCGGCCCGCCCGACCCTGGCGCGGCAGGTCACGGTGCCGGGCGACGGCGAGGATGGGGACGTGCCGCTCAGATCGTGGCGTTGGTGGCGCCACCGTCGGCGAGGATGTTCTGCGCCACGATGAAGCCCGCATGGACCGAGCAGAGGAAGGCGCAGGCGGCGCCGAACTCTTCCGCCGTTCCGTAGCGGCGCACCGGGATCGTGGCCTCACGCTTCGCGCGCGCCGCCTCGAGCGTGATGCCTTCGGACTTCGCCACGCCGCCGTCGAGCGCCACGGCGCGGTCGGTGGCGTGGATGCCCGGCAGCAGGTTGTTGATCGTCACCCCGTGCGAGGCGACCTGCCGCGCGGTGCCGGCGACGTAGCCCGTGAGCCCCGTGCGCGCGGCGTTGGACAGGCCGAGGGCGGGGATCGGCGCCTTGACCGATTGCGAGGTGATGTTGACGACCCGGCCCCAGCGCCTGTCGATCATCTTCGGCAGGAGCGCGGTCATCAGGGCGATGGGCGTCAGCATGTTGGCGTCGAGCGCCTTGATGAAATCCTCGCGCCCCCAGTCGGACCACACGCCCGGCGGCGGCCCGCCTGCGTTGGTCACGAGGATGTCGACGTCGCCGGCGGCCGCGAGCACCTCGGCGCGGCCGTCCTCGGCGGTGATGTCGGCGGCGATCGTCGTGACGGTCACGCCGTGGGCGGCGCGGATCGCCTCGGCCGTCTCCGTCAGCGCCTCGGCACCGCGCGCGTTCATCACGAGGTCGACGCCCGCGGCGGCGAGCGCCTCGGCGCAGCCGCGCCCGAGCCCCTTGGACGAGGCGCAGACGAGCGCCTTCTTGCCAGCGATTCCGAGATCCATGTGCGTGCTCTCCCTGTTGCGGTCGCCGCGCGCCTTAGCACCGGGGCGCGCGGGCGGGAAGGCGGGTGGGGCGCGCGCCGTGCGCCCCTGGAGCCGCCGGCCCGTTGCCCCACGCCCCTCGCGAGGCTATCGGAGGGCGGCGCGGGGGCGCATGGAGGGCCGATGACAGGCGAGCCGATGACGCAACGCCCGAGCTATACCTGCCGGGTGCTGCCGGGAGCGGCGATGCGGGCGGTGGCCGGCGTCAACCAGGGCGACGCGCTCGGCGGTGCCGAGGCGCTTTGCCCGGGCGATGTCTACCGCCTCGACGGCGCCGCCGAGCCGCAGGACCTCGCCATCGTCGACGCCGGCGTGGCGGCGGGCGCGGCGGGCGGCGTTCCGGTTCTGCGCCCGGGCGAGGCGCATGCCGTGGCCACGGCAAGCGAGGCGGGCACGCCGGGGGCGGCCCTGCGCCTCGCCGCGCGGCTCACCTTCCTCGCGCCCGACGGGCACTCGCTCGACGTGATGCTGATCGAGGCCGAGGCCGCAAACGAGGCGCCGGAGGCGCTGCTGTTCCCGCTCGGCCCGGTCGAGGCGGGGCTCGACTACCTGCTCGCCGGCGCGGGCCCACCCGCTGCGGTGCGGCTGGCCGAGGTGGTGCCCTTCGCCTTCGCCGCCGGGACGCGCGTGACGGCGGGCGACGGGCGGATGGTCGAGGTGGAGCGGCTTGCCCCCGGCGACACGGTGCTGACCCGCGACGGCGGCAAGCGGCCCGTCCGCGCGGTGCTCGCCCGCACCGAGCGCGCGCTCGGCGCCCATGCGCCCGTGGTGATCCCGGCCGGCACGCTGGGCAACGCGGGCGACCTGATCCTGAGCCAGCACCAGCGGCTGCTCGTCTACCAGCGCGGGTCCGACCGGCTGACCGAGACGCCCGAGCTCCTGGTGCGCGCGGGCGATCTCGTCGACGGCGAGACGGTGACGCTGCGACGGGGCGGCTTCGTCGACTATGTGAGCCTTGCGCTCGACCGCCACGAGATGCTCTTCGCCGAGGGGGTGGCGGTGGAGAGCCTCGAGGTCAACGCCGCCACCCTGCCCCGCCTGCCCGCCGAGCAGGCGCAGGCGGTGGCCGGGCTCGACCACGCGCCGCACCATGGCACCGAGGCGGGGCGGGCGCTCGCCGCCGAGGCGCGGGCGCGGCTGCTGGGCGGCAAGACATGAGCGCGCGAGAGGAGACAGGAATGCAGACCGATTTCGACTGGACACGCGCGCAGTTCCACCTGCCCGAGGGCGTCACCTATCTCGACGGCAATTCGCTGGGGCCGCTGCCCCGGGGCGCCGGGCCCCGCGTCGCGCAGGCGGTGGAGGCCGAGTGGGGCGAGATGCTGATCGGCGGCTGGAACGCGGCGGGCTGGATGGCGCAGCCCGACCGGCTGGGCGACCGGATCGGCCGGCTGATCGGCGCCGAGCCGGGCCACGTCACGGTGGGCGACACGCTGTCGGTCAAGGTCTACCAGGCGCTCGCCGCCGCGCTGGCGCTTGCACCCGAGGGGCGCCGCGTGGTGCTGTCGGATACCGGCAACTTCCCGACCGACCTCTACATGGCCGAGGGCCTCCTGCGCGCGCTCGGGCGGGGGCACGATCTGGTCACGGTCGCCCCCGAGGAGGTCGCCGCGCGAATCGGAGAGGACGTCGCGGTGCTGATGCTCACCGAGGTCGACTATCGCACGGGCCGGCTGCACGACATGGCCGACCTCACGGCCCGCGCCCACGCCGCCGGCGCCCTGACACTGTGGGATCTCGCCCATTCCGCCGGCGCGATCGAGGTGGACCTTGCCGGTGCGGAGGCCGATTTCGCGGCCGGCTGCACCTACAAGTTCCTCAACGGCGGCCCGGGCGCGCCCGCCTTCGTCTACGTCGCGCCGCGCCATGCCGAAAGGGCGGAGGCGACCCTGCAGGGCTGGCTCGGCCATGCCGCCCCCTTCGCCTTCGAGCCGGCCTATCGCGCCGCACCGGGCGTCGCGCGGATGCGCGTCGGCACCCCGCCCGTCTTGCAGATGGCCGCGCTCGAGGCCGCGCTCGACGTGTGGGAGCGCGTCGACATGGCCGAGCTGCGCGCGCGCTCCATCGTCCTGTCGGAGCGGTTCCGCGCCGGCGTCGAGGCCGCCTGCCCGCAACTCGCGCTGATCTCGCCCCGCGACCCGGAGCGGCGGGGCAGCCAGGTCTCGTTCCGCTTCGGCGAGGGCTACGCCGCGATGCAGGCGGCCATCGCGCGCGGCGTGGTGGGCGATTTCCGCGCCCCCGACATCATGCGCTTCGGCATCACGCCGCTCTACCTCTCCGAGGCCGATATCGACCGCGCCGTGGCCGTGCTGGGCGAGGTGATGCAGACCGCCGCCTGGGACCGGCCCGACTACCGCGCCCGCGCCGCCGTCACCTGAGCGCGATGCGCCGATTCCCGCCCGAGCGCATCGTCTGCCTGACCGAAGAGACGGTCGAGACGCTCTACCTGCTGGGCCAGGAGGAGAGGATCGTCGGGGTGACCGGCTACGCGGTGCGCCCGCCGCGCGTCCGGCGCGAGAAGCCGCGGGTGGCCGCCTTCACCTCGGCCGATCTCGGCAAGGTGACGGCGCTCGCGCCCGACCTCGTGCTCGCCTTCTCCGACCTGCAGGCCGATCTCGTGCGCGCCCTCGTGGAGCGGGGCATCGCCGTCCACGCCTTCAACCAGCGCGACGTGGCGGGCATCCTCGCCATGATCCGCACGCTGGGCGCGCTGACGGGCGTGCCCGACCGGGCCGAGGCGCTGGCGGCGGGCTACGCGGCGCGGCTCGCGCGAATCGCCGACGAGGCGCCGCCCAAGCGGCCTGCCGTCTACGTCGAGGAATGGGACGCGCCGATGATCTGCGGCATCGGATGGGTCTCGGAACTCGTCGCCGTCGCCGGTGGCACCGACGTGTTCGCCGACCGTGCCCGCGCGCCCGACGCGCAGGGCCGCATCGTGACGGAAGCCGAGGTGATCGCCGCCGCGCCCGAGGTCATCGTCGCGTCGTGGTGCGGCAAGCGGGTCCGGCCCGAGCGCATCGCGGCGCGCCCGGGCTGGGCGGGGGTGCCGGCCGTGCGCGCGGGCCGCATCCACGAGGTGAAGTCGCCGCTGATCCTCGCCCCCGGCCCCGCTGCCCTCACCGACGGCCTCGACGCCCTGCACGCCGCCATCCGGCAGGCCTGACCGGCCCCGGCGAGCCCCTGCTTATCATCACGGCCCGAATACTCCGGGGGTGACGGCGCCCGGCACGGGCCGGCCGGGGCAGCGCCCCGTGGCCCGCTTTCCGGGCCGTCTCGACGATCAGGAGGGCTTGGCGCGGCTCAGATGTCCTCGCCCGCCATGAAGGTCGCCGCGGCGAGGCCCAGCTCGCGGCTGATGCGGGTGAACATCTCGTCGAAGGCGGCGAAGAGCGCGGCGTTGAGCGCCTCGCCCTCAGGCGTCTCGGACAGCGCCGTGTAGGCGGCCAGCTCGTCGTCCGACAGCGGCTCGTAGGCCATGCCGAGATAGGCGTAGACCCAGCCCCGCGTCTCGGCGCGGATCTGCTCCTCCTGCGCCCAGACATCGGCGAGCATCTGCTCCTCGGTGAGCTGCCCGTCGAACGCTCCGCCCGCGTCGAGGCCCTGGTAGAAGGCCCAGTTCGAGTTGAGTGCGCCGACCACGTTCATCTCGACCAGATCGTTGGCCTCGACGAACGACTGCAAGAGGTCGAACCGCGGATCGCCCGAGGCCTCGAGCTCGGTGGCGGCCTCTTCCGACGCCTCCTCGACGCCCGGGTCGAGCAGCGCACGCCGGGCCGACAGCTCCAGCCCCACGATGCGCCGGCCGAGGTCGCTCTCGAAGAACTGCAGCAGCGCGTCGATCTTGCCGGCCTCCAGCCGCGCGGCCATCCCCTGCTCCATCTCGCGGCGCATCCGGTCGGTGTCGTAGATGCGGCCCACCTGCGCGGTCCACCGGTCGCCGCCCCGGCCGGGGAACATGTCGCGCGCGAGATCGGCGCCGTAGTCGAGCCCCTCGTCGCGCATGATGGGCATGAGTTCGCCGATCCCCAGCGCCTCGGCGAGGGGGGCGACCGCCTCGACCGTTACGGCGCCGCTCCCGTCCTGGCCCCCGTCCTGGCCCCCGTCCTGCGTCTGCACCTGGGTCTGGGCCGCGAGAGGCCCGGCGGCGAAGAGCGCGACGCTGGTGGCAACGGCGACAAGGAGGGCGGCGAGCGGGCGGGCGCGGGTCATGGCATCTCCTGCGGTTTCTCTCCGATTAAGCGCGCGGCGACAGTTTTCCAAGGGCGCTGGTGCGATCGCGCGCCCCCGCCTGTGGGGGCGCGCGGCCGCTGCGCGGCAGGGGTTGCGCCCGCTGCCCTGTCCCATTATGCAACCGCCACCCCGGCCACAGGGGGGCGCGGAGGGGTGCCGGAGTGGTCGAACGGGGCGGTCTCGAAAACCGTTGTAGGGGCAACCCTACCGAGGGTTCGAATCCCTCTCCCTCCGCCACTTGCCCTCGCGAAAGCGTTCTCACGATCCGGCCGCGGCCGGATTTTCTCGTTGTTTTCGAGGGTTATGCGGGTGGGGCTGAGCACTGGCCTCGGTGCCAGGTGGCCCGGAAGCCGTCTCTCCGGGCCGATATTCTCCGGACCTGTTAACCGCAGCGTTTCCGGTGAACAGCATCAATCAACTGAAACCAAAAGACATTCTCTGAAGACCGCGTAGTGAGGGTTGTCAGTCCCTTCCCGTTCCCGGTCGGGTCTGGCATCGAAATTGTGAGGGATCTACCGGCTGTGGACCTACGATTGTTGGCTGATGGTCAGATTAGCCCCACGATCCGATTGGTTGCTACGGTGCCTAGGCGGAATAGCGTCTGCCGCTGGGCCGAGGCCAGTCGCCATGAACGGGCGAGATCAGACTCCCAGGGTGTCACGATCAGTTCAAACGAGCCGTCGTTCAGGCGGCGGAACATGACGGCTGTGTCGGCATAATTGAACCCGCCCTGGGCGGCCGTGGGGAGATTCATCCGCTCCATCCGGTTGTTTCCGTGCCAAGTCAGTCGTCGGTCGTTCCAAACGCGCGCGCCACTGCGGAGTACGGGCTCACCAATCGTTAGATTATGTGGATAGTCATACTGATCGAACACAAAGCCGAAGAACTGATGGCCGCCGCGCGGCAGCTCCAGCTGGTTGCTCGATCCGCCCTGTAGGGCCTCGCCATGGACCCACATGGCGGCATAGTCTGCGGGATTGATCGCGCCGATTTCAATTGCGACGCGAAACAAGGGCAGCGCGGCACCCGCCACCGGCGCCGGTGCTGCGACAGGCTGCGCTTCCTGCTCGATTTCGGGGGGCGGCGGCTGGGCCTGGCGCAGGGCGGTATAGGCCGCCAGCAAGTCATCGGTGAGAGCAGTCGTTTCAAAGCGGGCCTTGTCGAAGGCTTCATCGGCATCTGCGCGCGCAACACCCTGCTGTGCCCATGCCGCCTCTGTGTTGACGCTAAACCCGCGGCTGGTCAGGTTCGCCGAGCCGACCAGCGTGCTGCATGTCTGGGGATCGGTGCCAAAGACGTAGAGCTTGGGATGAAAGGCGCGCTGCGGCATGAGCGAGCCCTGCTCCAGCCTCTGCGCGCCCGACACCAGAACGGTGGCGTTCGCCAGCCCGCGCCAATGCTGCAAGGCTTGAGGTTCGGTAAGGCCGAAATCAAAAGATGTCACCCCGTATTATTCATCGAAATCGGGGAGGGCGGCTGGCGTGCCCGCGAAAGCTCTGTAGAATCAAGCTCCTACACAAGGTCCGAGAGCAGCCCCCG
>LJNT01000019.1 GCA_001314685.1 Rhodobacteraceae bacterium HLUCCA09
TTGGTGATGGAGGCCATTTTCGTGTGCGCTGTGTGTGCAATGAGTCGTCGTAGAGGGGCAAATTCGGGGATATTGGGGCGTATTCCAGCGTAGCAGCATCCGCCGCCAACAGTTTGAAGATACACAAAAAATGCAAATAAATCAACACGCTAGATTATCCTGTGCCCCTATGATGGACTGGACCGACCGCCATTGCCGGTATTTCCATCGGCAGATGTCGCGGCAGGCCTTGCTCTATACCGAAATGGTCACCGCGCCGGCGCTGGTGCGGGGCGGGGCGCTGCGGCTGCTCGAGTTCAGCCCCGAAGAACATCCCGTCGCCCTGCAGCTGGGCGGCTCGGACCCGAAGGAACTGGCGCAGGCGGCGCGGATCGGGGGCGAGGCGGGGTATGACGAGATCAACCTCAATTGCGGCTGCCCCTCGGACCGGGTCCAGTCGGGCACGTTCGGCGCGGTTCTGATGAAAACCCCCGACCTGGTCGCCGAAGGCTGCGCGGCGATGATCGCGGCCCAGCCCCGCGAGGTCACGGTCAAGTGCCGCATCGGCGTCGACGACCAGGAGCCGCGCGACGTCTTGCCCGATTTCCTGGGCAGGATCGCCGCGGCCGGGGTCCGGCGCGTGATCATCCATGCCCGAAAGGCCTGGCTGAAGGGGCTCAGCCCGAAGGAAAACCGCGAGGTTCCGCCGCTCGATCCCGAGCTTGTCGTGGCGATGAAGCGGGACTTTGCGCAGCTGCATATCTCGATCAATGGCGGGATCGCCGACCTCGATCAGGCCAGGGCCTGGCTGGACCGGGGGCTTGACGGCGTGATGATCGGGCGGGCGGCCTATCACGACCCCTATGCGATCCTCGGGCGGGCCGACGAGGTGATCTTTGGCGGCGGGCCGTGCCGCGGCCCGGTCGAGGTGCTTGACGCGATGCGCCCCTATATCGCGCGCCATCTGGAGACGGGCGGACGGTTGCACCAGGTCACGCGGCACATGCTGGGCCTGTTCCACGGCCAGCCGGGGGCCCGGAGCTGGCGGCGGGTGCTGTCCGAAGGCGCGCAGGATGCGGCGGCCGGGCTCGATGTGCTCGATGCCGCGCTGGAGGCGATGAGCGCGGCGCGCGCCGCCTGACCGGTCGTCCGCCTGGCCCGCATCCATCGATTCGCCTGGCTGATCCGGAAAACGGTTTCCGTCTGCGCCTGTGTCGCGGGCGCAGATCCGAGGCCGGCGGCGCCGGGTATCGGCCTCGGTTTACCCCTGAAAATCTGGAGTTTCGCTGCGTGACGCAACGGGCTTGACTTGGCGTTTCCTGCGGCGCTAGCCTTTACGCAAACGATTGCGCTACACCCGCCGCCACCGGCGAGACCGGCTTGCCCGGGAATCGACGGGGTGCTTCAGAACGCATCGACGATCGCTCAGCCATGCGCGGCGGGACGGGCCGGGAGGAGGCCCAACAAGAGGGAGAGGACCCATGAGACTGCGCAACCTGATGACCGGGACCGCGCTTGCCGCGCTGGTCGCCACCGGGGCCGCCGCCGAGATCAAGATCGGCGCCTCGCTGCCGCTGACCGGCGCCTTTTCGATCGCCGGCGCCAAGCACCAGCAAGGTTACGAACTGTGCGTCGACCTGATCAACGACCGCGGCGGTATCCTGGGCGAACAGGTCGACCTGATCGTGTCCGACAACCGCTCGGATCCGGCCACGGCGATCAACCAGTATGAACGCTTCATCAATGTCGACCAGGTCGACGCGGTGTTCGGCACCTTCTCGTCGCGGCTGTCCTTTCCGGTGGCCTCGATCCTGGCCAAGAACAATTATGTCCACCCGGTACCGGCCGGCGGGGCGCTGCGGATCTATACCCAGGGCCACCAGAACCTGTTCTATTTCCAGCCCGACGCCGCGGAATATGTCGGCTCGTCCCTGACCACGATGATCGGCGACCTGTTGCCCGAGGGCGAGCGGCCGGCCACCGCCGCCGTCGTCGCCGCCGACGATTTCTTCGCCAATGCGGTCGAGGCGGGGTTCCTCGGCACCCAGGTGATCGACCCGGCCGACGGATCGGTGGTCGAGGACATGGCGCCCGGCTATCTGGCCGAGGCCGGGATCGAGGTCGTCTTTTCCCAGAAATGGCCCGAGGAAGGCTTCAACGACTGGCTGACCCTGGCCAATTCGATCAAGCGGTCCGAGGCCGAGCTGATCATCGCCCTGACCGCATCGGCCGAAGAGGCGGTGCAGATCACCCGTGCGCTGCAGACCGTCCGGGCCGAGCCGATGATGGTCTATTACAGCCAGGGCACGCAGGCCGAATTCCACGAAGGCACCGGAGATGCCTCCGAAGCGATCCTGATGCACACCTCCTGGCATCCGGCGGCACCCTATATGGGCCAGCTTGCGGGCGAGGACTTCTCGAACCGGGATTTCGTCGACGCCTACCAGGCCGCCTATGGCGCGGCCCCGGACGAAGACGCCGCGATCCCCTTCGCGGTCTGCCAGGGGATCGAACAGGCGATCATCGGCGCCGGTTCCACCGACAACGCGGCGATGGGCGCGTGGCTTTATGCCCGGACCGCCGACGATCCGGTGCGCACCATCCTGGGCCGCTTCAACTGGGATGAGCGCGGCCTGCCGCTGGGCAAGCCCTTCCTGATCGCCCAATGGAACGGCGGAGAGCTGCAATTCGTCTATCCGACCGACGAATTCCCCGATGTCTCGGCGCTGAACCATCCCAAGAAAGGGTTCTGAGCCCGTTCATCGCGTCGCCCGGGGCCGGTCCCGGGCGGCTGTTCCAGCTTCAGGACAGGAGGCACCGGGCATGCTCGACGTGCGCAACCTGTGCAAGTATTTCGGCGGTATCCGCGCCGTCGATGGCTGCACGTTCACGGTGAACCGGGGCGAGATCACCGCCCTGATCGGCCCCAACGGCGCCGGCAAGACCACCGCCTTCAACTGCATCAGCCGCACCATGCAGCCGACCCGGGGCGAGGTCTGGCTGGACGGCGCGCGGATCGACCGGCTGCGGCCGCACCAGATCACCCGCCGGGGCCTGTCGCGGACCTTTCAGATCTCGCGCAACCTGGCCGACATGACGGTGCTGGAAAACGTCATCTGCCAGTCGCGCACCCGGGGCTGGCGCGACCTGTTCCGCCCGGCGATGAGCGCCGAGGAAATCGACAAGGCGATGGGAATCCTCGACTTTCTGGGGATCACCCGGATCGCGCATGAGGACGGCTCGAACCTGTCCTTCGGCCAGAAAAAGCTGATGGACCTGGCCGCGCTGCTGATGAGCGACCCCAAGATCATCCTGCTGGACGAACCCGCGGGCGGGGTGAATCCCACGCTTCTGGAACAGATCGTCGGCCATATCCGCGAATTGAACGCCAAGGGCATGACCGTGCTGATCGTCGAACACAACATGGAGCTGATCATGCGCCTGTCGCACCGCGTCGTGGTGATGGCCCAGGGCAGGGTGATCGCCGACGGCACCCCGGACCAGGTGCGCCGCGATCCGGCCGTTCTGGATGCCTATCTGGGCGGCGTGCTGGAGGATGCGGCATGACCGAGCTTTTGCAGGTGACCGACGTGGTCGCGGGCTATGGCGACGGCCCGGCGATCCTCAACGGCGCCTCGGTGACGGTGCAGCCGGGCAAGGTGCATTGCATCATCGGGCCGAACGGCGCCGGCAAGTCGACCCTGCTCAAGGCGATCTGCGGCATGCTGCGGATCCGTCAGGGCGCGGTGCGGTTCAAGGGCGACAGCCTGGTCGGGTTGCGCCCCGACCAGGTGCTGCGGCGCGGGATCTGTTTCGTGCCCCAGGAACGGGCGCTGTTTCCCAAGATGACGGTGCGCGAAAACCTGCGGATGGGGGGCTTTTCGCTGACCGACACCACGGACCTGGAACGCCGCATCGACGAGATCGAGGACCGCTTTCCGATCCTGCGCGACCGCCGCGACCAGCATGCCGGCACCATGTCGGGCGGCCAGCAACAGACCCTGGCCATGGCCCGCACCATGATCCTGAAACCCGATATCGTGATGCTCGACGAACCCTCGCTCGGGCTGGCGCCGAAGATCGTGCAGGAGGTGTTCGGCATCATGCAGGTGATGGCCGAGGCCGGGATCACCATCCTGATCGTCGAACAGAACGCCCTGATGGGGCTGAAACACGCCGATTGGGGCGTGGTTCTGGACCTGGGCCGGACCCTGTTCGAAGGCCCCGCGGCCGAGGTGCTGGCCGATCCGCGGATCCAGGAACTCTACCTTGGCGGAAAGAAGGTGGCGTGATGGCCGCTATCATCCAGATCGTGGTCCTGGGCCTGGCCCTTGGCGGGGTCTATGCGCTGATGGGATCGGGGCTCAGCCTGATCTTCGGCGTGATGCGGATCGTCAACCTGGCGCATCCGGCGCTGATCATGTCCGGGGCCTATGTCGCCTATTGGGGCTTCCGGCTCTGGGGCCTGGACCCGTTCGTGATGCTGCCCGTGGCCATGGTGATCCTGGCCGCGACCGGCGTGCTGCTTTACAAGCTGGTGTTCGAGCGCGAGGCGAAATCGGCCCGGTATTCCGAGATGACGGTGCTGCTGACCTTCGCCGTCGCCATGGTGCTGGAGGGCGCGCTGGCCACGGCATTCACCAATACCCAGCGCGTGACCTCGCCGGGATATGCCACCGACGCCTTCTTCATCGGCTCGGTCTTCATTCCCAAGGGCCAGCTTTATGCCGGCATCACGTCGCTTGTGATCATCGGGTTGCTGGCGCTGTTCCTGAAATTCTCGCGCTTCGGCTATGCGATCCGGGCCACCACCCAGAACCGCGAAGCGGCCGAATTGCTGGGCGTCAACGTCAACCTGGTCGGGCTGGTCAGCTTTGCCATCGGCGTGGCCCTGGCCGGGGCCGCCGGGTCGCTGGTCAGCTTCGTGTTTTCCTTCTTTCCGTCCAAGCACTGGGAATGGATCGCGGTGCTGATGTCGCTGGTCGTGCTGGGCGGCATGGGCTCGATCCTGGGCACGGTCGTGGCGGCCTATCTTCTGTCGGTCGTGGCGGCCTTCGTCGGCTTCTTCTTCGGCGCGACCTGGTCGACCCTGACCTTCTACCTGGCGCTGTTCGTCGTGCTTCTGGTGCGACCCCAGGGCCTGTTCGGCGAAAAACCGGAGTTGGCGTGATGGCGAGCACCGACACGACCGACGACATCCTCAAGGCGCGCCAGGCCTATAACGAAACCCTGACCGCCGCCCAGGACAAGCGCCGCGCGACCTGGTTTCCGCTGCTGCTGCTGGCGCTGCTTGCGGCGCTGCCGGCGCTGCAATTCGCCGGCAATTACAATTATCTCCTCCACCTGGTGCTTTATACCCTGTGCTATGTGGTGATGGCCTCGGGCTGGAACATCCTGGGCGGCTATGCGGGCTATATCTCGCTCGGGCACAACGTGTTCTTCGCCGTGGGGGGCTATTTCGCCGGCATGATGTTCGCCCGGCTGGGGATCTCGACCATCATCCTGGCGCCGCTGGCGGGGCTGGTGGCGGGCCTGCTGGGCTACATGATCGGGCTGATCACCCTGCGCGTGCGCGGCCCGTCCTTCATCATCTCGTCGCTGGCACTGGTGATGATCGTGCGGATCGGGTTCGAGAACTGGCATTTCGTCGGCGGTGCGGCGGGCGTGTCGCTGCCGGCCAACGGGTTGCCGGTGCAATGGGCCAAGCTGCCCTATTACTACGCCTTCCTGGTCATGGCCGCCGTCGCGCTCTGGGCCTCCTACCGGATCCGGCATTCGAAATTCGGCCTCGGGTTGCGGGCGATCTCGAAGGACGAGGTCAAGGCCGAAAGCGCCGGCATCGACACCCGGTTCTACAAGGTGCTGGCCTTTGCCATCTCGGCCTTCTTCGTCGGCATGGCGGGGGCGGTCTGGGGCGAATATCTGACCTATATCCGGCCCAACATCTTTCTGGTGATCCTGATCTCGGTGAACATGGTGCTGATGTGCATCCTGGGTGGCAAGGGCACCGTCGCCGGTCCGGCCCTGGGCGCGGTGCTGATCGTGGCCTTCAACGAATTCTTCGTCGCCACGCTGGGGGCCTCGGCGATCAATATCCTGGCCACCGGGCTGATCATGGCGCTGGCGCTGATGTTCTTTCCGCTGGGCATCGTCGGCACCCTGGCGCGGCACCGCAAGCTGCCGCGTTTCCTGAACTGGGATTGAAGCGATGGGACAGATGACGGACTTCACGGTGAACGGGCAGCGGGTGACGGTCGAGGCCGACCCGGCCACCCCGCTGCTCACCATCCTGCACGAAAGCCTTGGCCTGCGGGCGACCCGCTTCGGCTGCGGCGCCGAAGGCTGCGGCGCCTGCACATTGATCGTCGACGGCCAGGCGCGGCTGTCCTGCACCCTGCCGCTGTCCGAGGTCGCGGGGACGCGGATCGAAACCGCCGAAAACCTGGCCGGTCCCGATCCGCACCCGCTGGTCACGGCCTTCCAGGACCACCAGGCCGGGCAATGCGGCTATTGCCTGCCGGGCATCCTGATGCGGGCCAAGGCCCATCTGGACGCCGGCGGCGCGACCGACCGCGCCAGCATCGCCGCGGCGCTGGACGCCAACCTGTGCCGCTGCGGTGCGCATCTGCGCATCCTGCGCGCAGTCGCCCAGGCGGCGGACAAGATGGGGCAGGGCGCATGAAACCCGCACCGATGCTTCCCGGCCTGGCCACTGCGCCGCTGATTTCGGACTGGGTCCTGCCGCAACCCGACGGCACGCTGCACCTGCGCTCGGGTCGGGCCGAGCTGGGGCAGGGGGTCGGCGCCGCTTTCGCCCGCATCGCCGCGGCGGAACTGGACCTGCCGATCGGCCGCATCCGCATCCTGGGCCCCGATACCGCCGCCGGCCCGGACGAAGGCTTTACCGCCGGCAGCCTGTCGATGACCCAGGGCGGCGCCGCGCTGCGGGCCGCCACCTCGGCCCTGCGCGCGCTGTGCCTGGAGGAGGCCGCAAGGCGGCTGGGCCGCGACTGCGGCACGCTGGAGATCGCCAATGGCGCGATCCTGTGCAACGGCGCCGCGACCGGACTGACCCTGACCGCGCTGGCCCGCCAGATCGACCTCGACCGTCCGGTCGCGGACCATGCAGGCCCGAAACCGGCCGGCGCGCGCCATCTTGACGCGCTGCCCGATCGCCGGGACCTGACCGCGCATCTGACCGGCGCACCCTTCCTGCATGACCTCGCGCCCGAGGGGCTTCTGCATGGCCGTGTGCTGCACCCGCCCCATGCCACCGCGACCCTGGCCGAAGCCTTCGACGCCGCCGCCCTGCGGGCCCGCCCCGGCATCGTGGCCGTGGTCCGCGACGGCACCTTCCTGGGCCTGGTGGCGGAGACCGAAGCCCGGGCCGAGGCCGCCCGCGCCTGGGCCGAGGCGCGCCTGCGCTGGGACGTGCCGCCGATCGCGGAAACCGATCCCTTCGCGGCGATGGACCGTTCCAACGCGCCGATGGAACCGCTGGAGGGCACCGAAACGCCGCTGCCCGACCGCGCGCCGGACATCGACCGGACCGCGCGTCGGGGCTTCATCTCGCACGGCTCGATCGGCCCGTCGGTGGCGATCGCCGAATGGCGGGACGGGCATCTGCATGTCCGCTCCCACACCCAGGGCGTGCACCCGCTGCGCCGGGCGCTGGCCATGGCGCTGAAGCTCGACGCCGCCGCGATCCGCGTCACCCATGTGCCCGGCGCCGGTTGCTATGGCCATAACGGCGCCGACGATGCAGCTTACGAGGCCGCCTTGCTGGCCCGCGCCGTGCCCGGCCGCCCGGTGCGCCTGCGCTGGACCCGGCGCGACGATTTCGCCACCGCCCCGGTCGGGGCGGCGATGTCGACCCGCACCCGGGTCTGGACCGATGATGCGGGCCGGATCGCGGCGATGGCCCTGTCGGTCACCAGCCCGCCCCATTCGACGCGGCCGGGCACCGCCGGGGCGCCGTGCTTCTTTTCCGCCCAGCTGCTGTCGGACCCGATCCCCTTGCCCGAACCGCCCGACATTCCGGCGGCCCGGGGCGGGGGGGCGGCGCGCAACGCCATGCCGCTGTACGCGCTGGGTGCTGCGCAGGTGTCGCGCAAGCTGGTCACCGGTCTGCCCTGGCGCACCTCGTCGCTGCGCGCCCTCGGGGCCTATCTCAACGTCTATGCGATCGAAACCGCGGTCGAGGCGGCGGCCCTTGCCGCCGATACCGACCCGTTCGACTACCGCCTGGCCCATCTGGACGATCCCCGCGCCGCCGCGGTGCTCGAGCGCCTGCGCGAGATCTCGGCCCCGCACCGGGACCAGGACGATTGGGGCATCGCGCTTGCCCGCTACAAGAACAAGGCCGCCTGGGCCGGTGTCTTTGCCCGCGTCGCGCTGGAGGACGCGCTTCGCGTGACCCGGCTCTGCATCGCCGTGGACATGGGCGAGGTGGTCTCGCCCGACGGCGCGTGCAACCAGATCGAGGGCGGGGCGATCCAGGCGCTGAGCTGGGCGCTGATGGAAAAGGTCGACCTTGACGGGCCGGCCATCGCCACCGCCGCCTGGGACGATTACCCGATCCTGCGCTTTTCCCAGGTGCCGCCGATCGACATCGCCCTGATCGACCGCCCCGACGATCCGCCGCTGGGGGTGGCCGAGGTGGTGCAGGGCCCGGTCGCCGCCGCGGTCGGCAATGCGCTGCAGCGGCTGACCGGCGCCGCCTTTCCCGAGCTTCCCCTGCGGCGCGAGGCGATCGTCGCCGCGCTTTCGGCCTGAGCCATGACCGCCCTAGCTGAATGCCCGCCAATACAGCCGGACGGCCAGGATGGCGATCAGCACCAGGATCACCTGGTTGAACCGCTCGCGGTTCAGGCGCTTGCCGGCCGCATTGCCCAGCGGCACCGCCCCGACCAGCGGGAACACCGCCAGGATGCTCAGCCCCAGGATCTGCCAGCTCAGCAATCCGCCGCCGAACAGCGCCGGCAACTGGATCACCGACGAGACCAGGAAAAACAACGAGATATTGGCGATGAAGGCCGATCGTTCGAGCCGGGTCGCGTTCAGCAACGCCAGCGCCAGAGGCCCCGACAGACCCGCCACGCCCTGCATGAACCCGCCGATCACGCCGACCGGTGCCGCGATGGCGTGGAACACCCGGTCACGGATGGAGAATTGCGGATTGGTCAGGCGAAAGGCGATATAGATCGTGATGAAGATCGCCATGCCCAGGGCGATCAGGTCCGGATCGGCGGTGGCCAGCATGTAGGTGCCGATCACCACCCCCGGGATCGCGCCGGCCGACATCAGCACGCCCTTGCGCAATTGGGCCCAGCTTTCGGCATGGGTCCGGACCTGCACGACATTGACGACGATATTGGGCACCGCCATCAGCACCACGGCCATGCGGACGTCATAGAAGGCGGCCATGGTCGGCACCGCCAGCAAGGGGCCGCCGGTGCCGGTCGCCCCCTTGACGAAGCCGCCAAGGGCCAGCGCGAAGGCGACGAGGGCGACGATCAGGACAGGTTCGGCGGTAAGCTCTGGCATGGCACCTTGTCCGGGGCAGAATCATTCGCGCGGACCGGGCCGGCCTGGAAATCGTTTGCATATCCAGCCGGAAGTCAAGCCCGCGACCGCTCGACGGATCGAGCATGGCCTGTACCGGCACCGGGATCGGCCGGTCACTTTTCCACAATATTCAGAGCGCATCAGTGCGTTATTCGCGCCGCCGCGCCCCGGGTCGCGCCGGCGAGCGCTTGACAGGCCAAGACCGGCGCGTCTATTTTTCTACGCAACCGATTGCGTAAAGGGTTTCGCAACGCTAGAAGAAAAAATGGCGCGGCGTCTCGTGCCGTATCCGAAAGCCGAAACAACAGGAGAAAGCTGCCATGAACAGCCAAAGGATCGGATGGGTCGGGATGGGCCGGATGGGATATCCCATGGCCGAGCGTCTGGTGCGCGCCGGTTACGATGTCCGGATCTGGAACCGCACACGGTCGAAGGCCGAGCCGCTGGCCGCCGCCGGTGCGACCCTGGTCGACAGCCCGCGCGATCTGGCCGATGTCGATGTCTTCTGCACCATGGTGTCGACCGGCGCCGATGTGGAACAGGTCTATTTCGGCGAGAACGGCGTGCTTTCGGGCAGCGGCGCGCCGAAGGTCATGATCGACTGGTCGTCGATCTCGGTCGACCAATCCGCCGATCTGCGCGGCCGCGTCAACGACCGCGGCGCCGAATTCCTGTGTTCTCCGGTGTCGGGCAACGGCAAATGCGTCAAGGCCGGCAAGCTGTCGGCTGTCGTCTCGGGGCCCGAGGCGGTGTTCGACGGCGTGCGCGACATCATCGAAACCGTCGCCGCCAACGGCGTGTCCTATGTCGGCGAGGGCGAACTGGCCCGGTTCTGCAAGATCGCCCACAACGTCTTTCTGGGCGTCGTCACCCAGAACCTGGCCGAAATCACGGTGCTGGCCGAAAAGGCCGGCGTGTCGCGGCGCGCGTTCCTTGATTTCATGAACAATTCGGTCATGGGCTCGATCTTCACCCGCTACAAGACCAACGCCCTGATCAACCTGGACTGGACCACGACCTTCACCCCGGCGCTGCTGCGCAAGGACATGGATCTGGGCCTGACCGCCGCCCGCGCGCTCGATGTGCCGATGCCGGTGACCGCGACCACCCGCGAGGCGCTGCAGGCCCATTTCGGCATGGCCCAACTTCACGATGACCCCGAGGAGTACCTGGCCAGGGATTTCGCCGCGATCCTCGAAACCGTGGCCCAGCATGCCGGGCTGGAGCTGCGCAGCGAAAACGCGCCCTATCCGACCGGGCTCGAGGTGCCGGACGCCGCCGAATGACCGCAACCGGCGGGGTCCGCGCGGCCCCGCCACCAAGCCCGAGCCCGCGATGACCCAGCTCACGCTTTACAATGCGCCGCAATCGACCTGTTCCCAGCGGGTCCGCTTCGCGTTGCATGCCAAGGGCCTGGCCTTCGACGAGGTCAAGCTGGACCTGTTCTCGGGCGACCAGTTGCAACCCGGTTACCTCGCGCTCAATCCCAATGGCGTGGTGCCGACCCTGGTGGCGGGCGATGACGTGGTGATCGACAGCGCGGTGATCCTGGAATACCTCGAAGACACCCGGCCCGACCTGCGCCCGCTGCGCCCGGCCGCCGCGGTCGACATCGCCCGGATGCGGTCGATGGTGCGCTTCGTCGACGAGGTGCCGGGCGCAGCGATCCGCATCCCGACCTACAACCTGGCCTTCGTGCCGCATTTCCGGTCGATGACCGACGCGGCGTTCGAGGCGCTTTGCGACAGCAAGCCCCTGCGCCGCGAATTCCTGCGCCGGATGGGCCGCACCGGGTTCAGCCAGGCCGACATGGACGAGGCCCTGGGGCGTCTGCAACGCGGGATCGACCGGATGGCCGACTGGCTGGCCGCCTCGGGCGGGCCTTTCGTGATGGGCGCCGATCCGACCCATGCCGACCTGTGCCTGTTGCCGATCGTCGTCCGGATGGACGATCTCGGGCTGGGCTCGGCCTGGGACGCCCAGCCGCAGGTTCCCGCCTGGCGCGACACCATGCGCGCCCTGCCGGAATATGCGGCAACCTATTACCACGGTTCGCTTCTGACCCAGAAATACCCGCACCTTGCCCGCGCCATGGGGGCGGCATGACCTCGCTGCCCTATATCGCGGCGGCCTTTGTCGTCGGCATGCTGGTTTCGACCCAGCCGGCGCTCAATGCGATCCTGGCCCGGGCCATCGCCAGCCCCTATGCGGCGACCTCGATCTCGATCCTGGTGGCTTTCGTCTGTTCGCTTGTCGTGCTGGCGCTGACCGGGCGGGGCGAGCTCAGCGCCCAGACCCTCGGCTCGGTGCCGCTGTGGGTGTTCCTGGCCGGGGTGGTGGGCATGCTTTTCGTCGGCGGCGGCATCGTCATCGCCCCGGTGATCGGGGCGCTGGCGTTTTTCATCTGCGTGGTCGCCGGGCAGCTGGTCGGGGCCGCGCTGGCGGATCATTTCGGCGCCTTCGGCCTGGTCGAACGGGCGCTGACCCCGCAGCGCGGGCTGGGGATCGTGATGGTCGTCGCCGGCGCCTGGATCGTCAGCCGCGGCTAGGCGCGGACAGGACAGGTCGGTCCGCCGCTCCCGTTGCGGTCCGGCTTGGGCGGCGGTGCCCCCCGGCCCGCCGCCACCAACAACGGCCCGGATGCGGGCGAGGAAAGGACAGGGACCCGATGACACAGGGCGCAAGACAGGACGATACCGGGGTGGATCCGCGGATCGCCTCCGCGGCCGCCCATTGGTCGCATCGCTTCGTCACCAACGGCATCCCGCTGGCCGATTTCCAGGACGTCACCGGCACCATCACCCGGTGGGAGGATTGGTGCGCCGCCTGGGTCGCGCGCGGTGAGGTGCACCGGGCGATGGGCGATGCGGCCCTGGCCGAGGGGCATGGCCTCAGCGCCGGCCAGCACCTGACCACCGCCGCGGTCTGCTACCATTTCGCCAAGTTCCTCTTCGTCCACGACATCGCGCAGATGCGCGCCGCCCATGACAAGGCGATCGCGGCCCGCCGGGACGCCCTGCCGCATCTCGATCCGCCCGGGCAGCGGGTGGAAATCCCCTGGAACGGCACCCGCCTGGCCGGCATCCTGCGGCGGCCGCGCGGCATCGACCGGCCCCCGGTGGTGATCATGGCCATGGGCCTCGACAGCACCAAGGAAGAGATGCACAGCAACGAACAGGTCTTTCTCGACCGCGGCATGGCGACGCTCGCCTTCGACGGGCCGGGCCAGGGCGAGGCGGAGTACGATCACCCGATCCTGCCCGAATACGAGGGCCCGGTCGGGGCGGTGCTCGATCACCTGGAAACCCGCGACGATGTCGATGCGGACCGCGCCGCGATCTGGGGCGTCAGCCTGGGCGGCTATTACGCGCCGCGCGCGGCGGCCTTCGAGCCGCGGCTGAAGGCCTGCGTCTCGCTCACCGGGCCGTTCGACTTCGCCGAGGCCTTCGACCGCGCGCCGCCGCTGACCCGGGCCGCCTTTGTCGCCCGCTGCCATGCCGCCGATGACGCCGCCGCCCGCGCCGTGGCCGAACGCATGTGCCTTGAGGGGATTGCCGACCGCATCCGTTGCCCGACCTATGTGGTCGGCGGCGCGCTCGACCGCGTCCTGCCGCCCGATCATGCCGATCGCCTGGCGGCCGCCGTCTCGGGGCCGGTGACCTTCACCATGATCGCCGACGGCACCCATGTGGTGAACAACCGGCCCTATTCCTACCGCCCCCAGACCGGCGATTGGCTCGCCGCGATCCTGGGCGCCTGACCAGACACAAGGAGACCACTGATGTCACGTGCATTGATGCCGAATTTGCTGACGCCTCAGGATCTTGAGCCGAACTGGCGTTGGGAGGGTCGTTTGCCGGCCTGGGG
>LJNT01000206.1 GCA_001314685.1 Rhodobacteraceae bacterium HLUCCA09
CCCTGGGGTATCTCAGCCCCGCCACGTTCGAGGATCGCAACGCCCGCGCCCCTGTCAAACCCGCCGCGTGATCGTGTCCACCCACAGGGGCGCACTCCACTTGGGGGGCAAAAATACTCCGGGGGAGTCGCCCGGCACGGGCGACGGGGGGGCAGCGCCCCCCTGCGCGTCGGCGGTCCGCCCTGGCCGCCCGCCTCATCTCTGCGTCAGGGGCAGGGTGAAGGCGTAGGTGCCGGACGCGAGGCCCGCCGGTGCGCGCGGGAAGCGGGCGGCGCGCACGGCGGCGAGCGCGGCGCTGTCGAGCGCGGCGCTGCCCGAGGAGGCGGCGACGCGCGCGCCCGCGAGCCGCCCGCCGGTCGTCACCGAGAGCTGCACGGTCGTCGTGCCCGATGCGCCCGCGGACCTGAGCCGCCGCTGGACGGCGGCCCGGATGCCGCCGCCCCACTGGGCCATCGCCCGCTGCCGCACCGCCGGGTCGGCGCCGGGGGCCTCGGCGCGGCTCTCCTGCCCCGCTGCCGCGCCGCCTCCGGTGCCTGCCGCGCGCTGGGCCGGCGCGGCGTCCTGGGCGGCGGCCTGCGCGGGAGACTGGGGGGCGGGCGCGGGCTGGGAGCGGGGCACCTCGCGCCGGCCGCTCTGCGGGTCAGGGGGCGCGGCCGCCGTGGGCGCGGGCATGGTTTCGGGCGCAGGCAGAGGCGCCGGTGCGGCGGCCGTCGCGACCGGGTCCGGCACGGGCGCCGGCGCCGGTGACGGGGGCGGCTCAGGCACCGCAGGCGGCGTGTCCCACCGCGCGACGAGGGTGTCGAGCGCCCCGCTCGCCCCCTGCAGCGTGACCGTCGACTCGTCGCCTGCCCCGGCCGCGCCGGGCGTGCCGCCGGGCACCGCGACAAAGGCCGCGAGGTGCAGGCCCGCGGCGAGCCCGCCGAAGACGAGGGCCTCGGCCAGACGTCTCATCGCTCCGCCCCAGTCCATCGCGCGGCCCCCGCCCAGCGCACCGCCCCCGCCCACTGCGAGTCCCGTGCCTCGCGGCGAGGCACGCCGCGCATCGCCAGAGTGGCGCGCGTTCCGGTCATCGCGGCCGCACCGCCAGCTCGACCGACGCGATGCCGAACGACGCGGCACGTCCGAGCGCCGCCGCCACCTCTGCCGCAGGCATCCCCGCATCGGCCCGTATCACCAGCCGCTCGGGCGCCGCCGCCTCGAGCGCCGCCCAGGCCGCCGCGCCCTCCGCCCCGGCGAAACTCGCGCGCCCCCCGGTCAGCGTCAGAACCGTGTCCGCCTCGGGCGCGCCGCTCGCGCCGGCCTCGGGCAGGGCGAGGTCGAAGGGCGGCGGGGGCGCGATCTCTGCCGTCATCAGGAAGAAGATCAGCAGCAGGAACACGACGTTGATCATCGGCACGACGCCCTCGGGCCGGGCGCGGCGGGGGGGCCTCGGGAACTGCACGGGCCTACTCCGCCCCGGCATGCGCCGGACGATGCCGCGCGCCGGCAGCCCCGCCCCAGGCAGCCCACCGCGCCCCGGCAAGCTGGCCGGTCGAGCGCGGCGTCGCCCCGCCCAGGCGCGGCCTCGTCGCCTCTATCCGCGCGGGGCGCCACGCGGCCGCCGGCCCCGACACCTGACGCGGGGCGGCGACCGGCGCGCCGCGTCGCGGCGCGGGGAGGGTCGGGGCGCGCACCGCCCTACTCCACTACCGCCAGCGCGTCGAAGCCGGCCGCCCCGAGCGCCTCGGCCACGTCGATCAGCCGCTGCACGTCGGCGCCCTCGACCGGGCGCAGCACCACCGTGTCGGAGCGCGCCTCGACCAGCGCGCCGAGCGCCCCGGGCAGCTCGTCCAGCGCCACCGGCCGGCCGTTGAGCGCGAGCCTGTCCGGCGCGATGTCGACGAGCCGCGGCGGGCCCGACCAGCCCTCTGCCCCGCCGCCCGCCGACACGGGCAGCGACGCGTCGCGCCCGATCTGGGCCGCGAGCATGAAGAAGATCAGCAGCAGGAAGACGACGTCGATCATCGGCGTCAGGCTCGGCCGGCGGCGCGGGGCGGCCCGGCCGGAGGAGGGGCCGAAGACAAGGCTCATGCCGCCGCGCTCTCGGCCAGGGGGCGCAGCACGAGGCGGGTCGCGATGTCCTCCATGTCGCGCTGCGCGGCGTCGGCCACGCCCTCGAACCACGCCAGCGCCACCGCCGCCGGAATCGCCACGCCCATTCCCGCTGCGGTGGTCAGCAGCGCCTCCCAGATGCCGCCCGCGAGCACGGCCGGATCGGCCCGCGCGCCGGTCTCCTGCAGGGCCTGGAACGCCTCGATCATGCCGAGCACGGTGCCGAGCAGCCCGATCAGCGGCGCGATGGTCACGACAAGCTCGAGCGGGCGCAGGCCCGCGCGCAGGGCGGCGAGCTCGCGCATGGCGCGGCGCGCGATCTCTTCCCGCAGCGCCTCGCCCGTCAGCCGGCCCGCGCGGATCAGCCCCGCCACCTCAGCCGCGAAGCGCAGGCGCAGGGCGCGCGGGCCGCCCTCGGGCAGGCGGGGGCGGCCGCCCTCCTCCCACGCGCGGACGAACAGCTCGGCCCGCCGCCGCGCCCAGGCGCCCGCCCGCGCGAGGCGCCAGAGCTTCCACATGACCAGCGCCAGCGTCGCCACCGACAGGGCCGCGATGGCCCAGAGCGCCGGGCCGCCGAGGCCGAGAAACGCGCCGAGCCGGCCCGCGCCGAGCCCCGCGCCCAGCCCCGTGTCGAGTGTCGCCATCAGCTCCCTCACCTGCTCCATGCGCCGCCTCCCCCGCTCAGCTCGCCAGTTCCAGCGGCTGGAAGACGGGGCCGTGCTCGGTCGCTCCGAACCAGCCCCGCACGCCGAAGACATCGCGCAGGTTGCCCTCGGTCAGCACCGCCTCGGGCGGCCCCTCGGCCACGAGCCGCCCGTGATGCAGCAGCACCAGCCGGGTGCAGTGGCGCGCGGCAAGCCCGAGGTCATGGAGCGACACGAGCGCGCCCTTGCCCGCCTCCGACAGCCGCCGGAACAGGGCCATCGTCGCGATCTGGTGGGCAGGGTCGAGGCCCGCCACCGGCTCGTCGGCCATCAGCAGCGGCGCCTCCTGCGCGAGCGCGCGGGCGATCAGCACCCGCGCCTGCTCGCCGCCCGACAACTCGGTGGCAGGCCGGCCCGCGAAGGCGGCGAGGTCCATCCACTCCAGCGCGCGGGCGACGGCGGCCCGGTCTGCGTCGGTCGCGCGGCGGGCGCCGAGATGGGGCAGCCGGCCCAGCGTCACCAGCCGCTCGACGCTGACGGGCCAGGCGATCTCGCGCATCTGCGGCATCCACGCGGCGGCGCGCGCGCGCTCGCGCGGCGAGAGGCGCGCGAGGCTGCTCTCGCCCCGGTGCGGCAGAAGGCCGAGTGCGGCGCGCATCAGCGTCGTCTTGCCGGCGCCGTTGGGGCCGATCAGGCCGACGAGCTCGCCCTGCCCGATGGTCAGTGACACGCCGTCGACCACGGGGCAGGGGCCGCGATGCACGGTCAGGCCGTCGAGGGCGAGCAGCGTCATGCGAACTCTCTCCGTGTGCGCCAGATGAGATGGAGAAAGAGCGGCGCGCCCACGAGCGCCATCAGCACGCCGAGCTTGAGGTCGCGCTCGGGCAGGATCAGGCGCACCGCCACGTCGGCCGCCAGCACCATCGCCGCGCCACCCAGTGCCGAGGCCCAGAGCAGGCGGCCGGGCTGCGCGCCGACAAGCGCGCGCAGCAGGTGCGGCACCACGAGGCCGACGAAGCCGATCGCGCCCGCCACCGCCGTGGCCGCGCCGACGGCTGCCGCCGTGCCGCCGACCAGCGTCAGCCGCAGGCGCGTCAGGCGGATGCCGAGCGCCTCGGCCGCGTCCTCGCCCAGCGTCAGCGCGTCGAGGCCGCGGGCGGTCGCCGCCAGCATCGCCCAGCCCGCGACCATGAAGGGCAGGGCGAGGGCGACATGGGTGAACGACCGGTCGGCGAGGCTGCCCATCATCCAGAACACGATCTCGTTCGCCGCCCACGGATTCGGCGAGAGATTGAGCACGAGCGAGGTGATGGCCGTCGCCAGCGCGCCGATGGCGATGCCGGCGAGGATCAGCGTCAGCGTCGAGCCGCGGGGCCCCGCGAGCAGCGTCAGGAGCGCGACCGACAGTCCCGCGCCCGCCAGCGCCGCGAGCGGCAGGCCGAGGGCGAAGGCCGCGGCGAGGCCGGTATGGATGGCGAGCACCGCGCCGAGGGCGGCCGAGGCCGAGATGCCGACGATGCCGGGCTCGGCCAGAGGGTTGCGCAGGTAGCCCTGCATCGCCGCCCCCGCCAGGCCGAGCGAGGCGCCCACCGCGGCCCCGAGGATCGCCCGCGGCAGCCGGATCTCTCGCATCACCAGTGTCAGCGGCCCGCCCTCGCCCCGCACGAGCGCCGCGACCGAGGCGCCGGGCGGCAGGCCCGCGGGCCCCACCAGTAGCGAGGCGGCAAAGAGCGCCGCCACGAGCAGGCCCAGCGCGAGGGCAAGCGCGCGCGGGCTCATGCCGCGCCCCTTGCGCGGCGCAGTGCCGTGGGGCGCAGCGCCGTGTGGCGCAGGACCACGTGGCGCAGCGTCGTATGGCGCAGGGCCGTATGGCGCAGCGTCGTGCAGTGCGGGCGGCGTGGCACCATCTCGCTCTCCCGGGCGCGCAACAGCGCGCTTGGCGGTTCGTCAGGCCCAAGGGACGGATGGCCCAGGGGCGGCTCTCGACATCACCACGGGCGGACGCTCCGCAGGCCGGCCGCGCCCCGCGCCCGGTCAGGGTGATCGCTCCGGCAGGTCTCCTGGCTCGCGGGTCGTCGCTCTGCCGGGCCTTCCCGGGTGGCCTTGCGGCCCGGTCCCAGTGGCATGTGCCGGCATCGCTCGCCGCTCACAGTTGCGGGGGCAGCCGCGGATTTGGGCCGTTGGCCGGCCCGCACCGCGTTCCCTCTTGATCGGGCGACGCCGGGTACCCGGGCCACCCGAACCGGAGCGCGCGCACCCTAGCCGGATTCGCGCCCCGCGAAAGGGGGAAAGCGACGCAGGGGGCGGGCGCCGCCAACCGGCGCGCGCGCCACCGCTCCGCGCGCGGTGCCACGGGGGGTGGAGATATGCGCCCGCTCTCCTATGCTGGTAGGACGACAGGACAGAGGGCGCCGCCCTGCCCGGACAGGACAAGTGGGGCGAGGCGCCGCGCAGGACCCGACGGGAGCGCAGCATGACGCACATCGCCGACGATGCCATCGTCGACGTCCTCGTGATCGGCGGGGGGATCAACGGAACGGGAATCGCCCGCGACGCGGCGGGGCGGGGGCTCTCGGTCGCGCTGGTCGAGATGGGCGATCTCGCGCAGGCCACATCCTCTGCCTCGACAAAGCTCTTCCACGGCGGCCTGCGCTACCTCGAGTATTTCGAGTTCGACCTGGTGCGCAAGGCGCTGATCGAGCGCGAGGTGCTGCTGCGTGCCATGCCGCACATCGCGTGGCCGCTGCGCTTCGTGCTGCCCTGGCACCCCGAGATGCGCTTCGAGGGCGACACGCCCACCTCGCGGCTGCTGACCCGGATCATGCCGTGGATGAAGGGGCGGCGGCCCGCGTGGCTGATCCGCCTCGGCCTGTTTCTCTACGATCATCTCGGCGGGCGAAAGATCCTGCCGCCGACCCGCACGCTCGATCTGCGCCGCCGCCCCGAGGGCGCGCCGCTGCAGGACCGCTTCAAGACCGCCTACGAGTATTCCGATTGCTGGGTCGAGGATTCCCGCCTCGTCGTGCTCAACGCCCGTGACGCGGCCGAGCGGGGCGCCGAGATCCTGACCCGCACCAGGCTCGTCGGTGCCGAGCCGCGGGGCGAGTACTGGGAGGCCACGCTGCGCGACGCCGAGACGGGCGAGACGACGACGCGCCGCGCGCGGATGCTGGTCAACGCCGCCGGCCCGTGGGTGGGCGACGTGCTGCACGGCACGCTACGGCTCAACACGCCCGACGACATCCGCCTCGTGCGCGGCTCGCATGTCGTGACGCGCAAGCTCTTCGATCACGACAAGGCGTATTTCCTGCAGGGGACCGACGGGCGCATCATCTTCGCCATCCCCTACGAGACAGACTTCACCCTGATCGGAACCACCGACCGGGAGCACCACGACGCCGACACGGCCCCCCGGATCACGGAGGGCGAAAAGCGCTACCTGCTCGACTTCGCCTCGTCCTACTTCGAGACGCCGGTGACCGACGACGACGTGGTCTGGACCTATTCGGGCGTCCGCCCCCTCTACGACGACGGGGCCAAGTCGGCCACCGCCGCCACCCGCGACTACGTGCTCACGCTCGAGCGCGCGCAGGGCGCGCCGGTGCTCAACGTCTTCGGCGGCAAGATCACCACCTACCGCAAGCTCGCCGAGGGGGCGCTGGACAGGATCGCCGAGGTGCTTCCGCAGGCGTCCGGGCCGTGGACGGCTGGCGTGGCGCTGCCCGGCGGCGATTTCCCGGTCGAGGGGGTGGGCCGTCTCGTCGAGGGCCTGCGCGCCGACTACCCGTTCCTCACCGGGCGCTGGGCGCTGCGCCTCGTGCGCGCCTACGGCACCGAGGCGCGGGCGATCCTCGGCGAGGCGCGCTCGGAGAGCGATCTGGGCGCGGCGTTCGGCGCGACGCTGACGGCGGCCGAGGTCGACTGGCTGATGACCCGCGAATTCGCCCGCACCGCCGACGACGTGGTCTGGCGCCGCTCGAAGCTCGGCCTGCGGATGGCGGCCGAGGAAGTCGCCCGCCTCGACGCCTGGATGGCCGAGCGCCGCCCGGCCCTCGCAGCGGCGGCCGAGTAACCGGCTACTTCGTCAGGATCAGCTTGCCCGACCGCGTCATCCGCAGCGTGTAGACCTGGTCGCCCAGCGCGATCTCGGCCCGGTCGGCGCCCGACAGAAGATCCTCCGCGCGGTAGCGCAGCGGCGGCTGGGGGCGGGGCGCCTCGCGATGCGGGCGGTCGTCGTCCATCGGCTCAGCGCGGGGCGCGGGCGCCGGGCTCCACCCGGTCGATCAGCCAGTCGAGGGCGAAGCCCTGCGGCAGACCCGCCTCGCGCAGGATCTCGGCGAGGTCGTCGCGGGGCAGGCACCGGTCGGTGAAGTCTCCCCCGCCGAGCGCCGTATCTCGCGCCGGGGGGTGGGGCAGGTCTCGGGCAGCCATGCGCGCGCCTCCGTGGGCAATCATCTCGCTCGCGCCTCTGGGCTGCCCAGCCGTGCCGGCCGGGGGCCGGTCGCGCGGGTGGCGGCGCCCCTCAATTCCTGAGTGAAACGCTCGGGCGTGTCAAGCCGCCCGCGCCGGGGCAGCGGCAGGCGCGCCCGCACCTGCCTTCTTCTTGCTCCAAATATCCCGGGGGAGTCGCCCGGAACGGGCGACGGGGGCAGCGCCCCCACGCCACCGCTCAGGCCGCGCGGCGGGTGAAGACGAGGCCCATCGAATCGCGCAGGGTGATCGGGCCGCCGGTATAGTCGGGGCCGATGTCCGGGGTGCGCAGCGCCAGCTCCCACCCCGCGCCCGCAAGGCCCTCGATCGGCAGGGCGAGGGGGTCGATCTCGTCGGTCGCCTGCCCTTCCATGTGCATCACCGCAAAGACCTGCTCGGCGCCGGGCCCGTGCCGCAGCGCGGTGAAGACGCAGCGCCCCGCGATGGGACGCAGGTAGTCGAACCGGTCGGCGTGGCCGAAATTGTCGCGCAGCCACGGCCGGGCGCGGCGGAAATTGCGCAGCCGCAGCATGAAATCGGACTGCGCGTGCTCGAGCGAGGAGAGCGAATGCGAGACGTTGCAGTAATCGTGCATGTCGTCCATCCAGGCGCGCGCGATCTCCTTGAGGTTCTGCACGGTGAACATCTCGGGCCCGGCGAGCGCGGGCTCGGGGCGGTTCAGCAGGCGCACGATCTCGTCGAGGTCGTAATCGGTCACCTCCACCAGGCCCTGCAGGAACTCGAGGAAGCGCGCGAGCTCCTCGCGCGTCTCGTAGCCCAGTGCCTTGAGCCGCCGGAAATTGGCGGGGATCGAGTAGGCGTAGGCGTCGACCTGCCACTTGAGGCTGATCGCCTCTTCCGCGACCACCTTGACGCCGTAGCGGTCGTCCTGGTTGCGGATGAAGCCCCACGAGGCGCGCGCCGTGGCGTTGAGAAAGTCCATCGGCACGCCCGGCATGGCCACGTTGGTAAAGATCGCCACGACCGGGTTGTCGTAGGCCTTGTCGAGGATCTCCATCTGCGTTTCGCCGAGGCGGGTGTTGATGTTGAGCTTGGGGTTGACCTGGGTGCCCCGGCGCAACGTGTCGTGGTTCGATGTGCCCGAGATCCAGTTCGCGCCGACCTCGAGCATCTCCTTGATCCGCCAGAACTTCGAGAGCCAGAACGTGTAGAGGAACGGCGTGTTGTGGGCGAAGGTGAGCGGCCCCCACTGGAACACGTCGTCGTCGCGCTGCCGCTCGATCACCGAGCGGTAGGTCGACGACAGCTCCCAGTCTTCCTGCGGCCAGGGCCGGCCGTCCTCGAAGATGAACCACGGCCGGTATCGAACGCCCGCCACCTCCTGCACCACGTCGGCCATGCTCTGCAGGTAGTCGTCGTCGTGCTTCAGATCCTGCGCCGAGCTGTCCCAGAACTTGAAGTCCTGCGCGCCGTCGACGCGCACGCCGTCGGCGCCGAAATTCACCTTGCGCCGCTGCAGCTCGAGCAGGATCGCCCGCACGGCGGGGTTCTGGTAGTCGAGGTTCTGCCCGTACATGTTCGGCCCGGCGAAGAAATGGCTGTTCAGCGCGGCGAGGCCCTGGTTGTCGGCATGGCCGAAGACGACGTCGAGGATCAGCTTCTTCGGCCGCTTGGGAAAATTGTGCAGGACGGCGGCGAAATCGGCAAGTTCGTCGGGCCGTCCCGTCTCGAGCAGCACCGGGTTGACCGCGCCCATGCCGGCGATCACCACGTCGTAGCCCCAGTTCGTCGTGTCGGGGCGGTGCAGCGTGACGGTCACGCCCGCGTCGTCGCCCACGTCTTCCTCCCAGAAGGCGGGGCCGGTCTCGTAGACCGTGGTCGGCTCGACCGGCAAGAGCTGCACCGCGTCGTAGCCGAGAAAGAGCTGGTCGGCCGGCTCGAAGGGCAGGCCGGCGTCGAGGCGCTCGGCCAGCCGCTCGTAATGGCGGGTGAGCGAGGCGAGGGTGCCGCCGGCGGTGGCGGTCGGAACGTGGATCTGCAGGATGTTGACCGGCGGCCCCAGCTTGGCCGGCGCGTCGCCCTCGCGCTCGAACGCCTCGAAATGCGTCTTGTCGCGGCGGGCGGCCTGCATCGCGGCCACGTCGTAGAGCTCGGCCGGCGCGAAGGCCCCGAACGGCAGCGAGGCCGCGAGCGGGTCGAGGATGCGGTGCCACCGTCCCTCGGCGTCGCGCCACACCAGCGCGTAGAAGTCGCCCACCGCGGCGCGCGTGCCCGCCCGCATCCCCCGCACGGCGGCGAAGGTATGCGCCTCGTAGCGCACCGTCGGCACGCAGACCCGCTCGAAGCGCAGCTTCTGCCGGGTGATCGTGAGGTCCAGCGGCTCGCGGGGCGAGAGCACCTCGAGAAACACGTCGCCCTTGGGAACGCGCGCGTCGAGCAGCTCCGGCGTCCAGAAGCCGAAGCAGGCCACGTCGCCCTCGACCTGCCCGCCGAGCTTGCGCGCGATCGCCTGCTCGCCGGCGAAGGCGGTGGCCGAGGTGTTCCACAGCCGGTGCGCCTCGTCGGCGATCGCCTGGGCGGCGTCCATGTCTTCCTTGATCCGCTCTGCGAGCGGCGTCGTGTCGATGTCCTTCATCGCGGCCTCCTCAGCCGTCGTGCACGAGGAACAGGGCGGAGAGCGGCGGCAGGTAGACCTGCGCGCTGGCGGCGAAGCCGTGCAGCCCCGGCCGGTCGGCGGCGATGCCGCCCATGTTGCCCCGGTCGGCGCCGCCATAGACGCGCGCGTCGGTGTTGAGCGCCTCGCGCCATGTGCCCGCGAGCGGCAGGCTCAGCCGGTAGTTGGCGCGCTCCACGGGCGTGAAGTTGACCACGATCACCATCTCGCGGTCGCTCTCGCCGCCGCGCCGCAGCCACGCATAGACCGAGTGGTCGGCATCGTCGGCCTCGATCCACTGGAAGCCGTAGGGATCGGCGTCGCGGACGTGCAACGCGGGCTCGCCGCGGTAGAGCGTGTTGAGGTCGCGCACCAGGCGTTTGAGGCCCGCATGGAGCGGGTCGTCGAGGTGCCACCAATGCAGCGCCTCGTCGTGGTTCCACTCTGCCTGCTGACCGAATTCCTGCCCCATGAACAACAGCTTCTTGCCGGGGTGCCCCCACATGAAGCCGTAATAGGCGCGCATGTTCGCGAGCTTTTCCTCGTGCGACCCCGGCATGCGGGTGTAGAGCGAGCCCTTGCCGTGCACGACCTCGTCGTGGCTGATCGGCAGGATGAAGTTTTCAGAAAAGGCGTAGGTCAGCCCGAAGGTCATCTGGTGGTGGTGGTGCTTCCGGTAGCCCGGATCCTTCTTCATGTAGTCGAGGGTGTCGTTCATCCACCCCATGTTCCACTTGTAGCCGAAGCCGAGGCCGCCCGTATCGACCGGGGCCGAGACGCCGGGAAAGCTCGTGCTTTCCTCGGCCACCGTCATGATGCCGGGCACCTCGCCGTAGACCGTGGTGTTGGTCTTCTGCAGCAGCGCGATCGCCTCGAGATTTTCGCGCCCGCCGTGGATGTTGGGCACCCACTCGCCTTCCTTGCGCGAATAGTCACGGTAGAGCATCGAGGCGACCGCATCCACCCGCAGGCCGTCGACGTGGTATTCCTCCAGCCAGTAGAGTGCGTTCGACATCAGGAAGTTGGCAACTTCGGTGCGGCCGAAATTGTAGATCAGCGTGTTCCAGTCGTGGTGGAAGCCCTCGCGCGGGTCGGCGTGCTCGTAAAGCGGCGTGCCGTCGAACTGCCCCAGCCCGTGCGGATCGCTCGGGAAATGCCCCGGCACCCAGTCGAGCAGCACGCCGATTCCCGCCCGGTGGGCGGCGTCGATCAGGTCGCGGAACTCGTGCGGCGGCCCGTGACGGATCGTCGGCGCGAACAGGCCCACCGGCTGATAGCCCCACGAGCCGTCGAACGGGTATTCGCTGATCGGCAGCAGCTCGATATGGGTGAAGCCCATGTCGGTGACGTAGCCGACCAGCTCCTCGGCCGCCTCCTTGTAGCTGATCCGGCGGTTCTCGGCCTTGCGCACCCAGCTGCCCAGGTGGACCTCGTAGATCGAGATCGGCGAGGTGCGCGCGTTGCGGCCCTCGCGGGTGCCCATCCACGCCTCGTCATGCCAGCCGTAACCGGTGATGTCGCGCACGACCGAGGCGCTGGCGGGCGGATGCTCGGAGCCGAAGCCCACCGGGTCGGCCTTGAGCGGCACCAGCTTGCCCTGTGCGCCCAGGATCTCGTACTTGTAGGGCTCGCCCTCGCCCACGCCGGGCACGAAGATCTCCCACACGCCGGTCGCGCCGCGCCGGCGCATCGGGTGGCGCCGCCCGTCCCACAGGTTGAAGCCGCCGACGACCGAGACGCGGCGGGCATTCGGCGCCCAGACGGCGAAATGGGTGCCGCGCACGCCCTCGTGGCTGCAGACATGCGCGCCCAGCGCCATCCAGAGGCGTCGGTGCGTGCCCTCGCCCAGCAGATACTCGTCCATCTCGCCGATGACGGGGCCGAAGCGGTAGGCGTCGTCGAAGGTGAAGGCGGAGCCGTCCTCGAAGGTCGCCGTCAGCCGGTAGGGATCGTCGCCCGGCACGGGGCCGGAGAACAGGCCGGGATGCGCGGTAGAGCGCGTCAGCGCGTGCGTCGCGCCGCCCGCTTCGGCCGCGAGCGCGCGCGCGCCGGGCAGCATGACGGTGACGTGTCGGACGCCGCCGCGCTCGTGCGGCCCGAGCACCGAGAACGGGTCGTCGTGGCGGCCCTCGGCGAGACGGGTGCGGTCGGTTTCGGGGATGAGGGCGAGCGGGTCAGGTGTGCGCGTATCCATGGCCCGAGCCTAGGGGAGCAGGTCGAGAGTGCAACCGGCCGCGCGTTTTCGGGCGCTCGTGGCCGCTATCCCCGCCCGCGCGCGGCCTTCCACGCCCGGCCGCTGCGGCGCCGCTCGGCGTCGAGCGCGGACGGTGCATGGCGGGCGGCCGCGCGCGCGGTCTCGGCGTCCTGCCCCTCGATCGCGGCGCGCGCGACCTCTCTGAGCGCGAAGGTCTCGACACGCCCGCGCGGCCCCAGTGCCGCGCGGGCGAGGCCGTGGGCGGCGAGGTAGGTGAGGTGCGCGCCGGCGAGCCGGGCGCCGGGGGCGGGCTCTCCGGCGGCGTTCGCCTCGCACGCGGCGGCGTCGGCCGAGTGGTAGGAGCGGCAGATCAGCGGGCGGGCCTCGTAGGCGCGGCACATGCGGCTGTCGGGGTCGAGGGCGGGGCAGGCGTTCGGGTGCCACGCGCGCCCGTCGGGCTGCCCGGCGAGGGGGGCGAGCGCGGCGTGCAGCCGCTCGGCCTCGTGCGCGGTGATCGTGCCGCCGTCCTGCCCGGGCAGGATGCAGCAGAAGGCGCAGCCCGCGGCGCAGGCCGCGCCCTTCGCCGGGTCCTGCCCCCGCGCGGTGGCCTGCTCGCGCTCGACATGGGCGATGGTGGCGGCCGCGCGCCCGTCGGCCATGTGCCGCGCGATCTCGGCCACCGGCACGCCCCGCGCCGCCGCGCTCTCGACGAACGCCGCGAGCGCCTTGCGCGCCCGCTCGGCCAGCTCGGGCGGCGTGCCCGGCAGCTTCGCCGCCCGGATGCGCGCGGCGAGGCCCGCCGCGTCGGTCGCGGGCGCGCGGGCGGCGGCGGCGGCGGCCTGGCGGCGGCGGTCGGCGCGGCTCATGAGGCGGTCTCTTTCATTGGTCCGTCCTACCCGAACTCGGCAGCGGAGAGCAGGGGGTTTGTGCCAACCACGTCGGACGACCATCCCGGCGTGGAATCAAGGCCTAAGTGTCCCATCCCGGACGATCACATAGACCCTCGCCGGACCGCGCTCTTCATGGCAAGATCGATTCTGTGTGAGGTTCGGGACGGGGTAGGAACATG
>LJNT01000033.1 GCA_001314685.1 Rhodobacteraceae bacterium HLUCCA09
CCTCCACACGCGCGGCCAGATCCGCCTCCTCGCCGACCCGCACGACCGCATCGACCGCGCCCTGCTGAACGCCTGCGGCTGTCCGACCCCGAGGTGATGTCGCGCGCCCTTCGAGCCGCCCGCGGCCTGCCCTTCGACCCATCCATGCTCTCCCGGCCCGCAGGCGGCAACCCTGCAGACGGCGTCCGGGCCCGCCACCGATATGCCGCAACCCACCGCTCCAACGGATTCGCTGGCCCGGAGGGTCCTCTGCCGGAGCTGCCGGAGGGTCTGCGGGCGCTGTGCGCCGAGGGGATGGCGGCCCACGAGGCGCTGGCCCCGCACCGACTCGACCCCCGGCTTCTTCTTGCTGAAAATATCCTCGCCGAAGGCGGCCCGCCGTCAACCACCCACCCGACGGTTGCGCATGGCGATCAGCTTCAGCCGCAGGGCGTTGAGCTGGATGAAGCCCTGCGCGTCCGACTGATCGTAGGCGCCGGCATCGTCCTCGAACGTCACATGGTCCATCGAATAAAGGGTGTGGTCCGACCAGCGCCCCACCGTGCGGACCGACCCCTTGAAGAGCCGCACGCGCACCGTGCCGGTGACGTGGTCCTGGCTGCGGTCGACGGCGGCCTGCAGCATCTCGCGCTCGGGCGAGAACCAGTAGCCGTTGTAGATCAGCTCGGCATAGCGCGGCATCAGCTCGTCCTTGAGGTGCATCGCGCCGCGGTCGAGCGTGATCTGCTCGATGCCCCGGTGTGCCTCCAGCAGGATCGTGCCGCCGGGCGTCTCGTAGATGCCGCGCGATTTCATGCCGACGTAGCGCCCCTCCACGAGGTCGAGCCGCCCGATCCCGTGACGGCCGCCCAACTCGTTCAGCCGGGTCAGCAAGGTCGCCGGCGACAGCCGCTCGCCGTCGATCGACACCGCGTCGCCCCGCTCGAACCCGATCTCGACATGCTCCGCCGCGTCCGGCGCATCCTCGGGATCCACCGTCCGCTGATAGACGTAGTCCGGCGCCATCTCGGCCGGATCCTCCAGCACCTTCCCCTCCGACGAAGTGTGCAAGAGGTTCGCATCGACCGAGAAGGGCGCCTCGCCCCGCTTGTCCTTCGCGATGGGGATCTGGTGCGCCTCGGCGAACTCGATCAGGCGCGAGCGCGAGGTGAGCGACCATGTCCGCCACGGCGCGACCACCTTGATCTGCGGGTTCAGCGCATAGGCCGCCAGCTCGAACCGCACCTGATCGTTGCCCTTGCCGGTGGCGCCGTGAGAGATCGCGTCGGCGCCCGTTTCCTCGGCGATCTCCACCAGACGTTTCGAGATCAGCGGCCGGGCGATCGACGTGCCCAGCAGGTAGAGCCCCTCGTAGACCGCGTTCGCGCGGAACATCGGGAACACGTAGTCGCGCACGAACTCTTCGCGCAGGTCCTCGATATGGACTTCCTTCACGCCCAGCATCTCTGCCTTCCGGCGTGCCGGGTCCAGCTCTTCCCCCTGGCCGAGATCGGCGGTGAAGGTGACGACCTCGCAGCCGTATTCGACCTGCAGCCACTTGAGGATGATCGAGGTGTCGAGACCGCCCGAATAGGCGAGGACGACTTTCTTGGGTGCGTCGGACATGGGGCACTCCGCTTCGGACTGACGGCGCCGTCTACCCCGCGTCCCCGGAAGGGACAAGCGGCGCCCCTTCGTGCACGGCATAGACGTCGCCCGAATTGGCGGCCTCGGGAAGGGCGGCGATCCGCTCTGCCATCGTCTCCGCTTGCACCCACTCTCCCGGCAGGTCGAACCCCTCGCCGAGCGACAGCGCAAAGCGGTAGGTGCCGAGCGCGGCCACCCGCTCCAGCGCGCACAGCGCCACGCCGCGATGGATGGTCGTCACCTCGAAGGACAGTGCGGGCACGGCGAGCGACACACCGGCCAGCACCGCATCCTCCATCCCCTCCACATCGATCTTCACGAAGTCGGGCAGCCCATGCGCGGCGACCAGCGCGTCAAGCGTGGTCACCGACACCTCCGCCACCCGGTCCCACCGCTCGCCCCGCCAGCCCCCAGAGCAGCAAGCGGCTGCCACGAACCCCGCCGACAGCGTGGAGACGGTCGGGTTGGCCGCGTTCACCTGCATGGGCGCCCTCCCCTCCGCCGCGCCGACAGCCCTGCCCACCAGCGTCACCCCCGCATCCCGCCCGTGGATCAGCCGGAGCGCGCGCAGCGCCGCCGGCTGCGGCTCCACCGCCACCACCCGCGCACCCAGCCGGCGGAAGCAGGCCGTGCGGTCGCCCACATGCGCGCCCAGGTCGAAGGCCAGCGTGCCCGGCCGCAGGAACCGGCCATACAGCGCGTCCATGCGCGCCGCCCGGCCCGCATCTCCGTAGTAGATCCGCAGCGACCGCCCGATGCCGGCGGCGAGCGGTGCGATGCGTGACATCCCGTCTCCCATGGACGGGCCAGATGGAACGCCCTGCCCCGCCGGCAAGCCGCCGCTTGCCATGACGCCGCCGATGGCCCACACCGCCGCCCATGACCAGCTTCGCACAGGCCGCCCGCGCCGCCGAGGAGCGGCTGCGCGCCCTCTTCCCGCCGACTCCGCTGCAACGCAACGACCACCTGTCGGAGCGCTACGGCGCCGACATCTGGCTCAAGCGCGAAGATCTCGCGCCCGTCCGCTCCTACAAGCTGCGCGGCGCCTTCAACGCCATGCACAAAGTGCGCGCGCGCGACCCCGCCCAGCAGCTCTTCGTCGCCGCCTCGGCGGGCAACCACGCGCAGGGCATGGCCTATGTCTGCCGCCATTTCGGGGTGCGGGGCGTCATCTTCATGCCGGTCACCACCCCCGAGCAGAAGATCATGAAGACGCGCACCTTCGGGGGCGAGCAGGTCGAGATCCGCCTGACCGGCGACTACGTCGACGACACGCTGGCCGAGGCGAAGGCGTGGTGCGCCGAGCAGGGCGCGCATTTTCTCGCGCCCTTCGACGACCCCGACGTGATCGAGGGGCAGGCCTCGGTCGCGGTCGAGCTGCTGGCCCAGGCCGAAGCGCAGGGCATGGAGCAGCCCGACCTGGTGGTGATGCCGGTGGGCGGCGGCGGCCTCTCGGCCGGCATGTCGGGCTATTTCCGCGAGACGGCGCCTGGCATCGCCTGCCGCTATGTCGAGCCGCAGGGCGGCGCCAGCCTCGCTGCCGCGCTGGCCGAGGGGGCCCCGGTGACGCTCAACAAGGTCGACACTTTCGTCGACGGCGCGGCGGTGGCCCGGATCGGTGCGCATACCTTCGACATGCTGAAGGAGGTCGATCCCGCCCACCTGCTCGCCGCGCCCGAGAATCGCATCTGCGGTACCATCCTCGAGATGCTCAACGTCGAGGGCATCGTGCTGGAACCGGCCGGCGCGCTTTCGGTCGACGTGCTGCCGGAGCTGGCCGACGAGATCAGGGGCAAGCGCGTCGTCTGCGTCACGTCGGGCGGCAATTTCGACTTCGAGCGGCTGCCCGAAGTCAAGGAGCGCAGCCAGCGCTACCGGGGCCTCAAGAAGTACGTCATCCTGCGCCTGCCCCAGCGCCCCGGCGCCCTGCGCGACTTTCTCGAGATGCTGGGCCCCGAAGACGACATCGCACGCTTCGAATACCTCAAGAAATCGGCGCGCAACTTCGGCTCGGTGCTCCTCGGGATCGAGACGGCCCGGGCCGAGAACTTCGGCGCGCTGTTCGACCGGCTCGAGGCGCACGGATTCGTCTATACCGACATCACCGGCGACGAGGTGATCGGCGAATTCGTGCTCTGATCGCATCGGGGCGCGCGTCGACGCGCCGCGATGTCAGCCCCCGCCCTTCCCGGCCTGCAGGCCCGACAGCAGGGCGGCGCGCGCCGCGGCGTAACCGGTCAGAACCTGCGCGATCTGCACTGCTTCGGCGCTGCCCTCGGCCGCCAGCCGCTCGCCGCGCCGGCAGATCTCGGCCAGCCCCGACAGCCCCATGTTGAGTGCGGCGCCCTTGAGCGAATGCAGCGCCTCCTCGTAGGCCGAGGGCGGCTGCCCCGCGAGCGCCTCGACCATCTCGTCGGAATCCGCGAGGAACAGCTCCACCACCTCGGCGAACTCGTCGTCGCCGATCTCGACGCGCAGCTCGGCCACGCGCGACCAGTCGATCGCCGATGGATCGGGCGGGGAAGGATCGGGCGCTCCGGCACCGTCGGACATGCGCTGCCTCCAGACCTGCGCGGCCTGCCTAGCGCGCGCGGGTTAAGTCTCTCTTTCCCCCCGCCGATTCACGGCCCCTTAAGCGCGCTGCCCTAAGCCTGCCCATGGGTCGCCCGCCGCCGCGGCCCGCGCCTGTTCCGTCCCGTCCGCTCGCCCAGGGGTTCCGTGTCGCGCCAGTTCACCACCGAGCGAGAGTCCCCGCTGCCGGAGCGGCGGACGCGCCCGCTGACCCGCCCGCTCGACCCGGCCGAGGGCGGCGCCGCGCCGGGCCGGCCGTATTCCGTGCTGGTGGTCGACGACAGCCGCTTGCAGCGGCGGATCATCTGCGCCCAGCTCCGCACGCTCGGCTACTCCGTGCGCGAGGCCGAAAGCGGCGAGGAGGCGCTGGCGATGTGCGCGGCCCACCCGCCCGATTTCGTGATCTCCGACTGGATGATGCCGGGCATGGACGGCCCCGAGTTCTGCCGCCGCTTCCGCCAGATGGAGCGCGAGAGCTACGGCTACTTCCTCCTGCTCACCGCCAAGTCCGACCGGGGCGAGATCGCCGCAGGCTTCGATTCGGGGGCCGACGACTTTCTCACCAAGCCCGTCCAGAGCGAGGAGTTGCGCGCCCGGCTGGCCGCCGGCGCCCGCGTCCTGCGGATGGAGGCCGAGCTCGTCGAGAAGAACGCGCTGCTGCTCGGCACGCTGGCCGAGCTGCAAGAGGTCTACGAGGCCGTCGACAAGGATCTGATCGAGGCCCGCAAGCTCCAGCAATCGCTGGTGAAGGAGCGCTTCCGCCAGTTCGGCGCCAGCCAGGTGTCGCTGCTCCTGCGGCCCTCCGGGCACGTGGGCGGCGATCTCGTCGGCTTCTTCCCCGTGGGCGACGACCGCCTTGCGATCTACGCCATCGACGTGTCGGGCCACGGCGTCGCCTCGGCGCTGATGACGGCGCGACTCTCCTCCTACTTCGCCTCCAGCATGCCCGACCGCAACGTGGCCCTCCGCCAGGCCGACGGTGGAACGACCGCCGCCCATCCGCCCGCCGAGGTCGCGCGCCGGCTCAACCTGATCTCGCTCGCCGAGATGGCGACCGACACCTATTTCACCATGCTCTTTGCCGAAATCGACCTGGCCAGCGGCGCGGTGCGGATGGTGCAGGCAGGCCATCCCCACCCGCTGATCCAGCGCAAGGGCGGCGCGATCGAGCGTCTGGGCGATGGGGGCCCGCCCATCGGCCTGATCGAGGAGGCGCCGTTCGCCGATCTTTCTGTCACGCTCGCCGCCGGCGACCGGCTGCTGCTCATCTCCGACGGCATCACCGAGTGCGAGAACCCGTCGGGCGAGATGCTGGAGGAGGTCGGGCTCGAGCGGATCGTGCGCCGCAACGCCGGCCTGACGGGGCAGGGCTTTCTCGAGGCGCTCACGTGGGATCTCGCCACACATGCCGACGGCGAGGAATTCGGCGACGACATCTCGGCGGTGCTGTTCGAATATGGCGGCCCGCCGCCGGCGGAGGCCGGGTAAGGTCAGCCCGGTAGCCGCCGCAGGAACATCCGGTCGCCGTCGTTGCCGACCATCTCGGCCGCGAGCGGCAGCGGCACCAGGTGAGCGGTGTGACCGGCCTCCACCGGGGGCCCGAGCCGCCGCACCGCCCGGCCCAGATAGACGGTGCACACCTTCTCGGCCCAGAGGTCGTATTCGGGCATGTAGGTGAAGCGGCGGAAGGCCCCGAGGCGGCGCGTCAGCGCCATCTTCCACCCCGTCTCCTCCCACACCTCGCGGTGCAGCGCGGCGATCGGGTGTTCGCCGGGGTCGACCCCGCCGCCCGGCAGCTGGAACTCTGGCTCGGGCGCGTCCTGGTGGGTCAGCAGTACGTCGCGGCCCCGCAGCAGCACCGCGTAGGCCCCGGGCCGGCGGCTATAGCCCTGCCCCGTCCTCACCCGCTCTCCGATCCGTGGGATCATTCGCCCTCCCTTTGCGCGCGCCGTTGCCGCCCCTACATGGCTGCGATATGCCAACCGCCGGCACCCAAGGAAACCCATGACTCTCGGTTCGCAAATCGCGTGGGACGATACCGTCCTGCCCTTCCAGCTCGACCGCGCCGACATCCGCGGCCGCGTCGCCCGGCTCGACGACACGCTCGACCGCGTGCTCGCCCAGCACGACTATCCGCCCGCCATCGAGGCGCTGGTGGCCGAGATGGCGCTGCTGACCGCATTGATCGGCCAGACGATCAAGCTGCGCTGGAAGCTGTCTTTGCAGGTGCGCGGCGACGGCCCGGCCCGCCTGATCGCCACCGACTACTACGGCCCGAGCGAAGACGGCGCGCCCGCGCGCATCCGCGCCTATGCCAGCTTCGATCCCGAGAAGCGCCTGACGGGGCGCCCCTTCGACCTGATCGGCAAGGGGTATTTCGCGATACTCATCGACCAGGGTGCGGGCATGGCCCCCTACCAGGGAATCACGCCGCTCGACGGCGGCAGCCTCGCGGCCTGCGCCGAGACCTACTTCGCCCAGTCAGAGCAGCTGCCCACCCGCTTCGCCCTGTCGCACGGCCGCGCCCGGCGGCCCGGCGGCCCCGAGCACTGGCGTGCGGGCGGCGTGATGATCCAGCACATGCCCGAGGTGGGCGAGCACGTCGCGCAGGGCGGTGGCTCGGGCGCGGGCGGCCTTCTGCGCGCCTCCGACATCGTCGACGGAGACGGGGCAGAGCACTGGTCGCGCGTCAACATGCTGCTCGACACGGTCGAGGCGATGGAGCTCGTCGGCCCCGACGTGCAGCCCACCGACCTTCTGGTGCGCCTCTTCCACGAGGAGGCCCCGCGCGTCTTCGACGCCCAGCCCGTCGCGTTCGGCTGCTCGTGCTCTCCGGCCAAGGTGCGGCAGTCGCTCTCGATCTACTCGGCCAAGGACATCGCCACGATGACCACCGACGCGGGGATCGTCACCGCCGACTGCCAGTTCTGCGGCGCGCATTACGAGTTCGACCCCGAAACCCTCGGCTTCGAGGCCACGCGCGAGGCCCCCGAGGCAGAGCGACCCGACGACTGGCCCGGACACGGCCGCGGCGGACGCGCATGAGCCTCGGCGCGGCCACGCTGTCGGGTGAGGGGCTGCGCGCCCGCCTCGCCCGCGCCGTGGCCGCGAGGGGCGGCCCCACCGCCGACCACGATCTCAACCCCGGCCTGACGCTGCCCCCCGGCCGCACCCTGCGCGATGCCGGTGTTCTGGTGCCGGTGATCGACGGCCCCGGCGGGCCGCACCTCCTGCTGACCAAGCGCTCGTCGCGGCTCAAGCACCACCCCGGGCAGGTCGCCTTTCCCGGCGGCCGTGTCGACCCGGGCGATGGCGACGCGACCGCCGCCGCCCTGCGAGAGGCGCACGAAGAGGTGGGGCTCGACCCCGCGACGGCGGACGTGCTCGGCACCCTTCCCGAGCACGAGACGGTCACGGGCTTTTCCGTCACCCCGGTCGTCGCCCTCGTGCCCGCCTTCGCGCCGGTGCCCGAGGCGGGCGAGGTGGCCGAGGTGTTCACCGTGCCTTTCGCCCACGTCGCCGACCCTGCGAACTATTCCGTCGAGCAGCGGCTCTGGCGCGGCACCTGGCGACGCTACTACGTCGTGCCGTATGGCCCATACTATGTCTGGGGCGCCACGGCGCGGATGCTGCGGGGTCTGGCCGACCGTCTGGCGGCATGAGACGGGTCTCGGCATGAAACGGGGCGACCCATGACCGAGACGATCGACGCCGACTGGCTGTCGGGCGAGGATGCCCGCGCCGTTACCGCCGCGCTCGAGGGCGCCGGCCACCAGGCGCTCTTCGTCGGCGGCTGCGTGCGCAACGCGCTCCTCGGCGTGCCGGTCACCGATCTCGACCTGTCGACCGACGCGCGCCCCGAGCGGGTGATGGCGCTGGCCGAGGCCGCGGGGCTCAAGGCCGTGCCCACCGGCATCGACCACGGAACCGTCACACTTGTGCACCGCCACCATCCGGTCGAGGTGACGACCTTTCGCGCCGACATCGAGACGCATGGCCGGCACGCCACCGTGCGATTCTCCGACGACGTGGCCGAGGATGCAGCGCGCCGCGACTTCACCATGAACGCGCTCTACTGCGACCCTCGGGGCCGCATCGTCGACCCGCTCGGGGGCCTGACCGACCTGCGCGCGCGGCGGCTGCGCTTCGTGGGCGACGCCACCGCGCGTGTCCACGAGGATTATCTGCGCATCCTGCGCTTCTTCCGCTTCCACGCCTGGTATGCCGACCCCGAGGGCGGGTTCGACCCCGGGGGGCTGGCGGCCTGCGCCGAAGGGGCCGAGGGGCTCGACCGCATCTCGGCCGAGCGGATCGGCGGCGAGATCAAGAAGCTGCTCGCCGCCCCCGACCCCTCACGCGCGCTCGCCGCGATGGCGCGCACCGGCATCCTCGCCCGCGTGCTGCCGGGGGCCGATGCGACGGCCGTCGCCCGCCTGACGGCGCTGGAGCCGCCGCGGGGGCCGGCAGTCGGGCCAGCATCCGGGCCAGCATCCGGGCCAGCATCCGGGCCAACGACCGGGTCATCGCCCGACGCCATCGCCCGCCTGGCGGCCCTCGGCGGGGAAGAGGCCGCCGACCGTTTGCGCCTGTCGAAGGCCGAGGCGCACCGGGTCGAGCGCCTGCGCGCGGCGGCCACGGGCGAGGCGGGTGCGGCCGAACTCGGATGGCGGCTGGGCGCGGACGACGCCCACGCCGCGCTTGCGATTCGTGCCGCTCTCGCCGCTCAGGGCTTGCCTGCCGGCATGGCCGCCGCGGTCGCGCTGGGCGCTGCCGCCGAGTTTCCGGTCAAACCGGCCGACCTCATGCCCGCCTACGAGGGCCCCGCCCTCGGCGCGCGGCTCAGGCAACTCGAGGCCGCGTGGATCGACTCGGGTTTCGCACTCGACAGAGAGGCGCTGCTCGCCCTGCCCGACGACGGCTGACGTCGGGCCCCGTTTCCGCCGCCGCGGTTTTCCTGTAACCGGGGCGGGCTAGCTCTCCCGCACCGCAGCCCCCCGCCGGACCCAGCCGCCGATGTTCCGCCGTTTCGAGAACCTGGTCGACCCGTATGTCGACTACGAAGAGACCGACGCGCCGCCGCGCCGGCTGTGGCCGTTCGTCTGGAGCTATTCGCAGCCGTTCCGGGCCATGTTCGGCTGGGCGACGCTGCTCTCCGTGGCCGTGGCGGCCATCGAGGTGGGCCTGATCTTCTACATGGGCCGGGTCGTCGACATCCTGACCGGCACGTCGCCCGCCGAGGTCTGGCAGGCGCACCGGGTCGAGTTGCTGCTCGCCGCCGCCTTCATCCTGCTTTTGCGCCCCGCGGTGCAGGCGCTCGACGTGCTGATCCTCAACAACACGCTCCTGCCCAATTACGGCACGCTGTTCCGCTGGCGGGCGCACCGCCACGTCCTGCGCCAGTCGGTCGGCTGGTTCGAGAACGACTTCGCCGGTCGCATCGCCAACCGCATCATGCAGACGCCCCCCGCCGCGGGCGAGGCGATGTTCCAGGTGTTCGACGCGCTCACCTTCGCGCTGGCCTACGCCGTGGGCGCGGCGATCCTGCTCTGGGGGTCCGACCCGCGGCTGGTGCTGCCGCTGCTCGTGTGGTTCGCGCTCTACGGCCTGCTGGTGCGCTGGACGATCCGGCGTGTCGGCCCTGCCTCCAAGGCCGCGTCCGACGCGCGCTCGACGGTGACGGGGCGGGTGGTCGACAGCTACACCAACATCCACGCCGTCAAGATGTTCGCCCACCACGACCGCGAACTCGACTACGCGAAGGAGGCCATCGAGCACGCCCGGACGACCTTCCAGACCGAGATGCGGATCTACACGATCATGGACGTGTCGCTGACCGTGCTGAACGGCCTTCTGATCGTCGGCGTCGTCGGCTGGGCCATCGCGCTCTGGGCGCAGGGCATGGCGAGTGTCGGTGTCGTGGCGGCGGCAACCGCGCTCACGCTGCGGCTCAACGCCATGACGGGCTGGATCATGTGGGCGGTGTCGAACTTCTTCCGCCAGCTCGGGGTCGTGGCCGAGGGGATGGAGACGATCGCGCAGCCGATCGCCCTGACCGACCGGCCCGCCGCCCCCGCGCTGAAGGTGGCCGAGGCGCGCATCGCCTTCCGCGATGTCGCGCACCACTACGGTCGCGGTGCGGGCGGGCTCGACCGGCTGTCACTGACGATCGAACCGGGCGAGAAGGTGGGCCTCGTCGGCCGCTCGGGTGCCGGCAAGTCGACGCTCGTCAAGCTGCTGCTGCGCTTCTACGACGCCGAGAGCGGGCGCATCGAGATCGACGGGCAGGACATCGCCGCCGTCACGCAGGACAGTCTCCGCCGCCATATCGGAATGGTCCAGCAGGACTCGGCGCTGCTCCATCGCTCCATCGCCGACAACATCCTCTACGGTCGGCCCGAGGCGACGTGGGACGAAATGGTGACCGCGGCGAAACGCGCCGCCGCGCACGACTTCATCGAGGCGCTGTCCGACGCCGAGGGCCATTCGGGCTACCATTCGCTGGTGGGCGAGCGGGGCGTGAAGCTCTCGGGCGGCCAGCGTCAGCGCATCGCGCTCGCCCGCGTGATCCTCAAGAACGCGCCGATCCTCGTTCTCGACGAGGCCACCAGCGCGCTCGACTCCGAGGTCGAGGCCGCGATCCAGGATACCCTCTACGGCGTGATGGAGGGCAAGACGGTGATCGCCATCGCGCATCGCCTCTCGACCATCGCCCACATGGACCGGATCGTCGTGATCGACGGGGGCCGCATCGTCGAGGAGGGGCCGCACGCCGACCTTCTGGCGCGGGGCGGCCTCTACGCGCGCTTCTGGGAGCGGCAGTCGGGCGGCTTCATCGGCGCCGAAGCGCCCCCCGCCCCGGAGGCTGCCGAATGACGCGACGAGGCCCCAGTATCCTGACGAGACTTCCGGGCGCGGGGCTGCGCCTGCGCCTGCGCCATCCGGGCCGCCTCATCGACGCCTTCGCCCCGGCCGACGGCCCGCCGCCGCGCAGTCTGAACGCCTTCCTCGTCTGGTGCCTGCGCGGCGCGTTCCCGGTGCTGCTCGTCGCCGGCCTACTGTCTGCCATCGTCGGCACGCTCGAGGTGATCTCGGCCTTCGTGCTCGGGCGGCTGATCGACACTGCGCTGACCTCCGGCGCGCAGGCGTTCTGGGTGGAGCACCTGCCGCTCATCGTCTTCGCGGCAGCCTTCTTCGTGCTGATCCGCCCCGTCACCTTCGGCCTCTCGGCGGCGGCCAACGGCATCGCCGTCCAGCCCAACGTGAACCCTCTGGTGCTCTCGCGCCTGCACCGGTGGACGATGGGTCAGGCGATCCCCTTCTTCGACAACGATTTCGCCGGGCGAATCGCCCAGAAGCAGATGCAGACCTCGCGCGCTGTCACCGACGTTGTGTCCGAGGTCATCAACGTCGTGTTCTTCGCCCTGGCGTCGCTGATCGGCGCGGCGGTCATGCTCATCTCGATCGATCCGCGTATCGCCGCCGTGCTGACGCTGTGGCTGGTCGGCTACCTCGCCCTGATCCGCTTCTTCCTGCCGCGCATCCGGTCGCGCTCCAAGGCGCGGGCGGGGGCGCGGGCGATGGTGTCGGGGCAGGTCGTCGACACGATCACCAACATCAAGACGGTCAAGCTCTTTGCCCATACCTCCCACGAGGATTGGGCCGCGCTGAACGCGATGGGCACCTTCCGCGAGCGCGCCATCGAGTTTGGCGTCATGTCGGCGTGGTTCCGCTTCACCCTGATGACGGTCGCGGGCGCGCTGCCCGTGCTGCTCATCGGCGGGACGCTGATGCTCTGGAGCGCGGGCACCGCCACGCCGGGCGACATCGCCGCGGCCGGTGCGATCTCGATCCGCATCGCGCAGATGACCGGCTGGGTCTCGTTCACGCTCATGGGCATCTACGCCAATATCGGCGAGATCGAGGACGGGATGCGCACCCTCACGCCCCCTCACGGGCTGACCGACGCCGAGACCGCCGAGGCGCTGCCGCCCGCGAAGGGCCTCGTCGAGTTCGACCGCGTCACCTTCACCTACGGACGCGGCAAGGGCGGGATCGACGACATCACGCTCACGCTGCACCCGGGCGAGAAGCTCGGGCTGGTTGGGGCCTCGGGCGCCGGCAAGTCCACCCTCGTCTCGCTGCTGCTGCGGCTCTACGACACCGAGGGCGGCGCGATCCGCGTCGAGGGGCGCGACGTGCGCGACCTGACGCAGGAGAGCCTGCGACGCCAGATCGGCATGGTCACGCAGGAGACGGCCATGTTCAACCGCTCGGCGCGCGAGAATCTGCTCTACGGCCGGCCCGACGCCTCCGAGGACGAGATGATCGAGGCCGCGAAGAAGGCCGAGGCGCACGATTTCATCCTCGGCCTGAAGGACTTCATGGGCCGCGAAGGCTACGACGCGCATCTCGGCGAGCGGGGCGTGCGCCTCTCGGGCGGCCAGCGGCAGCGCATCGCGCTGGCCCGCGCCATCCTCAAGGACGCGCCGATCCTCGTGCTCGACGAGGCGACGAGCGCGCTCGACTCCGAGGTCGAGGCGCAGATCCAGACCGCGCTGGAGCGGGTGATGGAGGGCAAGACCGTGCTCGCCATCGCGCACCGCCTCTCGACCATCGCGCACATGGACCGGATCGTGGTGATCGACGGCGGCCGGATCGCGGAGGAAGGCACGCACCGGGAACTGATGCGCGCCCGCGGCCTCTACGCCACGCCACTTAGCGTAATCGCCACGCCCCATCCGCGGCCTTTTCCGTTGCAGGATGGGACCAGTCGCTCCGGCGCTTTTCCGGGGCTGAGCATGGAGGATGCG
>LJNT01000057.1 GCA_001314685.1 Rhodobacteraceae bacterium HLUCCA09
CTGCTCTACGTGACCGAGGCGCCCTATACCCAGTTCCAGAAGATCCTGTCGGCCCTCACCGGCACGCTCACGCCGATCAACAACGTGCAGGCGCTCGCCGATTGAGGCGGCCTCTCCCGGTCCCGCGAGCCGCGGATGAACGGTGATCGGACAGACGCCCGGGACGCGCCGCCCGGGCGTCTGTTCGTCTACAACGGCGGCTTCCTCGCGCCGCGCGTCCGGCGCATCCTGGCGCTGGCGGGCTGGCGGCTGACGACGGGGCGCCCCGGCCCGTCAGACCGCGTGGGCGTCTGGGGCCGGAGTCCGACCGCGCACCGGGGCGAGGCGATCGCCGCGCGCACCGGCGTGCCGATCGTGCGGGTCGAGGACGCGTTTCTGCGCTCCGTCCGCACCGGACGGTCGGGCGAGCCGCCGCTCGGGCTGCTGATCGACCGGCGGGGCGTGCATTTCGACCCGTCCGAGCCCTCGGACATCGAGCGTCTGCTCGCCACGCATCCGCTCGACGACACCGCGCTGCTCGACCGGGCGCGGGCGGCGGTGGAGCGGCTGCGGGCGGCGCACCTGTCGAAATACAACATGTTCGACCCGGGGGTGGATCCGCCCGAGCCCGGCTACGTGCTGGTGATCGACCAGACCGCCGGCGACGCCTCGGTGCGCGCCTCGGGCGCCGGCCCGGACCGCTTCCGCGAGATGCTGGCATTTGCCCGAATCGAACATCCCGGCGCGCGCATCCTTCTGCGCACCCATCCCGAGACCGCCGCCGGGCAAAGGGCTGGCCATTTCGACGATCGGGACGAGGACGCGCGGACCTTGCGCTTTTCCGACCCGGTCTCGCCCTGGGCGCTGCTCGAGGGAGCCGTTGCGGTCTATACCCTCTCGTCCCAGATGGGCTTCGAGGCGATCCTCGCCGGGCATCGCCCGAGGGTCTTCGGCCAGCCGTTCTATGCCGGCTGGGGCTTGTCGGAAGACGAGACTCCGCCGCCCCGCCGCACCCGCCGTCTGACCCGCGCCCAGCTCGCCGCCTGCGCGCTGATCCTCGCGCCCACGTGGTACGATCCGTGTCGCGACCGCCTCTGCGAGGTCGAGGATGTCATCGACCACCTGGAGGCCCGCGTCCGAGCCTGCCGCGAGGATCGGCGCGGCTATGTCGCCACCGGCATGCGGCTGTGGAAGCGGCGGCCGCTGCAGGGCTTCTACGGCACGCAGAAGGCGCTGCTGTTCGAGGACAGGCCCGCGCGCGCGGCTGCGCAGGCGGCAGCGCGGGGCGTGCCGCTGCTGGCCTGGGCGGGGCGGGCCGACGAGACGCTCGACGCCGCGACCGCCCGCACGGGCACAGAGCTCAAGCGGGTCGAGGACGGGTTCCTGCGCTCCCGCGGTCTTGGCGCGGAGCTGGTGCCCCCGCTCTCGCTCGTGGCCGACGATCTCGGCATCTACTACGACCCGCGCCGCGAGAGCCGGCTCGAGCGGGCGGTGATCGAGGCGGCCACCCTGCCGCCCGAGCGCCTCGCCCGTGCCGAGCGGCTGATCGAGCGGCTGCGGCGCGGCGGCGTGACCAAATACAACACCGGCGCGCGGGCGCTGCCTCCGCTGCCGGAGGGCAGGCGCCTCCTGGTGCCCGGGCAGGTCGAGGACGACGCCTCGATCCGCGCGGGCTGCACGGGCGAGGCGCGCACGAATCTTGCGCTGCTCGAGGCGGCGCGCGCGGCAGAGCCCGACGCGGTGATCCTCTACAAGCCGCATCCCGACGTCGAGGCGGGGCTGCGGGCGGGCCATGTCCTGCAGGAGCAGACCGACCGTCTGGCCGACGCCGTGCTCTCGGGCGTCGACGCCGCCACCGCGCTCGCCGCGTGCGAGGGGGTCTGGACGCTGACCTCGGCCACCGGATTCGAGGCGCTGATCCGCGGCCTGCCCGTCACCTGCCTCGGTGCGCCCTTCTATGCAGGATGGGGCCTGACAGTCGACCGCGCCCCGGTGCCCGACCGCAGGCAGGCAGCGCGGCCCACGCTCGCCGCGCTCGTCCACGCGGCGCTCATCGCCTATCCGCGCTACCGCGATCCCGTTTCGGGGCTGCCCTGCCCGGTCGAGGTGGTGCTCGACCGGCTCGAGGCGGGCCTTCCCCCAAGCCGCGGCCCGGCGAACCGGGCGCTCGCCAAGGCGCAGGGCTGGCTGGCGGGGCATGCCCATCTGTGGCGCTGACCGCCCTCTTGCGCGCGCCTCGGCCGGCCCCTAACCCAAGAGGCGAAGCGGCGCCGCCGCGCGGAACAGGAGCGCCAGAGCCATGATCCCCGCCCGCAGCCACGAGGGTGAACGCGTCGCCGTGCTCGGACTCGGCCGCTCGGGCCTTTCGGCCGCGCGGGCGCTCGCAGAGGGCGGCGCCACGCCGCTGTGCTGGGATGACGGCGCGCCCGCACGCGCGCGGGCCGAGGCCGAGGGCTTTGCGCTGCACGACCCCGCGGCGCCCGATGCCTTCGAGGGTGTCTCGACCCTGATCCTGTCGCCGGGCATCCCGCATCTCTATCCTGCGCCGCACCCGGGCGTGGCCGCCGCGCTCGCCGCCGGCGTGCCGGTCGACAACGATGTCGGGCTGTTCTTCCGCTCGCTCGTCGTCGACGAGTGGAACAGGTTCGACACCGTGCCACGCGTCGTCGCCGTCACCGGCTCGAACGGCAAGTCGACCACCGCCGCCCTGATCGCCCACGTGCTTGCCGAGGCGGGCAAGCCCGTGCAACTCGCCGGCAATATCGGGCGCGGGGTGATGGACATCGACCCGCCGGGCGACGGCGCGGTGGTGGTGCTGGAGCTGTCCTCCTACCAGACCGACCTCGCCCGCGCGCTGACCCCCGACATCGCGGTGTTCACCAATCTCTCGCCCGACCACCTCGACCGGCACGGCGGCATGGGCGGCTATTTCGCCGCCAAGCGCCGCCTTTTCGCCGAGGGCGGGCCGGAGCGGGCCATCGTGGGGATCGACGAGGTGGAGGGCCGGTTCATGGCAGGGCAACTCGCCACGGGGCCGGGCGACGACCGGGTGATCCGCGTCTCGGCGGGGCAGAAGCTCGACGGGCCGGGCTGGTCGGTCTTTGCGCGCAAGGGGTTCCTCTCGGAATACCGCAAGTCGAAGCAGGTGGGCAGCTGGGACCTGCGCGGCGTGCGCGGTCTGCCCGGCGCCCACAACCACCAGAACGCCTGCTGCGCCTGGGCCGTGGCGCGCGCGCTGGGCCTCGCGCCCCGCACCGTCGGCGCGGCCTTCGAGACCTATCCGGGCCTGCCCCACCGCTCTCAGGTCATCGCCGTGGCGGGCGGCGTGGCCTTCGTCAACGACAGCAAGGCGACGAACGTCGACGCCGCCGCCCGCGCGCTGGCCGCGTTCGACCGGGTGCGGTGGATCTGCGGCGGGCTGGAGAAGGAGGGCGGGCTCGACGGGCTCGCCCCGCAGCTCCGGCGGGTGGCCAAGGCCTACGTGATCGGGCGCGAGGCCGAGGCCTTCGCCCGCCGGCTGGGGCCGGGCGTCGAGGCCGAGGTCTGCATCACGATGGAACGCGCGGTGGCGCAGGCCATGGCCGAGGCCGGGCCGGGCGAGACGGTGCTGCTCGCCCCGGCGGCGGCCAGCTTCGACCAGTACGACAATTTCGAGAGGCGCGGCGACGACTTCGCTGCCCGCGTGCAGGAGGTGCTCGCCGCGCGGGGGTGAGGCGGCCGGCCCCGGCCGGCCGCCCTGCCAGCGTCCCGCGTGGACCCCGAACGGAGGCGTCGGGTGGGGCGGCCCCGGAAAGACGGCGGCAAGACGGCCGGAATCCGGCAGATTTCCGTGGAATTGTCGGCACCGACCGCGTAGACTGCTTCTCAGACCCGGTGAACGGGCACCCGTGACAGCCCTGACAGGGGCGGCGGGCACAGAGGCAGAGACAGGCAGACGGGCGGGCTCCCATGACGGAGATGGTCCACGGAACGGCCCGCGCCCATGCGGGCGACCCGGTGCTTCCCCGGTGGTTGCGCACGGTGGACAAGTGGGCGATCACCTGCGTGTTCCTGTTGTTCGGCGTCGGCCTGCTGCTGGGCCTCGCGGCCTCTCCGCCGCTTGCCGCGCGCAACGGTCTGCCGCCCTTCTACTATGTCGAACGACAGGCGGCCTTCGGCGCGATGGCGCTGGCCACGATGCTCGTCGTCTCGATGATGTCGCCCCTTCTCGTGCGCCGGATCGGCGTGCTCGGCTTTGCCGCGGGCCTCGTGGCGCTGGCGCTGCTGCCGTTTCTCGGAACGGATTTCGGCAAGGGGGCGGTGCGGTGGTACTCGCTCGGCTTCGCGAGCGTGCAGCCCTCGGAGTTTCTCAAGCCCTGCTTCGTCGTGCTCGCCGCGTGGCTCATGGCCGCCGCGCAGGACGTGGCCGGGCCGCCGGGGCGCTCGGTGTCGTTCGCAGTGGCGCTCGTCGTGGTGGGCCTGCTCGCCGTTCAGCCCGATTTCGGGCAGGCGGCGCTGGTGCTCTTCGGCTGGGGGGTGATGTATTTCGTGGCCGGCGCGCCCATCGCGCTGCTGATCGCGCTCGCCGGCGCGGCGGTGGGGGCGGGCGTGATGGCCTACAACGCGTCCGAGCATTTCGCCCGGCGCATCGACGGCTTCCTCGCCCCCGATCTCGACCCGCGCACGCAGTTGGGCTTCGCCACCAACGCGATCCAGGAGGGCGGCTTCTTCGGCGTGGGCGTGGGCGAGGGGCAGGTGAAGTGGTCGCTGCCGGACGCGCATACCGACTTCATCATCGCGGTCGCGGCCGAGGAATACGGGCTCGTCCTCGTGCTCTTCGTGATCGCGCTTTATGCGGCCATCGTGATCCGTTCGCTCTGGCGCCTGATGCGCGAGCGAGACCCGTTCATCCGGCTCGCGGGCGCCGGGCTCGTGGTGATGTTCGGCGCGCAGGCGATGATCAACATGGGCGTCGCCGTGCGCCTGCTGCCCGCCAAGGGGATGACGCTGCCCTTCGTCAGCTATGGCGGCTCGTCGCTGATCGCGGGCGGGCTCCTGATGGGGATGCTTCTGGCCTGCACGCGCGCGCGGCCGCAGGGCGAGATCTCGGACGTTTTCGGGCGCGGCGGGCGATGACGGCGGCGCGCCTCCGTCCTCGCCGCGGCGCGCGTGGCCGGCCGGCCCTCCGGGGGGGATATTTGCGGCAAGAAGAAGCCCGCGGCGGAGGGCGCGGGCGGTGAACGGGCAGCTCTGCATCATTGCCGCAGGCGGCACGGGGGGGCACATGTTCCCCGCGCAGGCGCTGGCCGAGGCGCTTCTGGCGCGCGGCTGGCGGGTGCGGCTGTCGACCGACGCGCGGGGCGCGCGCTACACGGGCGCCTTCCCCGAGGCCGTCGAGATCGAGCAGGTCGCCTCGGCCACCTTCGCCCGCGGCGGGGTGCTTGCGAAGGCGCTTGTGCCGGTGCGCATCGCGGCGGGCGTGGCGGCGGCGATGGCGCGGATGCTGGGGCAGCGGCCCGCCGTGGTCGTGGGCTTCGGCGGCTACCCCTCGATCCCGGCGCTGGCGGCGGCCTGGGCGCTGCGCCGGCCGCGCATGATCCACGAGCAGAACGGGGTGCTGGGGCGGGTCAACCGCGTCTTCGCCCGGCGGGTCGACGCGGTGGCCTGCGGCACCTGGCCGACCGCGCTGCCCGAGGGCGCGGCGGGCGTGCATACCGGCAACCCGGTGCGCGCGGCGGTGCGCGAGCGGGCGGGGGCGGCCTACATTCCGCCCGGCGACTATCCGCTCTCGATCCTCGTGATCGGCGGGAGCCAGGGCGCGCGCATCCTCTCCGACGTGGTGCCCCCCGCGCTCGCCGCCCTGCGGCTCGAGACCGTGCAGCGCCTGCGCGTCGCTCACCAGGCGCGCGAGGAGGACCGGGAGCGCGTGGCCGAGTACTACGCACAGAACGGTGTCGTGGCCGAGGTCGAGACCTTCTTCCACGACATCCCCCGTCGCATGACCGAGGCGCAGCTGATGATCAGCCGCGCCGGGGCCTCGTCGGTCGCAGACCTGACCGTGATCGGGCGCCCGGCGATCCTTGTGCCCTACGCGGCCGCCGCCGAGGACCACCAGACCGCCAACGCCCGCCCGCTGGCCGAGGCCGAGGCGGCCGTCGTGCTGAGCGAGGAGCGGCTCGCGGTCGACAACCTGTCGGCCCATGTCGCGGCGATCCTCGACAACCCGGCGGCGGCGCTCGGCATGGCGCTCGCAGCCCAGCGGCTCGGCATCGCGGACGCGACGGAGCGGCTGGTCGCCGTGGTGGAACGGGTTGCAGCCGGCACGCACAGAGACAACAACAACGACGAGGCAGCGCAGTGATGGACGGCAGCACGATCATGAGCCCGGCGACCAAGCTTCCCCAGGACGTGGGGCCGATCCACTTCGTCGGCATCGGCGGGATCGGCATGTCCGGGATCGCCGAGGTGCTGCTGAACCACGGCTACACCGTTCAGGGCTCGGACCTGAAGCGCACCAAGATCACCGAACGGCTGGAGGCACTGGGCGCGCGCATCTTCGAGGGGCAGAGCGCCGACAATCTCGAGGGCGCCGAGGTGGTCGTGATCTCGTCGGCGATCAAGCCGGGCAACGCCGAGCTCGACGCCGCCCGCCTGCGCGGTCTGCCGGTGGTGCGGCGGGCCGAGATGCTGGCCGAGCTGATGCGGCTGAAGTCGAACGTGGCCGTCGCCGGCACCCACGGCAAGACCACCACGACGACGATGGTGGCCACGCTGCTCGACGCGGGCGGCATGGATCCCACCGTGATCAACGGCGGCATCATCCACGCCTACGGCTCGAACGCGCGGGCGGGGCAGGGGGAGTGGATGGTGGTCGAGGCCGACGAGTCGGACGGCACGTTCAACCGCCTGCCCGCCACCATCGCCATCGTCACCAACATCGACCCCGAGCACATGGATCACTGGGGCACGATCGAGCGGCTGCGGCAGGGCTTTACCGATTTCGTCTCGAACATTCCGTTCTACGGGCTTGCCGTGTGCTGCACCGACCATGCCGAGGTGCAGGCGCTGGTGGGCCGCATCACCGACCGGCGGGTCGTGACCTTCGGCTTCAACGCGCAGGCCGACGTGCGGGCGGTGAACCTCACCTACGACAAGGGCACGGCGCGGTTCGACGTGGCGCTGCAGGCCGAGGGCACCGTGATCGAGGGCTGCACCCTGCCGATGCCGGGCGACCACAACGTGTCGAACGCGCTCGCCGCGGTGGCTGTGGCCCGCCATCTCGGCATGAAGCGCGACGAGATCCGCGCTGCGCTCGGGGCCTTCGGCGGCGTCAACCGGCGCTTCACCAAGGTGGGCGAGGTTGGCGGGGTAACGATCATCGACGATTACGGCCACCACCCGGTCGAGATCGCGGCGGTGCTGCGCGCCGCGCGGCAGGCCTGCGAGGGGCGGGTGATCGCGGTGCACCAGCCGCACCGCTACACGCGGCTCTCGACGCTGTTCGAGGATTTCTGCAACTGCTTCAACGATGCCGACGTTGTCGCCATCGCCGAAGTCTATGCCGCTGGCGAAGAGCCGATACCGGGCGCGAGCCGCGACGACCTCGTGGCGGGCCTGATCCGGCACGGCCACCGGCATGCCCGCGCCATCCTCGGCGAGGACGATCTGGAGCGACTGGTGCGCGAGCAGACGCAGCCGGGCGACATGGTGGTGTGCCTCGGTGCCGGCACGATCAGCGCCTGGGCAGGGGGCCTGCCGGAACGTCTCGCGGCACCGACTGCGGCGGAGGGCTAGGGAGATGGCCGGCATGATCGCCCCCGCGCACGGGCAAGAGAGGGAGGCGCCGCGGTGACACTGTCTCTCGGTCTCGCCTGTCTCTGGGCGGTGGTCGCCTCGGCCATCGCCCTTCTGCCGTCGAAGCGGCAGCACTGGCCCCATGCCTACGTGCTGATCGCGGTCGGCATCCCGCTGCTGGGCTACGTCACCTACGAGAACGGGCCGACGGCGGGGCTGGTCTGCTTCGCCGCCGGCGCCTCGATCCTGCGCTGGCCGCTGATCTACTTCTTCCGCTGGCTGCGCGGCGTCGCCTTTCCGCGCAGGGCACAGCCAGACGGTGACGACCGGGAGCGTGCCCCGGCCCGACCGGGGGAGTGACGCAGGACGTGCGATCCGGGCGCGGTAACGGCCTTCGAAGGCCGTTGGCACGCGCGTTCGAACGCGCGTAAGGCTCTTGCAAGAGCCTTCCCCCCGCCCATGGCAAGCCCTCGGGCGGCTGGCGGTCCGGGCAGATCTCCGGCAGACACGTGACCATGACCGATACCGCGTCTCCTTCCTCTCTTCCCATTCCCCCCCGCGGCCGGCTCACCCCCGGCAAGCCGCTGTCGGAGCTGACCTGGCTCAGGGTCGGCGGCCCGGCGGAGTGGCTGTTCCAGCCCGCCGACGAGGCCGATCTCGCGCAGTTCCTCGCCGCGCTGCCCGGCGAGGTGCCGGTGTTCCCCATGGGCGTCGGCTCGAACCTGATCGTGCGCGACGGGGGGCTGCGGGGCGTCACGATCCGGCTCGGGCGGGGCTTCAACGCCGTCCGGGTCGAGGGGGAGCGGGTGATCGCCGGGGCGGCGGCGCTCGACGCTCAGGTGGCCAGGCGCGCGGCCGAGGCGGGGCGCGACCTGACGTTCCTGCGCACCATCCCCGGCGCCATCGGCGGGGCGGTGCGGATGAACGCGGGCTGTTACGGCACCTATGTCGCCGACCGGCTGGAGAGCGTGCGCGCCGTCACCCGCGCAGGTGAGGCGGTGACGCTGCAGGCCGCCGACCTCGGCCTCGCCTACCGCCGCTCGGAGCTGCCGGAGGGCTGGGTGATCGTCGAGGCGACGTTCCGCGCGCCCGAAGGCGAGCCCGAGGCGCTGGAGCGGCGGATGGCCGAGCAGGTCGCCCGCCGCGACGCGACCCAGCCGACGAAGGAGCGCAGCGCCGGCTCGACCTTTCGCAACCCCTCCGGCCATTCCTCGACCGGCGAGGCCGACGACACCCACGACCTGAAGGCGTGGCGCGTGATCGAAGAGGCCGGCATGCGCGGCGCGCGGCTCGGCGGCGCGCAGATGTCGCCGATGCACGCCAACTTCCTCGTCAACACGGGTGGCGCCACGGCCGCGGACCTCGAGGGGCTGGGAGAGCGCGTGCGGAAAAGAGTTTACGAGACGCAGGGGCTCCAGCTAGAGTGGGAGATCATGAGGGTCGGCGAACCGGTCCCCGACAACACAGGCAAGCAGGCCACCTGACATTCCGCTCCGCACGAGCCCAGCAGAGGGCCGGGGCGCATCGAGTCTGTGCGCCGCAGAGGCAAGCGGCCCGAATGGGCCGACAACACGGGCCGGGTAACGGCCCCGAGGCAGGAACGGGGCATGTCGAGCAGGGCAGCCCCCCGGATCGCGGTCCTCATGGGAGGGCCGTCGGCGGAGCGCGAGGTGTCGCTCTCGTCGGGCCGCGAATGCGCGGCGGCGCTCCGGGGCGAGGGATACGACGTGATCGAGCTGGACGCCGGTCCGGACCTGCCCGCGCGGCTGGCCGAGATCCGCCCCGACGTCTGCTTCAACGCGCTGCACGGCCGCTGGGGCGAGGACGGCTGCGTGCAGGGCCTGCTCGAGTGGCTGCGCCTGCCCTACACCCATTCCGGCGTGCTGGCCTCGGCGCTGGCGATGGACAAGGAGCGGACCAAGGCCACCTATCGCGCCGCCGGCCTGCCCTGCGTCGACAGCGTGCTCGCCCCCGCCGACGAGGTGCGCGCGCGCCACGTGATGGACCCGCCCTATGTCGTGAAGCCCAGCAACGAAGGGTCGTCGGTCGGCGTCTACCTCGTGCACGATGCGGCCAGCGGGCCGCCGCAGCTCTCCGCCGACATGCCCGCCACCGTGATGGTCGAACGCTACGCGCCGGGGCGCGAGTTGACCACCTCGGTCATGGGCGACCGCGCGCTCGGCGTGACCGACATCCTGACCGAGGGCTGGTACGACTACGACGCGAAATACACCCCCGGCGGGTCGCGCCATGTCGTGCCGGCCGACATCCCCCCCCGGATCGCCGCCCTCTGCGAGGACTACGCCCGCAGCGCCCACGCCGCGCTCGGCTGCCGCGGCGTGTCGCGCACCGATTTCCGCTGGGACGAGGCGCGCGGCGCTGAGGGGCTGGTGCTGCTCGAGACCAACACGCAGCCGGGCATGACGCCCACCTCGCTCACCCCCGAACAGGCGGAGCATGCCGGCCTCGGCTTCGGCGCGCTCTGCAAATGGCTTGTGGAGGACGCCTCATGCGACCGCTAGAGACCGACGCGCGACAGGATACCGACGCGCGACAGGACACGGAGTGCGGGCGCGGGGCGGAGGCGCCGCCCGCGGCCCCGCGCGCCGGCCCGAGATGGGTGGGCGCGGCGCTGGCGCTCGGCGGCGTCGTCGCGCTGGCGGGCTGGATCGTCACGCATCCCGAGCCGATGCAGGTCGTCTCCGACACCTTTTCGGAAATGCGGCGCGCCTTCGCCGGGCCGGGCGCGTCATGAGCGGGAGCGGCGGGATGGCAGGCGCCGCGCGGCGTCGCGGTCGAGGGGCGGCCTGATGCGGCGCGATCCCGCCCCCTCGCGCCTGGCCTATCGGCTCGAGCGGCTGTGGCTGCGCCCGCTGGTGCGCCGTGCCGTCCGGACCGGTCTGCCCCTGGTCGCGGCGTGCGCGGCGGCCGCCTGGTGGGCCTCCGACCCCGCCCGCGTGCAGACCGTGCGCGAGACCGCTCAGGACGTGCGCCGCGCCGTCGAGGAGCGGCCGGAGTTCATGGTGCACCTCATGGCGATCGACGGCGCCTCGGCCGAGCTGTCGCGCGCCGTGCGCGAGATGGTGCCGGTCGACTTCCCCCTCTCGTCCTTCGACCTCGATCTCGAGGCGATGCGCGCCGAGATCGAGACGATCGATGCGGTCGCCTCGGCGCATCTGCGCATCCGCCCCGGTGGCACCCTGCAGGTCGAGATCGTCGAGCGCGAGCCGGCGCTGATCTGGCGCACCGCCGACGGGCTGATGCTGGTCGACCGGACGGGCCACCCCATCGCCGCCGCCGCCGCCCGCGCCGACTGGCCCGAGCTGCCGCTGATCGCCGGCGCGGGCGCGAACGATGCAGCGGCGGAGGCGCTGGCGCTGATCGAGGCCGCAGGCCCGCTCGCCGACCGCCTGCGGGGCCTGCAGCGCATGGGCGAACGGCGGTGGGATGCGGTTCTGACCCGCGGCCAGCGCATCCTGTTGCCCGAGACACGCCCCGTTGCCGCGCTCGAGCGGCTGATCGCGCTTCACGAGGCGCGCGACCTGCTCGACCGCGACCTGACCCATGTCGATCTCCGCCTGCCCGGCAGGCCGACCCTGCGACTGACCGAGGACGCCATGGCGGAACTCGTGCGCATCCGTTCCCTCGACACCGTCGGAGAACCTCCACAATGACCGACCTTTACCAGTCCCAGCGCACCATGCGGCGCATGCGCAAGCAGGCGATGGATCGCGGCGTCGTCGCCATCCTCGACGTGGGCACGGCCAAGATCGCCTGCCTCGTCCTGCGCTTCGACGGCCCCGACCGGCTGCCCGCGCACGAGGGCGTGGGCTCGCTCGCCGGGCAGTCGTCGTTCCGGGTGATCGGCGCGGCGACGACGCGCTCGCGCGGGGTCCAGTTCGGCGAGATCCACGCCATGCAGGAGACCGAGCGCGCGATCCGCACGGCCGTCCAGGCGGCGCAGAAGATGGCGAACGTGCGCGTCGATCACGTCATCGCCTGCCTTTCGGGGGCGCGGCCGCGCTCCTACGGTCTCGAGGGGCGGATCGATCTGACCGACAGCGTCGTGCAGGAGGCCGACGTCGCCCGCGTGCTCGCCGCCTGCGACGTGCCCGACATCGGCCCGCACCGCGAAGTGCTGCACGCGCAGCCGGTGAACTTCGCCATCGACCACCGCACCGGGCTGGTGGACCCGCGCGGCCAGACGGGCAATGCGCTGATGGCCGACATGCACCTGCTGACGGTCGAGGAGCAGGCGGTGCAGAATCTCGCCTACTGCATCAAGCGCTGCGACCTCGAACTCGCCGGGCTCGCCTCGTCGGCCTACGTCTCGGGGATCTCGGCGCTGGTCGAGGACGAGCAGGAACTGGGCGGCGCCTGCGTCGATATCGGCGGCGGCGCCACGAGCCTCTCGATCTTCATCAAGAAGCACATGATCTACGCCGATTCGGTGCGCATCGGGGGCGAGCACGTCACCGCCGACATCTCCAAGGGCCTGCAGGTGCCCATGCATGTGGCAGAGCGCATAAAGACCGTGCATGGAGGCGTCGTCGCCACCGGCATGGACGACCGCGAGATGATCGAGATCGGCGGCGATACCGGCGACTGGGAGCACGACCGCCGCACCGTCAGCCGCGCCGAACTCATCGGGATCATGCGCCCCCGCGTGGAGGAGATCCTCGAGGACGTGCGCGGGCGGCTCGACGCGGCCGGGTTCGAGCATCTGCCCGCCCAGCAGATCGTGCTGACCGGCGGCGGCAGCCAGATACCCGGGCTCGACGGGCTGGCAAGCCGCATCCTGGGCCAGCAGGTGCGCCTCGGGCGCCCGCTGCGCGTGCAGGGCCTGCCGCAGGCGGCGGCCGGGCCGGCCTTCGCCTCGTCGGTGGGCCTGTGCCTGTTCGCCGCCCACCCGCAGGACGAGTGGTGGGACTTCGAGATGCCGGCCGACCGCCTGCCCGCCCGCTCGCTCAAGCG
>LJNT01000110.1 GCA_001314685.1 Rhodobacteraceae bacterium HLUCCA09
TACACGCCTCTCGCCCACCTGCCGCCCCAAGCCATTGATCCGATTGAGCCCGGCGACCCCAATCAACCCAGATCACGCCCGGTTCTGTCGAACTTCGGTGACCCCTGCGCGGCCGTCCCGCCGCCCCGCCCACTGCGCCACGCGCGACCGATCCCGCCCCGGCTCGCCCCGCTTCTTTCTGTTGCAAATACGCACGGCACGCCGGCTCCGCCCGGCGCCCCTTCGGGCAGGGGCGCCCCCTGCCCGGAGGGAGGCTTGAGCCGCCCCGCAAGGCAGTCTAGGTCTCGCCGCATGCGGATCACCGAGATGTCCTATCCCGACTCGCGCCCCGTCGAGGGCTACGGCCCCGGCTTCTTCCGGATCGGCGGAGAGGTGGTCGAGGGGCCGCTGCTGGTCGGCCCGGCGGGCCGGTCCGACTGGGCCGGGCTGGAGGATGCAGGGCCGCTGAGGGCGCTCGCCGGCGCGGTCGACGTGCTGTTCCTCGGCACCGGCGCCGAGATCGCCCATCCTCCCCGCGCCCTCGTGCAGGAGCTCGAGGCCGCCGGCATCGGGGTGGAGACGATGGCCTCGCCCACCGCCTGCCGCGCCTACAACGTCACCCTGTCGGAGGGCCGCCGCGTGGCGCTGGCCGCCCTGCCGGTGGCGGCCGTCCGCTAGCGGCGCGCCCGCGCGTGCAGCTCGAACTCGGCCGCCGCCTCGCGCCGCAGCCGCTCGCGCAGCGCCTCGGGCAGCGCCGTGTCGCGCGGCGGAGAGACGTTCACCCGCTCCGTCCGCACCGCCAGCCCCGTGCGCGCCTCGAGAAAGGCATGCAGCGTCTCGGGCGCCTCGTAGGCGAAGAGGTGGTCGACGCCGAGGCTGCCGTCGGACCGCGCGCAGAAGCGGCTCTGGCGCCCGACGTTGGCGAAGGCGGGCGGCGGCTCGGCCAGCCAGCCCTCGACGAACTCCGCAAAGCCCAGCGCCCGGGTGCTCCGCTCGGTGCCGTCGAGATCGGCGCGCGCGCGGTAGCGATACCAGCTGCCCAGCCAGTCGACCGGCTCGCGCACCACCGCGAGCGTCTCGAGGCGCGCCTTGTCCTGGGGCAGGAACAGCTTCTTCAGGCTCTTCTCGTACCAGGCCACGTTCATGTGCCGGTAGAAGGGCGGAAAGCGGATCGCCATGTCGGCGCGGGGGGCGAGCGCGGCCTCGAGCGCCTCCGAGCCGGTCTTGGGCACGGCGAGGATCACCAGTCGCGCCTTCCAGAACACCATCATCGCCCGCCCGACCCTTCCGCGCATCTCCCCATTCGCTAACGGCCCATTAACCAGAATCGGGTCATTCCGCGAGGTGTCGAAGATTTTTCTTGAATTGCCCGCGTCGCCCCTTCACGGTAGAACAAGAGGTGAACACGAGCAGTCGATGCCGGGCCGGGGGCGCCGTTGCCGCCCGCTCCGGCCTGTGAGACAAGGAGCCGAAAGATGGCCACGGGGACCCTTCTGGACATGGTGGACAAGAAGAGCGCGGACAAGCAGAAGGCGCTGGATTCGGCGCTCGCGCAGATCGAGCGGCAATTCGGCAAGGGCTCGATCATGAAGCTCGGCGCCGACAACCCGGTGGCCGAGATCGAGTCGACCTCGACCGGCTCGCTCGGCCTCGACATTGCGCTCGGCATCGGCGGGCTGCCCAAGGGCCGGGTGATCGAGATTTACGGGCCCGAAAGCTCCGGCAAGACGACGCTGACGCTGCACGTCGTGGCCGAGGAGCAGAAGAAGGGCGGCGTCTGCGCCTTCGTCGACGCCGAGCATGCGCTCGACCCGCAATATGCCCGCAAGCTGGGGGTCGATCTCGACGAGCTGCTTATCTCGCAGCCCGACACGGGCGAGCAGGCGCTCGAGATCACCGACACGCTGGTGCGTTCGGGCGCGGTCTCGCTCGTCGTGGTCGATTCGGTGGCGGCGCTGACGCCGAAGAGCGAGCTCGAGGGCGACATGGGCGATTCGTCCGTGGGGGTGCATGCCCGCCTGATGAGCCAGGCGATGCGCAAGCTGACCGCCTCGATCTCGCGCTCGAACTGCATGGTGATCTTCATCAACCAGATCCGGATGAAGATCGGCGTGATGTTCGGCTCGCCCGAGACGACGACCGGCGGCAACGCGCTGAAGTTCTATTCCTCGGTGCGCCTAGACATCCGCCGCATCGGCGCGATCAAGGACCGCGACGAGGTGGTGGGCAACGCCACCCGGGTGAAGGTGGTCAAGAACAAGGTCGCGCCGCCGTTCAAGCAGGTCGAGTTCGACATCATGTACGGCGAGGGCATCTCGAAGACCGGCGAGCTGATCGACCTCGGGGTGAAGGCCGGCGTGGTCGAGAAGTCGGGCGCCTGGTACTCCTTCGCCGACGAGCGCATCGGGCAGGGCCGCGAGAACGCCAAGACCTTCCTCAGGGAGCACCCCGACGTGGCGCTGTCGATCGAGGACAAGATCCGCGCCGCCCACGGGCTCGACTTCCACATGTCCGAGGATGGTGGCGGGAGCGGCGACGACGTGGTCGAGGCCTGAGCGTCACGGAAGGGGGGCGGGCTTCCGGCTCGCCCGACACGGCGCTCTTGTCCTGAGCTGCAACCGAACCGGAGGGCGGCCGCGGGGCCGCCCTTTCTCTTGCCGCGCGGTACGCCTGGCGCTGCTCAAGGCGTGCGGCCGGGCGGTCCTCTGCCCGGCGATGGCGATGGCGCTGGCCGCGAGGTGGCTGGGGGCGCTGCCCCCGTCGCCCGTCCCGGGCGACTCCCCCGGGATATTTTTGGCACAATGAAGGGTCGGGTTAGGCGCGCGTTAACCTTGACGCCCTATTGCGACAGGTGCGGTACAGGCGGGGACGCCGATGACCGCGCACAGTGAAGTCGCCCCGGCCATTGCGCCTGGCTGCGTGACGTTGCGTGGTCCCCCTGGCCGGGGCGTATTCATCTGTCTTCATTGTGCCGGAAATATCCCCGCCGGAGGCATCCGACAGGACGGCCTCGCACTGCCGGCGCCGTCTGGTCGCTCGGGTTCGGGGTCTGCGGCGCCCGCGCGCGCGGGCGCCCGGCCCAACGGAGAGAGGCGCGCCTGCGCCCCGAACGGAGGCGGGAGCGCCCGGGGCCTTCCGGCCCGCCTCGATCGCCGGGATCGCTCCGGCCGCGAACAGGCGGGCTGTGGACAGGGGCGCGCGGCTTGACTATCTCTCGCCGGTGCTCCGGCGCCGCCCCGACCCAGCGAGAGACCTCACCGCCCCATGTCCAGCCAGTCCGCGCTTTCCCTCGCCGAGATCCGCTCGACCTTTCTCGACTATTTCGCCCGGCAGGGGCACGCGGTGGTTCCCTCCTCGCCGCTCGTGCCGCGCAACGACCCTACTCTGATGTTCGCCAATTCGGGCATGGTGCAGTTCAAGAACCTGTTCACCGGGGTTGAGACGCGCGACTACACCCGCGCCACGACCTCGCAGAAATGCGTGCGTGCGGGCGGCAAGCACAACGATCTCGACAACGTGGGCTACACCAACCGGCACCACACCTTTTTCGAGATGCTCGGCAACTTCTCGTTCGGCGACTACTTCAAGGAGGCCGCGATTCCTTTCGCGTGGGAGGTCGTCACGAAGGAGCTGGGCATCGACCCCGCGCGCCTGCTCGTCACCGTCTACCACACCGACGACGAGGCGGCGGAGCTGTGGAAGAAGGTGGCCGGCCTGCCCGACGAGCGCATCCTGCGCATCGCCACCGACGACAATTTCTGGATGATGGGCAACACGGGCCCGTGCGGGCCGTGCTCGGAGATCTTCTACGACCACGGCGATCACATCTGGGGCGGTCCGCCGGGCAGCCCCGAGGAGGACGGCGACCGCTTCGTCGAGATCTGGAACCTCGTCTTCATGCAGTACGAGCAGTTCGAGGACGGCACGCGCCGCGAGCTCACCGCGCAGTCGATCGACACCGGCATGGGGATCGAGCGGGTCGCGGCGCTGCTGCAGGGCACCAACGACAATTACGCCACCGACCTCATGCGCGCCCTGATCGAGGCGTCGGCGCACGAGAGCTCGACCGATCCCGACGGGCCGGGGCGCACGCACCACCGGGTGATCGCCGACCACCTGCGCTCGGTCTCGTTCCTGATCGCCGACGGGGTGCTGCCCTCGGGCGAGGGGCGGGGCTACGTGCTGCGGCGGATCATGCGCCGGGCGATGCGGCACGCGCACCTGCTCGGCACGACGGACCCGCTGATGCACCGGCTGGTGCCCGAACTCGTCCGTCAGATGGGGGCGCATTACCCCGAGCTGCACGAGGCCAGGGCGCTGATCGAGGCCACGCTCGAGACGGAGGAGGAGCGCTTTCGCCAGACGCTGGAACGGGGGCTGCGCCTGCTCGACGACGAGCTGCGGCACCTGCCCGAGGGGGCGGCGCTGCCCGGCGAGACGGCCTTCAAGCTCTACGACACCTACGGCTTCCCGCTCGACCTCACCCAGGACGCGCTGCGCGAGCGGGGGCGCGGCGTCGACACCGCCGCCTTCGACGCGGCGATGGCCGAACAGAAGCGCAAGGCCCGCGCCGCCTGGGCTGGCTCGGGCGAGGTGGCGGATGCGGGCGTGTGGTTCGACATCGCCGATGCGCACGGCGCGACCGACTTCCTCGGCTACGACACCGAGACGGCCGAGGGGCAGATCCTGGCCGTGGTGGGGGAGGGCGGGCGGGTCGAGACCGCGCACGCGGGCGAAACGGTGCAGGTGGTGCTGAACCAGACGCCGTTCTACGCCGAATCCGGCGGGCAGGTCGGGGACAGCGGCACGCTCGTCACCGACGAGGGCCGCGCGCGGATCACCGACTGCAGGAAGGTGGCGGGCGTGCACATCCATTTCGCCGAGGTCGAGCAGGGGCGGATCGAGCCCGGCACGCCCGCGAAGCTCGAGGTCGACCATGCGCGGCGCGGGGCGATCCGGGCCAATCACTCGGCCACGCACCTCTTGCACGAGGCGCTGCGGCAGCGGCTTGGCGAGCATGTCGCGCAGCGCGGCTCGCTCAACGCGCCCGACCGGCTGCGGTTCGACTTCAGCCACACCGCCGCGCTCTCGCGCGACGACATCGAGGCGGTCGAGGCCGAGGTCAACGCCTTCATCCGGCAGAACGCGCCGGTCGTGACACGGATCATGCCGACCGACGACGCCCGCGCGCTCGGCGCGCAGGCGCTGTTCGGCGAGAAATACGGCGACGAGGTGCGCGTGGTCTCGATGGGCCGGGCGCCGACGGGCAAGGGCGCCGATGGCGAGACGTGGTCGATCGAGCTCTGCGGCGGCACCCATGTGCGCCAGACCGGCGATATCGGGCTGTTCGTGACGGTGGGCGAGGGCGCCTCGTCGTCGGGCGTGCGCCGGGTCGAGGCGCTGACCGGAGAGGCCGCGCGCCGCTACCTGGCCGATCAGGCCGCGCGGGTGGCCGCGGTGGCGGGCGCCGTCAAGGCCCCGCGCGACGAGGTGGTGGACCGCGTCAAGGCGCTGGTCGACGAGCGCAAGAGCCTTGCCGCCGAGGTGGCGGAGCTGCGCCGGCAGCTCGCGCTTGCGGGTGGGGGGCAGGCCAGCGGCGAGGGCGCGGCGCCGCAGGCGCGCGACGTGGGCGGCACGCCGTTCCTTGCGCAGGTTCTATCGGGCGTCACCGGCAAGGACCTGCCGGGCCTGATCGACGCCCACAAGGAGCGGCTGGGCTCGGGGGCGATCCTGCTGATCGCGGATGCCGGCGGCAAGGCCGCGGTTGCGGCCGGCGTGACCGACGATCTGACCGCGCGGCTTTCGGCTGTCGACCTCGTGCGCGCGGCGGTGGACAAGCTCGGCGGCAAGGGCGGGGGCGGCCGGCCCGACATGGCGCAGGGCGGCGGCAGGGATGCCGCCAATGCCGAGGCCGCGATCGCCGCGGCCGAGCAGGTGTTGCAGGGAGTGGCGGCGGAATGAGCGAGACCAAACCGGGCTACTGGATCGCCCATGTCACGGTGACCGACGAGGCGGCCTATGCGCGCTACGCCGCGCTCGCGACCGAGGCCATCGCCGCGCATGGCGGCGAGTTCCTCGCCCGCGGCGGCCGCTTCGTGCAGCTCGAGGGAAAGGAGCGCCCGCGCAACGTGGTCGCCCGCTTCCCCTCGCTCGAGGCGGCCGAGGCCTGTTATCGCTCCGACACCTACCAGGAGGCGCTGAGCCATGCGCGCGGCGCCTCGGAGCGGGAGCTGATGATCGTCGAGGGCGCCTAGGGCAGGGGCTCCGGCAGCTTCAGCGTCGTCTCGCCCCGGACAACACCCTGCACGAAGGCGCAGCCGTCATCGAGGGCGTCGAAATGCGCCCATGCGGTGAAGGCGAAGATGTCGGGCTTCATCCAGAGCAGGATGTCGTTCAGCCGCACCTGCGGCACCTCTTCCGGCCGCTCGCGCCACGACAGGAGGGTGTCTCGCGCGCTCTGGGGCAGGCTGAGAAACTGCATGGCGTAGGCGACATATTCCTTGTCGGAGTCGCATCGCGGGTGGGCGCACTCGGCCTGCTCCATCAGGGCATGGGCCAGTTCGTGGACGATGAGGCTGTCGTAATAGACCTCCGGGTCGAGCGTGGCGAACACGCTGTCGCCTGGCATGACCTCGGCCACGGCGGACGGCGCGACGAGCGAGATCCTGTCGGTGCCGCAATGATAGAGGCCGACGCAAGTGTCGGACGGGCCGTCGATCCGGGGCACGATCTCCATGCTCACGGCGCGGCTCTGCGTCAGTCCGCAGGCGGCGAGCTGCGCCTTCGCGGTCATCGCCGCGGTGCAGACACGCTCCGCGGTGGCGGGGTCGGGGGCGTCGACCGCAAGCATCGGGTCGGTGCAGGCGGTGGGCTCTGCCATGGCGCCCGTGGCTGCAGATACCGCCAGGGCTGCGACGGTGGCGAGGACGGTCGGTCGTGCGCGCATGTCTGTCTCCTGCCGGGCGGTTCATCATTGCCGCGGCGGCAGTTCGTCTCCTTGATGCCGGTCAACGGCGAAGCCCCGGCACCGCGATGCTGACGCTGGCCGAGATGACGGCGCGCCACGCCCAGGCGGGCCGGATCGAGGCGATCCTGCTGCGGCCCGCACGCCTGGCCCCGCCCGAGCCGGTCGCAGAGGCCCAGCTCGGGCCGGCAGGGCTGGACGGCGACCAGGCGCGCCGGGGCAAGCGTGCGCTGACGCTCATCCAGGCCGAGCACCTGCCCGTCATCGCCGCGCTCGCCGGGCTGGAGCGCGTGTCGCCGCAGACGCTCCGGCGCAATCTTGTCGTGTCGGGGCTCAATCTCGCGGCGTTGCGCGGGCGGCGTCTGCGCCTCGGCGCGGCGGAGATCGAGATCACCGGCCCCTGCGCCCCCTGCTCGCGGATGGAGGCGGCGCTCGGCCACGGCGGCTACACCGCGATGCGCGGCCATGGCGGCTGGTGCGCCCGGGTGCTCGTGCCGGGACTGATCGCGGTGGGCGACGGCGTGGCGCCCGGCTGAGGGCGCCCTGCCGGTCAGGGCCGCTCGCGGTCGAGCACGATCTCGCCGCGGCCGATGGCGGCGAGGTAGGCGCACGGATCGGGCCGGGCATCGAGATGGCGCACGGCCGATGCGGCGAAGCGGGCCGGATCGAGCTTGAGCAGCACGAGCGACAGGTCGGCCCGGGTGGCCGCACCCACCCCGGCCGCGGCGAGGAACGCGGCCCGGTCGGCCTCGGGCAGGGCGGCGATCTGGGCGGTATAGGCCACGTATTCGCCGGTGACCTCGCAAGTGCCGAAGGGACAGGGCACGGCATCATGCGCGGCATGGGCGAGCTCGTGCGCGACGAGGCTGTCGAAATAGCTCGCCTCGGGGATCGCGGCGAAGGCCGTGTCGGGGCGCCGCGCCGCGGCCAGCGCGGCGGGCGCCAGCATCTCGATCCGACGTTCGCCGCAATGGTAGAGGCCGGCGCAGCCCTCTGGCAGGGCGGGGACCACCGCGATGGCCACCGGCCCGCCGAGGGGCAGGCCGCAGCGCGAGAGCCGCTCGGCCGTTGTGCTCGCCACGCGGCAGATGTGGGCGGCGAGGGCGGGGTCGGCGCCCGCTACCGCGATGCCGGTGCCGGGGCAGGTTCGCGTTTCGGAAAGAAGGGGCTCGGCCGCAGCGGCACAGGCACAGAGCGCGAGGGCTGCGGCGAGCGGCCTCATTCCGCCGCGCGGGCCTGCCGCTTGCGCTCGTGCGGGTCGAGGAAGCGCTTGCGCAGGCGGATCGCCTTCGGCGTCACCTCGACCAGCTCGTCGTCGTCGATATAGGCGATGGCCTCTTCGAGGCTCATCCGCACGGGGGGCGTCAGCGCCACCGCGTCGTCCTTGCCCGAGGCGCGGACGTTGGTCAGCTTCTTGCCCTTGAGCGGGTTCACCTCGAGATCGTTCTCTCGGGAATGCTCGCCGATGATCATGCCCTCGTAGACCTCTTCCTGCGCCCCGATGAACAGCTTCCCGCGCTCCTCGAGGTTCCACAGGGCGTAGGCCACGGATTGCCCGTTCTCCATCGAGATGAGCACGCCCGCGCGCCGGCCGGGGATGGCGCCCTTCCACGGCGCCCAGCCGTGGAAGACACGGTTGAGCACGCCCGTGCCGCGCGTGTCGGTCAGGAACTCGCCGTGATAGCCGATCAGCCCGCGCGAGGGGACATGTGCCACGATGCGCGTCTTGCCCCCCTGCTGGCGCATCTCGGCCATCTCGCCCTTGCGGGGGCCGGTGAGCTTCTCGATCACCGCGCCGGCATGCTCGTCGTCGACGTCGACCGTGACCTCCTCGACCGGCTCCATGCGCTGGCCGTCCTCGTCGCGGGTCAGCACGCGCGGGCGCGAGATCGACAGCTCGAAGCCCTCGCGCCGCATGTTCTCGATCAACACGCCCATCTGCAATTCGCCGCGGCCCGCAACGTCGAAGGCCTCGCCGCCGGGCGTGTCGGTGACGCGGATGGCGACGTTGGTCTCGGCCTCCTTCATCAGCCGCTCGCGGATGACGCGGCTCTGCACCTTCTTGCCCTCGCGCCCCGCGAGCGGGCTGTCGTTGATGCCGAAGGTGACCGAGATCGTCGGCGGGTCGATCGGCTGGGCGGGCAGCGGCGCGTCGACCGCGAGGGCGCAGATCGTGTCGGCCACGGTGGCCTTCTGCATGCCGGCCAGCGTGACGATATCGCCTGCCACCCCTTCCTCGATCTCGTCCATGCCGAGGCCGCGGAAGGCCTGCACCTTGGCCACGCGGAACTGCTCGATCTTCTGGCCCACGCGGGAGAGGGCCTGCACCGTCTGGCCCGTGCGCACCCGGCCCGATTCGACGCGCCCCGTCAGCAGGCGTCCGAGAAAGGGGTCGGCGGCGAGCGTGGTGGCCAGCATGCGGAAATCCTCGCCCTGCCGCGCCTGCTGCTTCGGCCGGGGCACGTGGTTGACGATCAGGCGGAACAGCGCGTCGAGAGTCTTGCGCGGCCCGTCGAGCTCGGCGTCGGCCCAGCCGGAGCGGCCCGAGGCGTAGAGGTGGGGGAAGTCGAGCTGGTCCTCGTCGGCATCGAGGCCGGCGAAGAGGTCGAACACCTCGTCGAGCGCACGGTCGGGCTCGGCGTCGGGCTTGTCGACCTTGTTGAGCACCACGATGGGCCGCAGGCCGAGGGCGAGCGCCTTGGAGGTGACGAACTTGGTCTGCGGCATCGGGCCTTCTGCGGCGTCGACCAGAAGCACGACGCCGTCGACCATCGACAGGATCCGCTCCACCTCGCCGCCGAAATCGGCGTGGCCGGGCGTGTCGACGATGTTGATGCGGGTGCCGTGCCATTCCACGCTCGTCGCCTTGGCGAGAATGGTGATGCCGCGCTCGCGCTCCAGCGCGTTCGAATCCATCGCGCGCTCGGCGACCGCCTGGTTCTCGCGGAAGGCGCCGGATTGCTTGAGCAGCTCGTCCACGAGCGTCGTCTTGCCGTGGTCGACATGGGCGATGATGGCGATGTTGCGCAGGTCCATGGGAACGTCCTGAAAGGGGATGGCCGCGCGTTACCGTGCAGCCGCGGCGAAAGCCAGCAGGAAAGCGCCGCGCGGCCCACAGGCAGGGGGCGTCGGGGCGCGTTCCGGTGGCTCCCCCGCCCTCCGCCCCGCCCAGCCCCGCCCCGCGCATCGCGCGTCGCCCGTCGCGGCGGCCCCTGCTTCTTTCTGTCCGAAATACGCAGATCCCGCCGCGGCCGCGCGAGCCGGCGACGGGGGAGGGCGCCGGGGGGAGAGACCCGCGCGGTTGCCCTGCGGGACCGGGCGCGCGAGGGTGGCGGGATGGAGAAGATCGTCATCCTCACCGGCGCGGGCGTCTCGGCCGAGAGCGGTCTCGGCACGTTCCGCGATGCGGGCGGGCTCTGGGCGCGCTACGACCTCGAGGACGTGGCGACGGCGCAGGGCCATGCCCGCGACCCCGCCCTCGTGCACGCCTTCTACAACGCCCGCCGCGCCAATTGCGCGGGCGCCGCGCCCAACGCCGCCCATCGCGCGCTCGCCCGGCTCGAAGCCGAGTGGCCGGGCGAGGTGGTGCTGGTCACGCAGAACATCGACGACCTGCACGAGCGCGCCGGCCAGGCCCGCGTCATCCACATGCACGGCGAGATCCAGCGCGCGCTCTGCGCGGCGTGCGACCACCGGTGGGACGCGCCCCCCGAGATGTCGCCCGCGACGGCCTGCCCCGCCTGCGGGGGCGCGGCGGCGCGGCCCGACGTGGTGTGGTTCGGCGAGATCCCCTACCGGATGGACGAGATCGCGGCCCATCTCGCGCGCGCCGACCTGTTCGTGGCCATCGGCACCTCGGGCACGGTCTATCCCGCCGCCGGCTTCGTGCAGGAGGCGGCGGAGGCGGGTGCGCGCACGCTCGAGCTGACGCTCGACCGCTCGGAGGTCGCGAGCCTCTTCGACGAGAGCCGCCTCGGCCCGGCGACGGAGCTGGTGCCCGCCTGGGTGGGCGAGGTGCTGGGCCCGGGGGGCGTCAGCCGACGGTGACGGCGCGGCGCTGGTCGCGCACGGCGCGCACCAGGCTCATGGCCGTCAGCGCCGAGGAGCGGGGATTGTCCGGCAGGCCGCGCCCCTCGATGCGGAAGCTCAGCCGGCCGAAGGCGCCCTCGGCCTCGATCTCGTGCAGGTTCGCGTCGATCGCGGGGTCGGCCACGAGCCGCGCCTCCGTCGCGTCGAAGCCGATCCCGGCGAGCGCGACGGCGGCGGCGACGTTGGCATTCCCGGGGTAGGCCAGCGCGCAGGCCCGCGCGGTGCCTTCGAAATGCGTGGCGGGGGCCGCAAGGCTGGCGAGGTCGAGCAGGTCCTGCGCGGGCGAGCCGGCCCAGCCGGCGGGTGGCTTTCGGCCCGTATAGGCGACGCGAGTCAGGCCCCCCTCGCGCGCCGCCGACAGGGCGTCGAGCGCGCCGATGGCGCCGGTGGCGAGGTGCAGGCGCGCGCCCGAGCCCTCGGCCGCCGCCCTCAGTTCGGCCATGAGCGCGTCGTCGGCAAGCGCGCCGAGCGAGACGGCGATCAGGTCGAGCCCGCGGCCGAGCACCGACGCGCCGTGCGCCCTGAGGCCCGCATGCCCACCCGCCTCGACCACGCAGTCGAGCCCTTGGGGCAGTCTCTCGGCCTCGGTCACGGCGGGGGCGCCCATGTCGGCCTCTGCGATGGCCTCTTCGGGCACCCTCTGGTGGCGTAACTCCTCCTGAAGGAATGCCCCGACCTCATCGTCCACGCGACGCGAGAGCCGAGGCCAGAATATCCCGAGGTCTGACTGGGACTTCTCGAGGCGCGGGCGCCAGTCGTCCAGAAGACCGGGGTAGCTGACGAAACTGCGCGGCAGCCCCCGGGAGGCGGCCTCGGCCTCCAGGACGTGGCGCAGCCAGAGCAGCAAGGCGTGGCTTTCCTCGAATCCGTCCCGGTCCTGCAGCGATCCGGCCACTTCCAGAGGGTTGCGGATCGGGATGACGAACTTGACGCTGAAGCCTGCATCGTCCAGCGCGCGCAACCAGAACGGCAGGATGCGGCAGATCCGCGGGTCCTTCATCACGCCGAGCGGCGTATCGGGATACTCTTCCGCCAGAAGTTCGACCGCTCTCTTGCGGGCCGCGTCGCACTTGGGGCTCTTGTACCAGTTCTCGTTGAAGGGCAGCCAGTCTGACCAGGAAGAGCCGGCGGACTCGAGGAGTTCCTCGTTGAACCTGTTGAGCGAAGCGGGTTCCCAGTAGCCGGCCGGGTTGTTCTTGTCCGGTGCGAGCATGTTCTCGGACATGTCGCACCCGAGCAAGTTGAGCACACGGGTCAGCGCGCTCGTGCCCGAGCGGTGCATGCCGAGCACGACGATCATGTCGCGCGTTTTCTGCTCCGATCGACGCGCGGACTCTGCGTCAAGCTTGACGGACCTGGCGTTCCGCGTCTTCTTGCCGCGGTCGCGACTCTTCTCGCTCTTGACGGTACCCACCTGCCCGACACCCCGTAAGAAGATCTCTGGGTTCTCCCGGCGTCGTTCGCGCGAGGGAATGACTTTTGATCTCGCCCTACAACTTTCGACAACGGGAATAAAGGGCTCCGAAGAGCATCGCCTGTCGGCCGGCGCCTAAAGGCGCAAGCCTGCCGTTTCGCGCGACGCTGCTGCGCCAGCCGCGCGCCGGAACGGCAGGGCGTGTCGCATGTGTCAGCCCCTGATCCGGCCATCTCGGCACTGCGCGTGCCGCGGCGCCGGGCCGCTTGACGACC